>JBFGFY010000100.1:0-11822 GCA_041579355.1 Longimicrobiales bacterium | reverse complement strand
AGGTACTCGCCGCGCGAGTTGAACTTGATGATGCGGTCGCCGCCCGAGCCGTGACCCTCGGCGACGAAGATGTCCCCGTTGCCCGCGACATGGACGTCGTTGGGCTGCCAGAAGAACGCGTCGGCCGGGCCGGCCGCCGCCTTGTCCCCCACCGGCACGCCGCCCATGCGGCCGAGCCTCATGATCACGTGGCCCGACGGGCTGAACTTGATCACCTGGTGCCCGTACACCACGGCGGGCATCGGGCCCGCGGGCGGCTGGCCGCCACGCCCTGCCTGAGGGCGATTGTCCTGACCGTCGACGATCCAGACGTTGCCCTCGAAGTCGACGTGGATGCCGTGCGGCCACACGACCAGCCCGGCGCCGAAGCTGTCGACCATGTTGCCGTTGGCGTCGAACTTCATCACGGGATTGACCGTGTTGTTGATCAGGCAGCCGCGCTGATTCGTCCCGCAGCGCTCCGCCGCCCAGATGTGCACGCCGTCGGGATCGACGTCCACGGTGCTCGTGGAGCCCCACGCCCGGCCCTGGGGCATCTTCGCCCAGCCCTCGACGGTCCGGTACGGGTTGGGGAGGTTGTTCGTCGGCGCCATGTTCGCCTGGGCCGAGGCGGCCAGGGGGAAGGCGGTCACGGCCGCGAGGGCGGCCGCCACGATCGGTGATGTGTGCTTCCGTGACATGGATCGTCTTCGCTCGCTGAGGAGGCTCGTGAGGAGGTTCCCGGCGGGCCCCGCCGGGGCTCGCAGGCCGGCCATAGTACGTGGGGGGAGGCAGAGGGGAAAGAACCGTGCGGGCCCCGGCCCTTTCGCGCCGACGCGTCTCTACATTTCGTTCTCCTTCCCCCCTGCCCGCCACGAGAATGGACCCAGGCGAATACCAAGCCATCTTCGAAGCGTCACCGGACGGCTGCCTCGTCGTCGATCCCCAGGGTGTCATCCGTGCCGCGAACGCGCGCGTCGAGGAGATGTTCGGCTGGTCGGTCGAAGAGCTCCTCGGGCGCGGCGTGGAGGCGCTCGTGCCCGAGGCGTACCGGGAGGCGCACACGGGCCACCGTTCCCGCTACGGCGCCGATCCCCACAACCGTCCCATGGGCGCCGGACTCGACCTGCGGGGGCAACACAAGAGCGGCGCGACGTTTCCCGTGGAGATCAGCCTGAGCCCCTGGTCGCGTGACGAGGGCACGATGCGGATCATCTGCACGGTCCGCGACGTGACCGAATACCGGAGGCTCCGCAACTTCTCCGAGGGCGCCATGCAGGCTAGTGAGGAGGAGCGCCAGCGCATCGCGCGCGAGCTGCACGACGACACCGCGCAACGCCTCGCGACCCTACTGCTCCGGGTGAGGCGCCTGGCCGAGGAGTCGACGGCCGCGGGTCGGGCCGCCCTGCTCGCCGAGATCCGGGAGGAGATCGTCGACGCTGCCGAGGGCGTGAAGCGTATGGCGCGAGGGCTGCGCCCTCCAGAGATCGAGGAGCTCGGTCTCGCGCTCGCGGTGGCCGCACACGTGCGCAGCCTGAGCGAAGGTGGTCAGCAAGTGGTGGAGACGGATCTCGGGGTCGTCGACCCGTATCTCGACGTCACGACCAAGCTGGCGCTCTACCGCATCGTCCAGGAGGCGCTGTCGAACGCCCGCCGCCATTCGGGATCGAACCAGGCGCTCGTCAGGCTCTTCGTGGACGACGATACGGTGGTCGCCGAAGTGACGGACGAAGGCAGGGGATTTCTACTCTCTCGCGCGATGGACTCGGGCGGTGGCCTGGGCTTGGTGGGGCTCCGGGAGCGAGCCAGCATGGTAGGCGGCAGGTTGACGATCCAGACCGCGCCAGGCGAGGGTACGATCGTGCGCGCGGTGGTACCTCACACGGCCCTGGGGGGGCAACGTGCCTGAGCCGATTTCGGTCCTGCTGGTCGACGATCACGCCATGTTCCGCGCGGGCATCAAGGCGTTGCTCGAGGCACAGGGCAAGGTCAAGGTCGTGGGCGAAGCCTCCTCTGGAGAGGAAGCGGTCGACCTCGTGCGCTCGCTCAAGCCCGACGTCGTCGTGATGGACCTCTCGATGCCGGGATCCCATGGGCTCGAGGCCACGCGTCGCATCGCGGCGCTGGGCCTGGACACGAGCGTTTTGGTGCTGACGGTGCACGCGGAGGAAGAGTATCTCGTGCCCGTCGTCGAGGCGGGGGCCAGCGGATACCTCACGAAGACGAGCGCGGACACGGACCTGCTGGAGGCGATCCGAGTGGTCGCGAGAGGGCAGGTCTTCCTTCCGCCGAAGGCCACGACGCTGCTGCTCAAGCAATACAAGTCCCACGAGGCGGAGGAGGGAGCGAGCTTGCGCGACCTGAGCGCGCGCGAGCAAGAGGTGCTGGCCCTGACCGCCGAAGGCTTCAGCTCGCGGGAGATCGGCAAGAAGCTCTTCATCAGCCCGAAGACGGTCGACACGTACCGCTCCCGGATCATGGACAAGCTCGGCCTCAGCCACCGCAGCGAGCTCGTGCGCTTTGCGCTCCGCGTTGGCCTACTGAAGCAGGTCTGAGGCGGGCCGGCGCGGCCCGCCTAACGGCGGAAGCCGGCCGGCAGCGGGAAGGAGTGACTCTCCGCGATGCGGGCGAACGCGCCCGGAGCCAGATACGCCAGGAGTGGGCTCTGGGCCACGAGGCGCTCGTCCTCCAGATCGCGCCTGCGGGCCGCGTCCTCGTGCACTCTCGCCGACACGATCCTGCCGGCGACGAGCCCGTTCTCCCCGAAGCCCTCGACGACCCGCTCCAACGCGCACTCCAAGTGTAGATACGCCCCGTCCAACAGCGGGCCGTCGACCTCCTCGGCGGCGACGACGGGGAGCCGGTCCAGCTCCTCCTTGCGCCCGTCGCCGCAGCGCGGCGCAGCCGCCAGGCTCGCGAACAAGAGCTGCTCGGGCCGCGGATAGCTGACCGTGAAAACGCCAGTGCGTAGCACGTTGCGGTACGTGGCGTGGCGAGGCGTGCACACGAAACCGAAGTAGTTGTCCCATCCGAGCGGGGTGACCATGTGCTTCGGCGCGAGGTCCGGCTCGCCGCCATCCCCCGTCGTGCCGATCAGGACCAGCGGCGCCACGCAGAGGAAGCGCCCCCAGACCGGTTGCGCCGTATCGAGGGCGACGTAGCTCACGCGCTTTGGGCCTCGACCACGGACTCGCCGGCACGGTCCGGCACCGCGACTTCCACGCGGACGTCGAGGCCCGCTCGGGTGCTCGCCGTGACCGTGCAGAAGTGCTCGAAGATCTCCATCACGAGCCACGCGCCGCTGCAGTCGCCGCGGAAGCGGTGCCGGTTCTCTTGCGTGAGCGTCAGCTCGAAGGTGTTCTCCACAGGAGTCTTCACCCCTTCAGGGCGTCGGCGGCCTTCTTCAGGAGCATGCGTGCCTCGGCGGCCACGCCGGCCACGGTCTCGTCGTCCTCGAATCCGCCGATCCCCATCATGACCTGCGGGTCGGCGATCTTCACTTCGACGCCGCGATCGGTCTTCTCGACGGTGACGTTGCAGGGAAGCAGAATCCCGACGTCGGGCCGCGCGGAGAGCGCCCTGTGCGCGAGCTGGGGATTGCACGCGCCCAGGATGACGTAGTTACGGAAGTCGACGTCGAGCTTCTCCTTGAGGGTGGCCTTCACGTCGATGCGCGTGAGGATGCCGAATCCCTGGTCCTTCAGCGCCGCCCCGACCCGCTCGAGCGCCTCGTCGAACGTTCCCGCGAGTCGTACCTCGAATGCCATGCTCATTCCTGCACCCCGTAGTTCGGCATTGCGGTCAGCGAACGATCACCTCCCATCCGGCCCCCCGCTGTCGGGCGTTGGTGCCGATCCACGGTGGGGAGAGCCCCTACGCCTCCGCAGCGCGAGCGACGGGCCTGCTATGCCCCGGGTGCCGTCCCGGACCGAACACCCACGCGCAGGGCGACCCGCGCGACCAAGAGCGAGAGCACGACCGCCACCAGGAGGCCGGCCACGAAGTGGTCGAGGCCCAGCAGCGGCTGCAGGGCTCCCGCGAGCCAGCCGTGGTCGCCGGCGTGACCGGCGTGGGCCAGGAGAGCGAACGTAGTCATAGGTCCTCCTCGAGTTCAACAGATCCTGGGGAGCTGGTCACCCGGCAGCAGGTCGACGACCCGAGTGGCACCGAGGGCCGTCCGTTGCACCACGATCCCGGGGTGCGCCTCCGTGACGCGTCCGACGGCCACGGCCGACCGGCCGACGGCGTGGCTCCTCAGCGCGGCGAGAGCGGCGTCCGCACGCTCGCGGGTCACGAAGGCCACCAGCACCCCCTCGTTGGCCACGTAGAGCGGATCGAGCCCGAGCATCTCACACGCCGCCTCGACCGCAGCCGGAACGGGGACTCCGGCGGCCAGCTCGACGCCCACATGGGAGGACCTCGCGATCTCGTTGAGCGCGGATGCGAGCCCCCCCCGCGTGGCGTCCCGCAGGCAGTGCACACCGTCGCCCACGTCGAGGCGCAGCGAGTCGACCAGGGGAGAGAGGGAGGCCGTGTCGCTTTCGATGTCGGCCGAGAACGCGAGGCCCTCGCGTGCCGCCATGATCGCCATGCCGTGCCTCCCGATCGGGCCGCTCACGAGCACGAAGTCACCCGGCCGGGCACGCGTCGGAGAAGGCCGGAACCCGGGCCACGGGAAGCCGATGCCCGTGGTGTTGACGAAGAGGCCGTCTCCCTTCCCGCGATCGACCACCTTGGTGTCGCCGGTCACGACCTCCACCCCGCACGCCGCGGCCGACCTGGCCATCGCGTCGAGGACACGGTCGAGCAGCCCGAGGTCCAGCCCCTCCTCGAGCACGAAGCCCACGGACAGGTACCTGGGCGTCGCACCGACCATCGCGAGGTCGTTGACCGTGCCGTGCACGGCGAGGTGGCCGATGTTGCCGCCCGGGAACTCGAGGGGGCTCACCACGAAGGTGTCTGTGGAGATCGCCACCTCGAGGCCGTCGTACGGAACCCGGGCGCCGTCGGCGAGCTCGTCCAGCCAGCGGTTGCTGAACCGCGGCATGAAGCGATCGCGCAGGAGGCTCGCGCTCATCTTGCCCCCCGACCCGTGCCCGAGCTGGACGCGGTCGTGCGCCGGGACAGGCGCTGGGCACACGATCCCCTGAGCGGCGAGACCCCTGACTGGCGTCGCCATGGTCAAGCTCCCGCCGCGGCGTGCATGCGGCCGAAGTTGTAGTAGGCGGCGCAGGCGCCCTCGGTGGACACCATGGGAGCGCCCAATGGGCGCTCGGGGGTGCAGCGGGATCCGAAGGCGGGGCACTGGTAGGGCTTCAGGTGACCCCTCAGGACGTCGCCGGCTCGGCAGTCGGCCGACTCCTCGGCGCGGATCCCTTCCAGGCCGAATCTGAGCTCGGCGTCGTAGGCTGCGAACTCCGGCCGCAGGCCGAGCCCGCTCGCGGGGATCGTGCCGATCCCACGCCACCCGCGGTCCACCGTGTGGAAGACCGTCCGCACGAGGTCCTGCGCGGGACGGTTGCCGTCACGACGGACGGAGCGCACGTACTGGTTCTCCACCTCGTGGCGCCCGTCCTCGAGCTGCCCCACCGCCATCCAGATACCTTCCAGTATATCGAGCGGCTCGAAGCCGGTGACCACGATGGGGACACGGTAGCGCTCCGCGAGGGGCTCGTACTCCTCCCACCCCATCACCGTGCAGACGTGGCCGGCAGCGAGGAACGCCTGCACCCGGTTCGCCGGATCCTCGAGGATCGCAACCATCGCGGGCGGCACCGTCACATGGCTCACGAGGACGCTGAAGTTCTCGACGCCGAGCTCCCGCGCCCTCCAGACGGCCATGGCGTTCGCGGGCGCGGTGGTCTCGAAGCCGACCGCGAAGAACACGATCTCCTTGTCAGGATGCTTACGCGCGAGCTGGACGGCGTCGAGCGGGGAGTAAACCACCGTCACGTTGCCGCCGCGCGCCTTGACCTGGAGCAGGTCGCATTCGCTCCCGGGGACGCGGAGCATGTCGCCGAACGAGGTGAAGATGACGTCCGGACGCGACGCCAGGTGGAGCGCGCGGTCGATTTGCTCGAGGGGCGTGACACAGACCGGGCAACCCGGCCCGTGGATCATCTCCACGACTTCGTCCAGGACCTCGTGGATCCCCTGCTTGACGATGGTGTGCGTCTGACCGCCGCACACCTCCATCAGCGTCCAGCGCCGGGTCGCCTTCCGTTGGATCCGGTCGACGAGCGACCTCGCCAGGTCGGGGTCGCGATACTCACTCAGGTACTTCATGGCTGTACTCCTTCCGCGGCGTCCGCGAGGTCAGCCATCCACCCGAGCTCCTCGAGCTGGCTCATCTCACGCAGCACTTCGAACGTCCGGCGCGCCTCCTCCTCGTCGACCCGCGAGATCGCGAAGCCGACGTGCACGACGACGTAGTCGCCGACCTCGACCTCGTCGGAGACGTAGGCGAGGCAGACCTCCCGGCGCACACCGCCGAAGTCGACCGTGCCGACCGCGAGGCCCGCGTCGTCACGTCGGTCTATGACCCGTCCCGGGATGCCGAGGCACATCGCGCTACTCCTTCAGTCGCTGATGCGGGTCGCGGCCACCACGGCCTGCCCGTAGCTGATCGCACCGTCGTTCGGTCCCAGAGCCACCGGGGCCCGCACGTCCAGCCCCGCCTCTTCGAGACGGCGCGTGACGAGAGCGAGCAGCCGTGCGTTCTGGAAGCAGCCACCCCCGAGCGCCACGCGCTCGAGGCCGCGCTCACGGCACAGCTCGGCGGCGACCTCCCCCGCCGCCGCCGCCACCGTGGCATGGAAGCGAGCGGCCAGCTCCGGCAGCGGAGCACCACGTGCATGCTGTGTGGCTAGAGCCGAAAGCAGCGGCACCGGGTCGAGCACGGGGAGCGAGTCCGGCGAGCTCACGAGCGGGAACGGAAGGGGCTCCCCGACCTCTCCCTCGGCGATCGCCTCCAGCTCCATCGCGGCCTGCCCCTCGTAGTCGCATTCGAGTCGCAGACCGAGCAAAGCGGCCGCTGCGTCGAAGAGACGTCCCATGGACGAGGCAAGCGGCGAGTTGAGTCGGCGCCGGAGCTGGTGCCGCGCCATGATGAGCTCCTCGGGCGCGACCGCGCCGAGCGCGTTGGCCGCCCACCGGCCTCCACGGTCGAGCGACGCATAGCCCAACAGCGCCCGCCACGGCTGCCGCACCGCGAGGTCACCACCCGGCAGCGGCGCATACCGGAGGTGGGCCAGCCGCTCGAAGCCGCGCAGATCCGCGTCCAGGATCTCGCACCCCCAGACGTGGCCGTCGGCCCCGTATCCGGTTCCGTCGAACGCGAGGCCGAGTACGCGCTCGATCAACCCGTGCTCACCGAGCACGGCCGCGACGTGCGCATGATGGTGCTGCACCGCCGGCAGCTCCATGAGACCCGACTCCTCGGCAAGCCGGGTCGTCAGGTAACCAGGATGCAGATCGCGCACCACCCAGTGGGGCTCGATCCGGAAGAGCTTCTCGAAGCGCGCGAGCGCGTCCTCGAAGTGCTCGAGGGTCTCGAGGTTCTCCAGATCGCCCACGTGCTGACTCACGTACGCGTCGCTCCCGTCCGCCAGCGTGAACGTGTTCTTCAGATGCGGGCCGAGGGCCAGGACCGGCTCCGCGGCGGGGACCGGCAGGCGAAGCGGCATCGGCGCGTAGCCGCGCGAGCGCCGCAGGAGAACCGACCGCTCGCCCACCACGCGCACGACGGAGTCGTCGTACCGTGCCACGATCTCGCGGTCGTGCAGCAGGAGCGCGTCGGCGATGGGGGCGAGACGCAGCCTGGCTTCGTCGTTCCCGATGGCGATCGGCTCCTCGCTCACGTTGCCGCTGGTCATGACGAGCGGGCGCCCGTCCACAGCCTCGAGCAGCAGCACGTGCAGGGGCGTGTACGCGAGAACCACGCCCACCGTGTCGAGGCCCGGGGAGACCGCTGGGGCGAGCGGAGCACCAGGCCGACGCCGCAGCACCACGATGGGCCGCTGATGCGAGGTCAGCTCGGCGGCCTCGGCCTCCGACACGTAGGCCAAGCGCTCCGCCGCGGCCAGGCTGCGTACCATGACGGCCAGCGGCTTGGCCTCCCGGGTCTTTCTCCGGCGCAGGAGCGTCACGGCGTCCTGGTCGGTGGCGTCCACTGCGAGGTGGAAGCCGCCCAGCCCACGGATCGCCACGACCCCCCCGCGCACGAGCAGCTCGGCGGCGCGGTGGATCGCTCCGTCCTCCCGGCCGAGCACCGTTTCGTCCCCGCCCTCGAGCCACACCTGGGGCCCGCAGGCGGGACACGAGTTGGTCTCGGAGTGATACCTGCGGTCGGCAGGATCCTCGTACTCGCGCGAGCACTCGCGGCACTGCTCGAACGCGCGCATGGTGCTCCGCTCGCGGTCGTACGGCATCGACTCGATGACCGTGAAGCGGGGCCCGCAGTCCGTGCAGGTGATGAACGGGTAGCGGTGGCGCCGGTTCGTCGGGTCCAGGAGCTCGGCCTCGCACGCGGCGCAGAGTGCCACGTCCGGCGAGACCGGCAAACGCCCGACCGGACGCAGGTCGCTCGCCAGCACCCGGAAGCCGCGGAGTGGCTCCGGGTCCCTCTCTTCCACCTCCAGGGCGTCGATGCGCGCGAGGGGCGGGAGGTCGGAGCGGAGTTCGGTGAGGAAGGCACCCACGTCGGGCGGCGTGCCTTGGGCCAGGACCCGCACCGCCCCCGCCTCGTTGCGCACCCATCCGCTCAGGTGGTGCCGCTCGGCGAGGCGGTGCACGAACGGGCGGAAGCCGACGCCCTGAACCACACCTCGGACGGTGGCGTCGACGGTGCGAATCCCGTCCCGCGAGCGGAGCGCTGCGCCTCCGTCCCCAGCGACCGAGGTCACGCTGCCGCTCGCGGTGGCCCCGTAGAGCGGGAGCCCGCTCTTGGCCGGGGCGAGGAGGGAGCGAGCGATCACGGCGCCGTACCCACCTGCGCCATGCTCGCGACGGGCCGTCGTACTGAGCGCCGAAGGAAGTCGTACCAGCCTTCGAGGCCGGCGCCGGTGAGCGCGGAGGTCTCGAAGAAGCGCAGCTCCGGGTTGACCGAGTGCGCCAGCGCCTTCGCCTTCTCCACGTCGAACGGCACGTACGGGAGCAAGTCGGTCTTGTTGATGACGACGTAACCAGCCCGCTGGAAGGCCTTCGGGTACTTGAGCGGCTTGTCTTCGCCTTCGGTCACGCTGAAGACGACCACCTTGGCAGTCTCGCCGAGGTCCCAGCTCGCGGGGCACACCAGGTTGCCGACGTTCTCGATGAAGAGGACTTGCAGCGCGTCGAGATCGAGGGCGCCGAGCGCGTCGGTCACCTGGCGAGCGTCCAGGTGGCAAGCCCCGCCGGTAACGACGGCCTGCACCAAGTCGTTTGTCCAACGCGCGAGGCGGTCGGCGTCGTTCTGGGTCTGCACGTCGCCGGTGACGACCGCCATGTGCAGCTCGTCCCCGAGGTCCCTCAGGGTGCGCTCGAGCAGCAGCGTTTTTCCCGACCCGGGCGACGACACGAGGTTGAGTGCGAAGATGCCCCGCCCCGCGAGCCTCGCGCGCACGTCGCGGGCCATGGCGTCGTTGCGCTCCATCACGCGCTCGCGGACTTCAATGCGCCGGACGCTCATCGTCCACCTCCAGATAGAGTACCCGCAGCTCGTCGCCCGCCGTCCGCTCCATGTGCGTGCGCGCACTCGTGAACGGCGGTTGCGTGAGAAGGCTCTCGAGGCAGAAGAGGAGGCTTCCGGCCTCGACCCCCGAGTGCCGGCCGACGGCCAGGCCGATCTCCCGGACCCGCGGGAGCGCCTCCCGGCCCACGTAGTCCTCGGCGATTCGGCACACCTCGAGGGCGACGCTCAGCTCATGCATGAGCCTGCACCTCCCGTCGCCGGAGCTCGTGGCCCCACGCCTGGAGCTGCCGCTCCACCGTCTCCACCAGCTCCGGAAGGCGGGCACGCACCTGCGGCGAGAGCGGCACGTAGGCCTCCACCCGCTCGGGCTCGACACCGATCGCGACCGCCTCCGGAGGGAACTTCCCCCGCAGCTCGGCGACGGCGAACACCTCGCCCAGGTCGATCTGGTGCGGGGAGAGCTTCGCGTTCGTGTGGCGGGGGATCTCGTGCCGTGAGAGGCGCACGAGGGCTCCGGGCTCCGCGCCGGCCCGGATCGCGTCGATCACGATCAGCCGGTCGGCTTCCTCGATGGTCGGGAGTAGTCGCATGCCCCAGACGCCTCCGTCCAGGAAGCGGAGCGTCGGGCTCTCCGCCCAGCGCTCGGAGAGGACGTGCACGGCCTCGACCCCGACCCCGTCGTCGCCCATGAGCGGGCTGCCCGCACCGAGCACCACCGTCCGAAGCTCAGTCATCGACGAAGTCCAGGTCGGCGCGCACGTAGCGGTGGCCGCTGACGATCGAAGAGACGCGGCTCTCCTGGTGGACCACGTCCGCGCGGATCGTCAGGTAGACGTGCAGCGGCAGGAAGATCAGCCAGAACCACGTGAGCACGTGGTGCACGAAGCGCGCGATCTGCGCGCCACCCAAGAGGGGGCCGACCCACCCGAAGGCAGTGAAGAAGAAACCGCCCGGGTTGGAGAGCCCGTACATGTAGAAGCCCGTGAGGGCCTGCGTGAGCGCGACGCCGTAGAGCAGCGTGTAGGAGAGCTGCTGAATGGGGTTGTGCCCCATGTAGTGCGGGGCCTCACGGGCGTCGATGAACAGATACGCCTTCACCACGCGCACCAGGTTTCTCCAGTCCTTGGGAGCGACCGGGAACAGCGCCCGCCAGCGCTCGAACTTGTTGCCGACGAACAGCCAGTAGGTGCGCAGGATCGCTGTCGCGACGAGCACCCCAGCGGCCGTGAAGTGCACGAAGCGCATCCATCCCATCAGGAAGTGCGAGCTCGGCTCTCCCGAAGTGACGAAGTAGGGCGCGCCGATGTAGAAGCCCGTCACGACGAGCGTGGCCACGCAGAGCGCGGCGACCCAGTGCATCGCCCGCACCGGCCAGTGCCACAGATAGACCTGCTTGTACTCGGCTGGGACGTCGTGGCTGAGGCTCGTCTGCTCGGGCCTCGTCGCGGTGGTGGCCATCACTGCACCCTCACCCTCACGACCTCCCGGCCGTTCACGTCGAGGACGTGGACGCCGCAGGCCATGCACGGGTCGAACGAGTGGATGGTCCGCAGGATCTCGAGCGGCCGGGCCGGATCCACCAACGGGTGGTTGTCCATGAGCGCGGCCTCGTAGGGACCGTTCGCGCCGCCCGCGTCACGCGGCGAGCAGTTCCAGGTGCTCGGGACCACACACTGGTAGTGGCGGATGGCTCCGTTCTCGATTTGCACCCAGTGACCGAGCGTGCCGCGTGCCGCCTCGAGCAGCCCGTGGCCGCGGGCCGAGGCCGGCCAAGTGGAGGGCTCCCACCGCTCGCCGTTGAACGTCGTGGTCTCGCCCGCGCGCACTCGCGTGACGAGCTGATCGAACCAATTTTCCAGTCTACGCGCGAGCAACACGGTCTCGACGCCGCGTGCCGCGGTGCGGCCGAGCGTCGAGAAGAGCGCGGCGGGCCCCACGCCGAGGCGCCCGAGGGCATCGTTCACGACGTCCTGCACGTCCTGGTGGCCCGATGCGTAGGCTACGAGCATCCGCGCCAGCGGTCCCACCTCCGTGGGTCGACCCTGGTAGCGGGGCGCCTTCATCCACGTGTACTTCTCATGGTCCTGGAGGTACGTCCAGGGAGGCTCGGGCCCCGTGTAGCGCGGAGTCGTCTGTCCGTCCCACGGGTGGAGCGCCGCCTCGTTACCCGCGT
>JBFGFY010000099.1:0-11856 GCA_041579355.1 Longimicrobiales bacterium | reverse complement strand
AGTCCGCACACGAAAACGCTCGCGTTCCTGAGCACCTCCTGCTCCTCGTCGGTGACGAAGCCCGCGTTGCGACCCGTGAGCACTTCGTACGCGACGCTCATGCTCGACTCTCCGACCGGTGGCCGGTCGGCAGCCAGGCGGGTCGCCGCGCGGGGTAGCGAGAGCGGCGCGGGCGAACCCCCCTCAGGAGACGGAGCAGGACGCGGGCCCACTGCCTGCCCGTCATGCGCCCCACCTGGATGACGTCGTCCCCGCGCTCGTAGTCGAGGAGCGTGGCGCACCAGGCGTTGTAGCGCTCGTCGCGGTGCTTGGCGCAGTCGACGAGGTCCTTCTTCAGTGCGTCGGAGCCGCCCGTGTAGGAGTTGCGGATGACGAAGGCGCGCTCGTCGAGATCGGCGTCGTCGCCCACCCCGAAGGCCGCCCGGTGGCGGCCCACGATGGAGGCGACGATCTCGCGATGCTCGGCGCTGGGCGGACCGGCGCGCCCCGGAGCTGGATAGACGTCCTCGAGCGCGGTCGCGAAGACACCCGTGGCGGCGGGGACCTGCGTGACGTTCGTGAACCAAAGGGGACGGAAGCCGTTGCGAACATAAGCGAGGATGGCCGGCGCGGCTGTGAGCGCGACACAGAGTCCTCGACTCCGCAGAGATTCGTCGATGAGGCAGAGACCGGTGTGCACGATCCGCGCTGCGCTCCCCGAGAGCTCGACCTCGAGCGCTACCATCGCGTTGAAGGCGAGCATCTCGCCGGAGTCGCGCCGATAGAGCGCCGCTACCACCGCGTCGGCGAGCCTCTTCGGGTCGCCCGAGAGGAGCCCGTACCTGAGCAGGCCCGGCCCAACGCAGCGGTCGGCGACGCCGCGCAGGTCCCTGAGGAGCTCCTCGAGCCGCGGCGGCTCGAGCCGGATCCCGGGTCGCTCGATGATGCGGGCGGCGAGACCGCCGGGGATGGGCAGGCGCACATCGAGCAGGCCCCGCCGCGCCTCGGTCTTCCACATGGGACACCTCCTTGGGCGTGCGCGACCACGTTGCCGTGCCGCGCCCGCCCGCCCCATACGGCGGCCGACGTAGAGGCGCCGGGTTGCGACGTAGCTCCGCATGCCCGGCCAGGAACTACGTCGTCCGGGAAAGGGGCCTACGCCGCCCCACGTAGCCCGCGGCGCGCCAGGTCGAGCGATCCTCGAACGGACCCTCGACCGGAGCGATGAGCGATGGAGCGGTTCTTCCAGTTGGTTACGTCCCGGCGACGCACCGTCGTGGCCCTCGCGTCCCTCGTGTTGGCGGGTGCCGCGATCACGAGCTCGGGTCTCGAGATCGACTACTCGGTCGAGCAGTTCTTCCCGACCTGGGGAGAGGAGCGGGCTCTCTTCGACGAGTACCGAGCCATTTTTCCGAGAGAGGATGCGCAGGTCGCGTTCTTCCTCGAGACGCCGTCCGGGCTGGACGAAGCGTCGAGCCGTACCCTAGACGCGGTCGCCGGCGCGTTCCAGGACGTCGGATTGACCGACGTGTGGTGGGCCGGACGGGCGGGCGACGACGCCATCTTCCGGCGCTTCCTCTGGAACGACGAGCGAACCGTGCACGCCGTCCAGGGCATCCTCCCTCCCGAGAGGAACGACGACGAGAATCGGCGGCGCGTCGCCGACCTCCTCGAGTCGCGAATCGCGTCGCTCGGCATCGACGAGCGCTGGTCACTGTCCGGCACGCCGATGCTGCGCGCCCAGGTGCCGAAGCTGCTGGAGGTCGACCAGAACCTGCTTCTGGGGGGCGGCGTCCTCCTCTTCTTCGTCGTTCTGTACGCCTTCGTCGGGCACGCGGGCCGAGTGCTCCTCGCGCTCGCCGCCGTGCTGCCGGCGTACCTCGTGACGTTGGCGCTCATGGCCGCGCTCGGGAAACCCGTCACGATCATGACGAGCTTCATCCCGATCGTGATCCTCGTAGTGGGCGTATGCGACAGCACGCATCTGCTGTCGCATTGGATGCGTCACCGCGCGGCAGGACTCGCGCCAGTCCACGCGGCGACCCTCACCTTCGCGGAGCTCGCTTCGAGCTGCTTCTTCACGTCCGTGACGACGGCGCTCGGCTTCCTGAGTCTCGTGGCCACCGGGATCGGCGTCGTGAGCGACTTCGGCGTCTTCACTGCGTTCGCGGTCATGACGACGTTCGCGTTCACCCTCACCCTCCTCCCAGCGCTGCTCGCCTTCGGACGGGAGGGACGCGTTCACGCCCCACCGGCGCTCGCGCCCCGCCTGGTACGGCCCATCGTGCGCGGCGCGCGCTCGCTCGCCCGGGAGCGCTCGGCGACCCCCGTCTTCGCCTTCGGCGCGCTCGCGGCCGTGTGCCTGGCGGCGGGGAGCCGGATCCCGATCGACACGTACCTCGTCGACGACCTGAAGGAGGACACGCGGATCCTGCGTGACTTGCGCTGGATCGAAGCCAGCGGGTTCGGCCTCTTTCAGACCAACGTCTTCGTTCGCGGCGACGGCCCGCGTCTCCTCGACGCGGAGATGCTCGCGTGGATGGAGCGCACGCAGCGAGCGCTCGAGAACGAGGCGATCGTCACCGCCACGCTCTCGCCCGCAGACCTGGTTCGCGTGGCGAGCGGTCACGCGACGGAGCAGGACGCGTCGGACCTCCAAGCGATGCTCGGCAGCCTCCTACGTCCGGACCACGGAGCCGCGCAGATCGTGGTGAGCGTCGAGGACGCGGGCTCGCTCCGGACCCTCCCGTTCCTGGAACGCGTCGACTCAGTGCTCGACGCCGATCCGCCGCCTCACGGCTCGGCCGACGTCACGGGCACGGTGCTCATGGCACACACCTTCTCTTCCCACGTGCTGCGCTCGTTCGCCCCGAGCATCGCGCTCTCGCTCGTGATGATCTGGCTCGTGATGAGTGGTCTCTTCGGCTCCCTCCGGCTCGGGCTCGTCGCGATGGTGCCGAACCTGTTTCCGCTCGTGGCCCTCGCCGGTGTCATGGCCTGGCTCGGTGTTCCGCTCAAGCCCTCGTCGATCCTCGTCTTCTCGATCGCGTTCGGCATCGCCGTCGACGACTCGATCCACCTCATGGGCCGCTTCCGTCACCTGCTCCGGCGCGGGCACGGGCGCGAACGCGCCATCCGCGGAGCCCTCCGGGACACGGGCCCCGCCCTGGTCATGAGCACGGTCGTGGTGGGCGGCGGCTTCAGCCTCCTGCTCCTCTCGCGCTTCGAGCTGCTCCACCTGGTCGGCTTGCTCACGGCCACCGCCGCCGTGGCGGCCCTGGCCGCGGACCTCTATCTCTTCCCTGCGCTCCTCCGCCTCACGCCGGCGCGGTGGGGAAGCTCCCGTGAATCTTCCTGGCCTCCCGCGGCGTAGAGACGGACAGGAGGAGGTTCGTGATGCCGAAGAAGACCAGAGCGCCGAAGAAGAAGGTCGTGAAGTTCAAGGTGCCGAAGGGACCGTGTGAGCCCGCGCCGCCGAAGCGGCCGCCGGAGCCGTCCCCGAGCCGCCCCTGGGACGGTCCCCCCGGGCCGGACCCGCTTCGGTGGCTGAAGATCGGTAAATAGCGTCGGCGAAGAGGCGACGCCGGTCTAGGCCGCGGCCTCCGCGGGGACGCCCGGATCCCGACTCGGTGGGCCGCTCCGCCCCCCGGGCCGCACGTTGTACCGGTAGCCGATCCAGATGAGCACGATGCCGAGGAACTCCATCACGTAGAGCACCTCGGTGTATCCCATGCGCGTGGCCGTGCCACCGATTCCAGGCAGGAGCGCGCCGAAGGCGATGAAGCAGTTGCCGATGAACCGGTGCCGGGCCTCCGGGTCTCCGTGGTAACGCCAAGCGGAGACCACCGCGCCGCCGATGAGGAAGATCGCCGCGTAGGTGTTGATGAACGGGCTGAAGAGCCTCGCCTGGCGCCACTCCATCACGCGCCCCGTGAGCCGGTGCGACTCGACGAGTGCGTAGTCGATCGGTGAGAGCATCACGACGGTGGCCGCGACGAGCACGACCGCACCGACGGCCACCCCCATCCAAGTCGCCGTCTTGCGTGAGAACATGAGGTACACCGTGCCCTGCGCGAGGGGGGCACCTCCGAGGAGAGCGCCGGAGATGTACCAGCTCCGGAAGACCACCTCGTTCCAGCCGAAGAGGGTCGTGAGCGACTCGGTGAGCGTGCCGACACCGTAGATCGCGATGCCGAGCGCCCACCAGAAGAGGTGGGGCGCCGGCTTACGCTCGCGCCACCTGCGGAAGACGATCGGCGCGAAGACGATCGTGAGCAGGGTGGTCGCGATCGGGATGTAGTGGACCGCCGTGGGCATCGCTCGCCCTCGAGCTCCCTCAGAAGGTGACGGTGACGCCGAAGCTCACGTGCCGCTTCGGCTCGGGGCGGAAGAACGAGGCGTTCGCCGTCTCGGCGTAGAGCTCGTTGGTGAGGTTCGCCACGGCGAGCGTGAGCGTCGTCGTGAAGCCGTCCTGCTCCGCGAGCCGCACACCCCCGCGCACCCCCTGCACCGTGAACGCGGGCAGCTCGGTGCCGAGCGGATTGGACGTCCCCAGCGAGGCTTCCTTCTGCCTCCCGCTGTGGCGGATCTCCCAGAGCGCCCAGAAGCGGCTCGCCGGATCGCGGTACCCCAACCGGCCGACGAGCTTTCTCGAGTAGCTCTCACCGATCGGGTTGTCCGGATCGATCGCGTCCTCCGCGTCCAGCGTCGAGAGCGAGCCACCGAAGGTGATGCCGTAGTCCATCTGGAAGTCTGCGTTCACCTCGAAGCCATCGAGGATCAGCTCGTCGACGTTCACGTTCTGATACGTGGCGAGCCCCCGCGTCCGGACCGGGGCACCGTTCGCGTCGAGCACCGGGTCGCTGCGAATGCCGTCGTTGATCTCGTTGCGGAAGTAGAACGCCTCGACGAAGGCGTTCCCAACCCCCGCGAGGTCTCCGCTCACGTACCGCGCGCCGAAGTCGACGTTGAGGCTCGTTTCGGCCTCGAGGCCCAGGCTCGGGCGCTGGTAGGCTCCCGCCTCCGGCACCGCGCCGTCGAAGAAGAGCTCGACCAGATTCGGCGACCGGAAGCCGCGGCCGGCCGTGGCGACCAGGCTCACGCCCCCGCCGACGTCGAAGATGCCGTTCACCGCCCCCACCCAGGCGCCGTGCGACTGGGACCCCGGCGTGACCGTCAGGTTCGGCGTCGTGAACGTCTCCGCGCCGACGTCCTGGTACCGGGCGCCGACCACGAAGGACAGGCGCTCTCCCACGTCGAACTCGCCTTGCGCGAAGGCGCCCAGGCTGAGCAGCTCGGCGTAGGGCAGCGAAGGGGCGTTGGTGGTGCTGCGCATCGGGGGACCGAACCCCGTGATGAGCGAGGCATTCTGGTCCGTCCCCTCGGCCCGGTCGCGGAAGCCGTCGACGCCGTAGGTGAGCAGCAGCCGTCCCGCGAGGAGCTTACGCGCCTCGGCGCGGAACCCGTAGGTGCGAATGTCGGTCGCGTTCCGGTTGTCGAGCGAGAGTCGCGCGACCGGGGTGAGCGGAATCAACGCGTCGAAGACGAGCTGCCGCTCGTTGTCCTGTCCGTACACGGTGACGTCGAGCTGATCAGCGGCCACGAAGCCGAGCCCGCGCGCGCGGATACCGCCCGAGAACTTGGTGAAGCGCTGTTCGGGGTACAGGATCTCGATGACCGGGTCGCCCGGCGAGTAATCATCCGGGTGCACGAAGCCGAAGCCCGCGTTGTCGGCGCGGTAATGCTCTACCTTGCCGAAGACGCTCAGGGACGAGGTGAGGTCGTAGCCGGTGCGCAGGTCGAAGCTGCGGTCCTCGACCCCCGAGTTCAGCACCGTGGCGTCGCCGGCCAGCCGGATGTCCCCGAACGAGCCCGCCGGGGCCTGGTACGGCTCCGCGCTCCGGCTCATGGCGCCGCCGTCGAGATAGAAGGGGCCAGTGCGGCCTCTGACGCGTAGCGACATGCGCCCCTGGTTGGCCGCCGAGCCGTAGAGATACGAGATGCTCTCGCGGAAGCCGTTCGCCACCGGGCCTTCCGTGATGATGTTCACCACACCGCCGATGGCGTCCGAGCCATAAAGAACCGAAGCCGGACCGCGCACCACCTCGACCTGCTCGACCGAGGCGAGGTCGACCAGGGCCGGCAGCTCCCCGAAGTCTCGTTGGCGTCGTGTGTTGTTCAGGCGCAGGCCGTCACTCAGGAGGAGGATGCGCTGCCCGCTCTGGCCGCGGATCTGGGGCCGCACCTGGTTCACGCCCACGCCGGTCACGTCGAGCCCCGGCAGCGAGCGGAAGAGGTCGGCGAGGGTGTTGGGGGCCTGCTCCACGAGGTCGCGTCGCTGGAGGACCGAAACCGGGGCCGGCACCTCGGACGTGGCTCGCGGGCCGCGCGTGGCCGTGACGATGACCGGATCGACGAGGTATACGAGGGAGTCGGCGATCTCGTCCTCCACCTGCGCGCGGGCATCCACGGGCCCGAGGAGCAGAGCGGCCGCGGCGAGGGTGGGGATCGCCAGCTGGCGTGTCCGTCGCCGGGCGCGCTCGCTCCCGGCCGGGTTCGTGGGATGCATCGATCCATCTCCGTCGTGCGAAGGGCGGGCATGCCGCCCGGAAGTTCGTCTGTCTTGCTCCCCGAAAAGCTAGGCGCCGCCCCGGAGTCGAGGCATCGGGACTTCTACGGGCCTTTGGCTGGGGAGAGGCCCTAGGGGATGGGCCCCACAGCGGTCAGTCGCGCGCGTCCAGCCCCTGCTCCACCACGAAGCGGGTAAGCCCCGCCACGGTGCGTATCCGCAGCTTCGCCATCACGCGCTCGCGGTGCGTCTCCACGGTGCGCGGCGAGATACCGAGCTCCTCTGCGATGCCCCGGTTCGTCTTGCCCTGCGCGACCAGAACGAGCACCTCCACCTCGCGGGGCGTCAGGGAGTCGAGCCTGCTGCGGCGCTGCTCCCGGTCGATCTCTTCCCGGAGACCCACGCTCAACTGGTGGGTGACTCGGGCGCTGAAGTACTCGCGCCCCTCACGCAGCGCGTCGACGGCCGAGCGGAGCTCGGCGGGCGTCACGTCCTTCAGCACGTACCCGTCGGCCCCGGCACGGACGGCCTCGAGCACATACTCGGGATCGTCGTGCATCGAGAGCACCAGGATGCGCACGTCGCTGCCGACCTCTCGGAGCTCCTTGGCCACCTCCAGCCCCGTCTTCCCCGGCATGCTCACGTCGAGCACGACCAGGTCGGGCTCGCTCGCGCCGATCATCTCGAGCGCCTCGTCCCCGTCTCCGGCTTCCCCCACGACCTCGAGCCCCTCGACCTCCTCGAGCACGCCGCGGATCCCCTGCCGCACGACGGCATGGTCGTCGGCGATCACGACGCGCAGCCCCGGTGCGCTCACGGCGCTGTCGCGCTCGACTGTAGAGGAATGCGCACGCTCACCCTCGCTCCGCCTCCGTTCGCGTTGCCGAAGGCGAGATCACCCCCGAGAGAGGTGATCCGTTCCCGGATGCCCGCGAGCCCCCCGCGCGAGCGGAGCCGCTGTGCGGTGTCCTCCGGGAAGCCCGGACCATCGTCCGTGACCGTGAGCGAGGCGTCGTCCGGCCCCGCGTCGAGTCGCACCTCCACTCGGCTGCACGGCCCGTGTCGGGCCGCGTTGGCGAGCGCCTCCTGGAGCGTCCGGTAGAGCGCGACCTCGGCGTCGGCGGCGAGCGGGGGCAGCGACGGCGGAGCGTCGAAGGCCACCACGAAGGCGTCGTGCGCCTGGAAATCGCGGGCCAGGGCGCGCATGGCCGGAAGCAGCCCGAGGTCGTCGAGCGCCATCGGGCGGAGGTCGCGGGTCACGCTCCGGATGCTCTTGATGCCCTCCCCGACCAGGGTCTTGGCCCTCTCGAGAGCGGGGCGAAGCGCAGGCTCGGCGCGCTCCTCGACGACGCCGAGCTGCATGTTGAGCGCCGCCAGCACCTGCGCGGTCTCGTCGTGCAGCTCGCGCCACAGCCGATTTCTCTCCTCTTCGTGCTGTCGCACCATACGCGCTTGCAGACGCTCGAGCTCCTCGGTGCGGGCCTCGAGGCTCGCGTGCAGCTCTTCGTTCGCGAGCGCGGCGCCGACCTGCTGGCCGAAGGCGAGGAGGAACCGGTTGTCGAGCACCGTAAAAGGGTCGCGGGCCTCGCCCACCACAACGAGCGCGCCGACCACCTCCTCGTCCGCGAGCACGGGGAGCGCGGCCGTGTACGCGTGCGAGCCACGCGGCACGTCGGCGAGCGGGCCGCTCACGACACGCGGCATGCCCGAGGCGCGCACCGCGCCCGCGCTCCGTTCCGCCTCGGTGGGCGGACCCTCGAACGGCCACAAGGCCGCCACGCCCGCTCCCTGCACGAAGTGCCCACCGTCAGAACTCGCGAGCCAGAGCGCGGAGCCGTGCACGCCGCGCAGGGAGAGCGCCCTGCGGAGCATCGCCTCGGTCATCGTCTCGCGGCGCGCCGGGCTCACCTGGAGCTCGCCCGAGAGCGCGGTCAGGGTACGCAGGCCCTGGTCGAGGTCCTCGAGCACGAGGAAGAGGATCCCCAGTCCCATGCCCATCTCGAAGACGATGTCGAGGTAGTAGCCCCAGGGGCTCCATGCGCCCCGCGCCCGCAGGAACGGGTAGTCCAGGTGATGGAGAGCCCACAGCGCGAGCACGACGACGAGAAAGCGGGCAGCGGGCGAGCGGACGAGCCGGTCGTACCGGAGGAACGCCCACGCGGTCACGGCCGTGGTGGCGCTGAGGAAGACGACCATCGTACCGGCCGCCCAGGCGAAGCTGTCGAGCACGTAGATCGCGAGGTACGACCACACCGGCGGGAAGAGCACGATCCACAGGTATCTCGCCTTCCAGGCGAGGCGCTGCGAAAAGACCAGCGCCGCCCAGAGGAGCGCGAGCGCGGTCCAGCCCGTCGTCACCTGATGCCAGAAGAGCCACCACGTGACGCCGGTGTGGAGGAAGGTCAGGATCGCCCCGAGCCGCAGGGCGTAGATCGTCCAGGCGATTGCCCAGAGGCCGAAGTATTGCCTGCCGTACCGCCGGTAGAGCACCGCGCAAAGGGCGACCAGGCCCAGGGTGACCGCGAGCTGGAGGTAGACGGCGGCGAGCTCGGCGCGGGCCGCGGCCGGTACGGTGAGATCCATGCCAGAAGATCCTCAGGGGCGTACGCAGCTGCAATGAGGCCACGGGATCTTGTGCCGCGCCGCGGGCCTGCCCTTAGTTGGGGCATGTACCCCGGTTCGCGCCTCTTCCTTCTCGCCGCCGTGGCCACCCTGGCTGCGGCGGCGTGCGACGACCGGCCCACCGAGCTCACCCTGCAGGCGGTGACGTCGGGGAGGATCGGGGACGTGGCGTTCACGGTGACCGGCGGAACCGTGTTCCAGGCCGTGCCCGGCGGACCGATCTTCGCCGACGAGTCGGGCGGTGAAGTCGTGCTCGACGCCGACCCCGCGGCGCTCGGCATGACCAACCCGAGCCACGTGCAGCTGCGCACCCGCTTCGCCCTGTCCGACAGCGGCTCGATCCAGATCGCGGGCTACGGCGACGCGGGCTCCGAGCTGTCGTCCGGCCACTGGGTCGTGGTGCAGCGGCTCGAGGGGGACTTCCAGTACCAGTTCCGCCTGCGCGGCTCGCTCTTCGCGGAGGGCTCCTTCAGCCCTCCCCCGAACATACCGAGCGCGGAGCAGTGGGTCGTGACGGAGTTCTACGCCCAAGACGCTCCCGGGTACAACGGTCAGTCGGGGATCACGATGTGGCCGATCAACAACCTCACGCCCGTCTTCGCCCAGGACGTGCTCGGCTGCAGCCCCGGCCCCGCATTGGAGACAGGGTCCTTGAGCGGTGACGCGGTGGCCTACGCCCTCCGCGACGCGTGGCTCCTCGTCGTACAGCCGGTCACCCAGATCGTCGGCCCCTGCGAATGAGGGCGCCGAGGCCGTAGCGAGCTAGCCGGCCAGCTCGACGACCGTGAGCGCCATCACCTGCGCCGCGGCCACCAGATCGTCGACCGAGCACGACTCGTCGGGCTGGTGCGCGTCCTCGAGCGGGCCGGGACCGTACGCCACGCAGTGCGGCACATCGGCGGCCGCGACGTGCTTCTGGTCGTACGTACCCGGGCTGGCTACCCGCTCCGCCGGCCGGCCCCGCACGCGCGCGACGGCGCGTTCGAGCGCGCCGACGAGCGGCGAGTCGTCCGGCGCCCGCACGGGCAAGACCACGAGCCGGTCTTCCAGCGTGAAGTGACGGCCGGGCTCGGTGCCCTCCACCTCGCGGACGATGTGCGCGATCTCCGCGCGCACGTCGTCCAGCGACTCCTCCTCGATGAAGCGGCGGTCGAAGGTCGCCACGCACCGGTCGGCGACACAGGGCGTCTGAGTGCTGGCGCCGACCTGCCCACCCCACACCGCGTTCACGTTGATCGAGGCCCGCGCCGACTCGGGCGGGACCACCGACATGGCGCTCCGGCGCTCAGCGAGACGCGGCGCCAAGCGGGTGCGCACGGCGTCGATGAGCGCGGCCACGTCGTCGATCGCGCTCTGCCCGAGGTGCGGCATGCTGCCGTGCGCCACACGCCCGTTCGCGATCACGTCGAACCAGTACACACCCTTGTGACCCACGCAGATCCGGTCGGGCCCGAAGGGCTCCGGAATGATCACGTAGTCGGTGCGGGCTTTGGAGATGCGCCCCGTATCGCAGAGGTGGCGCACACCCGCGAAGCCGCCGCTCTCCTCGTCCACGGTGCCACTCACCTCGACCGAGCCGCGCAGCGAGACGCCGGCCCGTCGGATGCCCTCGAGCGCGTACATCGCGGCGGCCAGACCGGACTTCATGTCAGAGGCTCCGCGGCCGTAGAGGCGTCCCGAGCGCACCAGGCCACCGAAGGGGTCGACCGTCCACCCCTCTCCTGGCGGAACGACGTCGAAGTGCCCGTTGAGGTGAACGCAGGGTCGCGGACCCGAGCCTTCGCGCCGGCCCACGACGTTGACGCGCGGATGCTCGGGCGTGTGCTCCGGCCGCCCCTCGGCGACGACGTACTCGACCTCCATGCCGAAGGCCGCGAGCCGCCGGCCGATCACCTCCGCACACGTGCGGTATTCGTCGCCGGGGGGGTTGACCGTGGGGATCCGCACGAGCTCGGACGCGAAGTCCACGAGCTCGTCGCGCGCACTCTCGATCTCGGCGAGGAGCCGGTCCGTGGGATCGGGGGACATGTGGCCCAAGCTACCGCGCATGGCGCCGGCCGAAAAAGCCGTCGCCTTGCCCGCTCCCGCGGCCGGGCGGACATTGCAGGCTCTCGACCGCATGCGCCGAGCCGTCCGGCGCCTTCCGGCCACGCAGACCCCATCAGGAGCAGATTCGTGAAGAAGGCACTCGCGACCCTCGCCGTCCTCACGCTCGTCTGGACCCTTCCCGTTTCGGGACAGGCCGCCAACATGAGCTTCTTCATCACGAGCTCGGGCACCGGGTACGGAGCCGACCTCGGAGGGCTTTCGGGCGCCGACCAACACTGCCAGGACCTGGCGTACGGCGTCGGGCAGGGAAGCAAGACCTGGCGGGCCTACTTGAGCGCCGTGGCCCGGGACGGCCGACCCGCCGTGAACGCGCGCGACAGGATCGGGACGGGTCCCTGGTACAACTTCAGCGGCGTCATGGTCGCGCGTGACGTCACCGCGCTGCACGCGGAGAGCTCGAACGTCAACAAGGAGACCGCTCTCACCGAGCGCGGCGCGACGGTCAACGGCCGCGGGGACACGCCCAACCAGCACGACATCCTCACGGGCTCCAACCTGGATGGCACGGTGTACACGCAGGAGGGACACGACGCGTGCGCCAACTGGACGAGCAGCGGCTCAGAGGGCGGCGCGCGTGT
>JBFGFY010000098.1:0-11946 GCA_041579355.1 Longimicrobiales bacterium | reverse complement strand
GCCGACGCCGCGATCGACTCGGTGGGAGACGAGGAGCTCCGTGCGCAGGTCAAGACCCCGTGGAACATGACCTTCTCGGGCTCGACCGCGTTCAACCTGATGAGCGACGAGTTCCTGCATCACCGTGGCCAGCTCTACGTGTATGCGAGGCTCGCGGGCGGCGCCCCTCCTTTCCTGTGGAGCTTCGACAAGAACGCCCCCGACTTCGCGCCCCGGCGCTGAGCCCATCCCCGTCCGAGGAGACACCATGCACGACCGAGTCGACGCCCTGGTTCGCAACTTCGAAGAGAAGAAGGTGACGCGCCGCGAGCTCGTCGCCGCCGTCCTGGCGCTCGTGGCCGCCGGCCGCGCCGAGGCCGCCGGAGCGCAGCCCCTCCAGGTGGCTCAGGTCGCCCAGGCGCGCACGCTCAACCACATCTCGATCGGCGTCTCGAACGTCGAGCAGGCGGCCCGCTACTATCAGTCGTTGCTCGGGCTCGATGTGGTCAGCCGCCCCGGAAACGGTGGCATCAACCTCGGCCTCGGCGACGGCTTTCTCGGGCTCTATTCGATCGCCGGGTCGGTTGGTCGCCCGCACCACTTCTGCCTCGGCGTCGACGACTATGACCCGGACCGCATCGCGGCCGCGTTGGGGCGCGCGGGCGTCGAGGCGCGCGTCGACCGCAACCCCGCGAACCGGACGAGCGGGGGCGACCAGCTCTACTTCAACGATCCCGACGGCACGATCGTCCAGCTCTGCGCGAACGGCTATCAGGGCTAGGCGGCCGGAGGCGCCTACCCGGTCGCTTCGTCCACGAGCCTCCGCTCGCGGTCGGGTAAGCCGGTGGCGAGCGTCAGCGCAGCACGACGACCCCGCTCGGACATCTTCTTCCACGTCTTCCTGAGGATGTCGACGAGCTTCGCGTCGTCGTGCTTGGCAGCCAGGTCGACGTACTCGTTCTCGAAGAAGACCATGCAGATCGCGTCCTCGAAGAGCTGAACCTCCGCGTCCCGGGCGAGGCCGACCTTCCTCACGAGGGCTTCCACCCGGAGGATCGTCTCCTCGTCGTAGCCGACCTCGGAGAGGACGTCGCGCGCGATCTCCGCGTGCATGTTCGCGAGCTCACTCCTCCAGCGGCGGTAGCCGCGCCGGCCCGCGCGGTAGTCCGAGCGCGGGATGTCCCAGCGCCGGATGTGCTGACAGGCTGCGGCGAGCCGCAACGGAACGGACGCGCCCTGGTCGAAGTGCAGCACCCAATGGAGCAGGCGGCGGTGGTAGTGGACGGACCAGGGGACTGACTCCCCGTCGATCTCCAGCCTCCGGGGATCTTCTTGGTGCGCTGCCTCGAAGCGGGCGATCGCCCGCTCCAGAAGTGAGTCCGTCGCGGCGACGTCGCCCAAGGGGTCCCCGTGCTCGCTTTCTCTCAAGCGATGGCGGCCGCCACCCGACTGAGGAGCTGTTCCACGTCCGGCGAGGCCCCCACGCGGACGGTCACCATGAAAGGCTCCTTCGGACCCGACGAGAGCTCGAGCTCCACGTCATCCGTCTCGAAGAGGTCCCGCACGGCCTGCTCGAGGTCCGGCCGCACCGCGGTGAAGGTGCTCTCGTCGCTCGGCGCGAGCAGCCTGTCGTAGATGCCGAACTCGAGCTCGTCGGTCCGGAAGCGGTAGCGACCCTCGAGCACCGGGTCCGCTTCCAGCAGCCTGGCGGCGTGGAGCACCGCGTGGAACGCCCGCGCGATCGCCTCCGGGCCCACGCCGCGGTTCTCCCGGCGCGCGCGGAAACGGAGGCCCACACGGCCCTGACGCGCGTCGAAGTAGTAGTGTGCCTTGTCGCAGATTAGGACGATGCCCGGGCCCTTGGGCACATGCTCGTAGCTCGCCACGTCGATCTGGAGCTCGTCGGGGAGCAGGTCCTCCTTGATCCAGCGATGGAGGACCGGGATGAGCTCCTTCAGCCGCACGCCCGCCGGGTCGGCGACGAACAGCTTGACGCTGACCTCGGGCGAGGAGAGTGGGCCGCCGCCGGTGACGCTCATGCGGTGACTCCCGTGGTTCCGGGCGTCGTGGCCATCTTCTCGTAGCACGCGTACGCGGCCTCGATGAAGAGCTGAGCCTCCTCGACGCGCTCCCTCGCCTGCTCCGGCCGGCCCCCGTTGCCACCCACCTCGTGAGCTTGGAAGAGGTAGCTCGCGAACTTCGGGCCCGCGAACCTGTCGTGGAAGCGCTTCGTCTCGTGGAAGCGGGACCGGAACTCGGTCACGATGTGCTCGGGGTCGTCGGTGACGTCGAGGAACTCCGTCTTCACGAGCGCCTTCGCCGCCGTCAGCATGGCGCGATACGCCATCTCCTTGGCCCGGGTCGCGTCGCCGGAGTCCAGGTAGAGCTGCGCCTCGAAGACCTCCCGCTCGCTCGCCTGCAGGCCGAACTCCACGAGGGGAACGATCTCTCCCGCGCACTCACCTTCCCCGTAGTCGTCCATGGTGTACTCGCGCGGATCGCCCCAGTCGGAGTAGTACGACGGGTCCGCCTCGTACGACGGCACCTCGGTGAGGTCCTGGAGGAAGCTCTTCACCTCCACCTTGCCGAGGCGCTCGATGAACGCGGTGAAAGACTCGTCGGGCTCACGCTCCGCCAGGAAACGGCCCGTCACCCGCCGGACCACCTCGGGGATGTTCTTCGACGGGATCGCGAGGGTCGCGAGCCCGAACGAGCCCCCGTTCTCGATCCACTTGCCGCCGAGCACGACCTGGAAATGCGGGACGAGGCGCCCGCCCTTCTTGCGGCTGATGCCGTAGAAGCCCAGGTCCGCCACGTGGTGCTGTCCGCACGAGTTGAAGCAGCCGCTCGCCTTGATGCGGAGACCCTTCAGCGCCCCGTTGCCGCCGTCGTCGAGCTGCGGAACGTGCCGGGTGAGCTCCGCGGCGAGCCCCCGCGAAGAGGCGATGCCGAGCTTGCAGGTGTCCGTGCCCGGGCACGCCGTGATGTCGCTGATCGTCTCCGCGCCCGGCGCCGCGAGATCGATCGCCTCGAGCGCGGCGTGCAGCGCGGGCAGGTCGGCCTCGCTCACCCACCGGAGCAGGATGTTCTGCTCGACGGTGAGACGCACGTTGTCCCCGCAGAACTCCCGCGCCACGTCGGCGAGCGCCCGAAACTGGTCCGACGTGATGTCCCCGAGGGGGAGCTTGACCGTCGCGACCGCGTACCCCGGCTGCCGCTGCGGACGCACGTTCGTCTTGTGCCACGCGAGGAAAGCCTTGGAGAGGGCCTTGTCCCCGAGGTCGAGGGCGGCGCCCTTCCGTGCCGGCTTCTCCGCGTACTCGGGGAGCGTCTCCATGTACTCGGTCCAGCGCGGGTCGTGCGGGAGCGCCTCGCGCTCCTCGAAGACGAGGCGCCGGAACTCTTCGATGCCCAGCTTGGCCACGAGGAACTTCACGCGCGCCCGGCCGCGGTTCTGCTTCTCGCCGAGGCGTGCGAAGACGCGGCTCACGGCCTGCGAGAGCGGCAGGATCTCGTCCTCGGTCACGAAGTCGGAGACCAGCTGCGCCGGGTGCGGGATCGCACCGAGCCCTCCGCCGACGTAGAAAGCGAAGCCCCGCTGCTCCTTCCCGTCGACGACCCGCGTCTTCGCGACGAGGCCGAGGTCGTGCATGTTCACGAGGCCGCACGCTTCGTGCGCGCACCCGGAGAGCGCCGGCTTGAACTTGCGGCCGAAGTCCTGCACGTCGGGGTGCCCGAGCAGGAAGCGCATGAGCGCGTCGGCATAGGGCGAGACGTCGAAGGACTCGGTCTTGCAGACCCCGGCGAGCGGGCAAGCGGTGACGTTGCGCACCGAGTTGCCGCACGCCTCCCGCGTCGTGATGTCCACGGCCGCGAGCCTGCGCATGAGGTCGGGGGTGTCGTCGATGTGCACGAAGTGGAGCTGGATGTCCTGCCGCGTCGTGACGTGGGAGATGCCGTCCGAGTAGTCCTCGGCCAGGGCGGCGAGCACGTCCATCTGCTCCGTGGTGAGCGCCCCGTAGGGGATCTTGATCCGCACCATGCCCGGTGCGTCCCAGACCGTCTCCGGCCCCTTCGACGGGTGCTCCCCGTATGCCAGCTGCCGGTTGGTCACGCCGTCGTGGCGGTGGCCGTTGTCGTACCGCTGCCCGTAGACGCCGCGCCGGAGCCGCGTCTCGGCGAAGAGGCGCTCATCGACCTCGTCGCGGCGGCGCAGCTCCATCTGCGTCGCGAAGATCTCGATCTCGCGACCGAGCTGCTCCGGGATCTGTCCCTCGAGCTCCTCGGCCCACGTCCTGTCAGACATCGTCACTCCTTTCGGTTCACGCGACCTCGACCGCGGCGTCCAGGCTCCGGGTCGATCGGTTGTCGTTGGTTTCCGGGGTGTCCTGCGAGAATCGGCTCTCCTTCGGCGCGGCCTCGAGGGCTCGACGAGCCACCTCACCCACGATCAGCGTCGCGGGAGAGGCGAGCTCGGCCGCCCGGATCCGCGCCGCGAGCGTGGCCAGCGTGCCGACGACCACGCGCTCGCCTTCGAGCGAGGCGTTGCTGACGGCGAGGGCGGGCGTGTCCGGGCTCCGTCCCTCGGCGGTGAGGCCGGCCAGGACCTCCTCGGCGGAGCCGAGCCCCATGAGCACCACGACGGTCTCGTCCTCCGGGGCCAGCTCACCCTGCGTCGGCCCACCCGCGTCATGGCCGGTCCGCACCGTGAATCCTTTGGCGAGTCCCCTCTGCGTGAGGGGCGTCCCGGCCGCCGCCGGTGCGGCCGTGACCGAGGTCACGCCGGGCACGACCTCCCACCCGATGCCTTCCGCGGTGAGCGTCTCGACCTCCTCACCGCCGCGCCCGAAGACGAACGGGTCCCCGGCGTGCAGGCGCACGACGCGCTTCCCGGCCCTCGCGGCCTCGAGCATGAGCGGAATGCGACGGTCGGTCTGGCGCTCCGCGCCGTCCTCGACGGAGCGAGCCCTCCGCCCGACGTCGACGATCTCGGTGCCCGGAAGGGCGAGCTCGAGCACTTCCGAGTCCACGAGCGCGTCGTGCAGGATCACGTCGGCTCGCTGGATGCGGTCGAGCGCCCTGAGCGTCAGGAGCTGACGGCTTCCCGGACCCGCACCTACGATGGCGACCGTGCCCGGCGCGAAGGGCTCCTCCTGCTCGTGGAAGAGCGCCTCGAGCCGCCGCTCGGCCGCCTCGGTGTCCCCTCGGTCCACGAGGCGCGTGATCGTCGGGTCGGCGAGCGCTTTCAGCAGACGGCCCCGCTTGTCGAGTCCCTTCAGGCCTCGCTCCCTGAGCCGGACCATGAGGTCCGAGACCTCGGTGAGGCCGCGCGGGAGCGCCGCCTCGAGAAGTCGGCGGAGCTGCCCCGCCAGGAGCGGCGAGCCCCCGTCGGTGCTGATCGTCATCGCGACCGCGCCGCGCCGCACGACCGCCGGCGAGTAGAAGTCGCAGTAGGGCTTGTCGTCCGCGGCCTGCGCGAGGATCCCCCGGGCGCGGGCAGCTTCCACGAGGCGGCGATTCACGGCGGGGTCGTTCGTGGCTGCCAGCACGACCTTCGCGCCGATCACGTCCTCGTCGCGCACCGGCCGCCGCTCGAGGCGCCACACGTCCGCGAGCCAAGGCTCCATCTCCGGCGAGACCTCCGGGGTCACGAGATGGACCCGCGCGCCGGCGTGGATCAGAGGCACGATCTTCTCGGCCGCGACGGGACCGCCCCCCGCAAGCAGGGCGCGCTTACCCTCGAGGCCTACGAGCTGTATCGGATATCCCATATCGAGAGCTACTCGAGCTCCTCATGTGCAGAAACGAAAAGGCCCCGACTTCCTCGGGGAAGTCGGGGCTCGGGTCTTTCGCCGTCCTCTTGGCTAGTCGGCTCCGAACCGCCCCTCCCCGGGCAGGGTGAGCGGACAGCAACAACACGCGCAGATGCGAACACGCCGCATCTGACGGAGGTTTCCGGCCGAGGGTGCAGTGACAGGTCCGAGCATTTCGGCAGGAGAGTAAAGGAAAGCTCGGGGGGGCGTCAACGGCCGGGGGCGTCAGTTCGCCTCGTTGTCCTCTGCCTGGGTGAGGTTCTCGGGTATCGGCTCGCCGACCACGAGGTGGACCTGCTTGAGCGGCTGGAACTGCATGTAGCCCTGCGACATCTCGGCGTGGGTCGGCAGGCCCCACGTGACGGTCGCCGTCGGGTCCGGGTTGGCCGGATTCTCGGCCGAGTTGTCCCACCAGAGCGTGAAGCGCAGCACCGAGCCTGCCGGAACGAGCCTGGGCTCCTTGAAGTCGTAAGAGTGCTGCCAGTTGAAGTCGTAGTCCGGCACGTGCAGGAGCGTCTCGTGCCTGCCGTCCGGGTACGTCATCTCGTAGAGGGCGGCCTTTCCGCGTAGGTGCATGTGCGGCATGAAGCCGAGGAGCTCCACGTCCTCCTCGAACGTGTACTCGCGCGAGGCAGAGTAGCTCGGATCGCCCGGCGGGATGCTGAAGCCGCGGATACGCAGGTCCTCGCCGCGCGTCACGTGCCGAATCACCTCGCCGTCCTTCTTGAAGCGGATGCCCGCCTGGATGTTCGTGCAGAGAGCCGTGCCGGGGCCGGGCTCCTTGTTGAAGTGCATGTTGAACATCACCTCGCGGGGGCCCGCCCTCATCACGCGGCCGTATCCCTCCGGGTAGTGGTGCGGCGCGGCGCCTGGCACGAGCCCGCCGACCGAGGAGATGATGTGGTGCACGGCCGGGCCGTTCCTGTACTCGACGGACTCGATCCAGCGGTCCGCGGGAAGCATCTCCGCGGTGATCTGCACCGGGATGTTCACGTAGATGTCGCGGAGGTCGTCGTCCAAGCAGTACGGCTCGGCGAACTCCAGGATCAGGTCCGGCTGACCCATCGACCACCCGCCCGAGGCCGCGGCCATCTTCACGAAGTCGGGCGTAGGTGGGGCTTCGGCCGGGTTTCCGGCCGGGGTCCCGCTCTCCGCCCAGGCGACGATCGTCTCTTTCTCGTGGTCCTCCAGGAAGCGCTCGTCCTTGAACGTGCCGTGCTGCCACTCGGCCGCGGACCAGGGAGGCATCCGGCCCGCCGTCACGGCGGTCGCGACGCGGCGGGCCCGGGGAGCCACGTCCTCGTACGTGAGGAGCGCGAAGGGTGCCACCATGCCGCCCATGTTCAGACCCGCGTCCTGATGGCAGGACTGGCAGTTCTGCTGGAGGATCGGGAGCACGTCCCGGTAGAAGGTCGGCGCGCCCACGGCGCCCGACGCCCGGGGCTGCGCAGTGGCGACGGCGGCGCCGTGGCCGGCATGCTGGGCCACGAGGGGCTCGGCGGCGGCGGCGCCGGCGAGGGCAAGAGCGGCGAGGAGCGCGACTCTCATGAGGACCTCCCGGGCAGACGGTATGGGCACCGTGGGGCGTGCACGCGGACCCCGGCACCATCCCATGATTCTACCAGCGTGCTACGTTACGGCAAGAGAAACGCTTACGGCAGCGGCCAGGCCGCTTCCCCATGAATCAGAGCAACCACGTCCGGCTCCTCGACACGACGCTCCGGGACGGTGAGCAGACCCGACACGTCTCCTTCTCGACGTCGGAGAAGGTGAGCATCGCCGAGGCGCTCCTCGGCTCGCTGCGCGTCGACCGCATCGAGGTCGCGTCGGCCGGCGTCTCCGAAGGCGAGCGCCAGGCCGTGACCCGCATCACCCAATGGGCGAAGAGCGAGGGTCACCTGGAGCGCGTGGAGGTCCTGGGCTTCGTGGACGGGGCGAAGAGCGCGGACTGGATCGTCGCCGCGGGCGGCCGTGTGCTGAACCTGCTCACCAAGGGGAGCGAGAAGCACTGCCGCGGCCAGCTCGGAAAGACGCTCGAAGAGCACCTGGCCGACGTACTGCGCACCGTAGCCTGTGCCCGCGACCGCGGCCTCACCGTGAACGTCTACTTGGAGGATTGGTCGAACGGCTACCGAGACGGCCCAGACTACGTCTATGGGCTCGTCACCGGCCTCCAGGGCTCGGGCGTCGCGAGCGTCATGCTCCCCGACACGCTCGGCGTCATGATGCCCGACGAGGTGCACGCGGCGCTCTCGGACATGATCGCCCGCTTTCCTACCCAGGCCTTCGACTTCCACCCGCACAACGACTACGGGCTCGCGACCGCGAACGCGATGGCCGCGGTGAAGGCCGGCGTGCGCACGATCCACTGCACGGTCAATTGCCTGGGTGAACGGGCGGGCAACGTCTCGCTGGCAGAGGTCGCCGTCGCGCTCCGCGACAAGCTCGGCATGACGCTCTCGATCGACGAAACCAAGATCGTCACGCTGAGCCGCATGGTGGAGAACTTCTCCGGCAAGCGTGTGTCCGAGAACGCTCCGGTCGTCGGCGCGGACGTCTTCACGCAGACGAGCGGCATCCACGCGGACGGGGATCGCAAGGGCGGGCTGTATCAGTCCCGGCTGAGCCCGGAGCGCTTCGACAGGGAGCGCACCTACGCGCTCGGCAAGATGAGCGGGAAGGCCTCCTTGAAGAAGAACCTCGAGGAGCTGGGCATCCACCTCTCTCCCGAAGACCAGGCCGCGGTGCTCCAGCGGATCGTGAAGCTCGGCGACTCCAAAGCCACGATCACCGTGGAGGACCTGCCCTTCATCATCGCCGACGTGTTGGAGACGAAGGACTACCAGCACATCGAGCTGCTGAGCTGTTCGGTCACGAGCGGGCTCGACCTCGAATCCACGGTGAGCATCCGGGTGAACGTTCTCGGTGAGGTGCACAAGGCCTCGGGATCGGGCAACGGAGGCTTCGACGCATTCATCGACGCGGTGCGCAAGGTGCTACCGGACTGGATCGACGTCCCCGAGCTCGTCGACTACGAGCTGCGCATCCCGAAGGGCGGGAGCACGAGCGCGCTCACCGAGGTGCTCATCACCTGGCGGGAGGACGGCCGGACGTTTCGCACGCGCGGCGTGAACGCGAACCAGGTCTTCGCCGGAATCAACGCGACGCTCCGGATGCTGAACGTGCTACTCCACGCTTCCGTGGAAACCGAGGCGTAACGAGCGCGCAGCGCTCCCGCCGGGGGCGGGACGCTAGATCCGCGTGTGTAGCCCGCACTCCAGGCGGTCCTGCCCGCGCCAGCGGCCAGCGCGCTCGTCCTCCCCCTCCACGATCGGGGTCGTCAGCGGGGCGTCGCCGATGCTGGCGTATCCGCGGTCGTGTAGCGGGTTGTACGGGACATCGTGCTTCAGGATGAAGGTCCACACGTCCTTGCGCGTCCAGGAGGCGAGCGGGTTGACCTTGATCCTGTCGCCGATCTCGACATGCGGAATCTCGGCGCGGGTCTCGGACTGGTCCCGGCGGCGCCCGGTGATCCAGCCGCGCACACCCTCGAGAGCGCGCTCCATGGGCTCGACTTTGGTCAGGCGATGGAACTTGTCGAGGTCCCTCTCCCACAGCCGCTCGCCGTACAGCCGCTCGAACTCCTGACGAGACTCGGCCGGCCTATAGATGCGCACGTCGAGCCCGTATTTCTCGGAGACGATGTTCGCCAGCTCGACCGTCTCCGGAAAGTGAAAGAGCGTGTCGACGAAGACGACGGGCACCTCGGGAGCGATCCCGGCGAGCATGTGGAGGTTCACCATGCCAGAGGGGCCGAACGAGGTGGCCACCACCAGGCGGTCCCGACCGACCGTCTCGACAGCCCACTCGATGATGCTCGAGGGATCGGCTTCGTCGAAGTCGAAGTCCCCATCCGCAGGCAGCTGTCCGCTGCGGTCGTGCTCCTTGAGGGCGATCACTCTTTCTTTGTCTCCGCTGGTCTTTGTCGTTGGGCAGGCACAAAAAAACGGCCCCGGGGATCTTCCCGGGGCCGTTTCGGCGTCGTCTCAGCTCTGCCTGGCGTCAGTCGCTCGGCTGGACGCTCTCGTCCCCGGTCGCTGGGTAGCGACAACAAGAACAGCCGCAACAGCGGGTCTGCGAGAGCATCGATGCCGTCAGCGCCTTCACGTTCGTGCGAGCCTACCCATCGCGAGGGATTCGACTGCCCAATCGGTGCTCGAAAAGCTTTGTTCCCGGCCCTGGTTTGTCAACGAAGTCGCCACGGACGGGCCGGTTCGGACAACTGGCTTGAACGCGACGGCGCCCGCATATTGGCTCGGTGGCGGCGTGGAACCGGAGGTCTGCGATGGTCCGACACAGGGAAGCTTGGATCGTGGCGTCGCGAGGCGCATGCCTCGCCGGCGCGCTGGCCCTGCTCAGCACCCATCTCGCCGCGCAGGAGCGGGCTTGGAAGGCGCCCCGCGCCGCGCACGGACACCCCGACATCTCCGGAAATTGGACGAACGTCACCATCACCCCCTTCGAGCGGGAGGAGGGGAAGGGACCCGTCCTGAGCTGGGAGGAGGCGGCCCTGCTGGAGGGAAGGGAGGAAGCGCGCGTCGAGCGCCTCGCGCAGGCGAGCGACCCGAACCGGCCCCCGCCCCAGTCGGGCGGAAACGTGGGCGGCTACAACAACGTCTACATCGACCGCGGGGACCGCGTCGCCATCGTGAACGGAGAGCCGCGCAGCTCGCTCCTGACGCGCCCTGCGGAGGGGCGGCGGCCGCCGCTGACGGCCGAGGGAAGGCGCCGCGCCGCCGAGCGCCGGTCCTTCCTGGCCCAGTTCGGCGAGTACGACCATCCCGAGCTGCGCCCTCTCGGCGAGCGCTGCATCGTGTCGTTCGGTACGAGCGCGGGCCCGCCGATGATCCCGAACAACTTCTACAACAACAACTACACCATCGTGCAGACAGCCGATCACGTCATGATCATGGCGGAGATGGTGCACGACGTGCGTGTGATCCACCTGGGGGAGCCCCGGCCCCTGCCGGCAGACGTGACGCCGTGGTTCGGGGACTCGTGGGGGCACTGGGAGGGTGAAACGCTCGCAGTCGAAACGACGAACTTGAACCCAAGGCACCCCTTCCGTGGTATCGTTCCCACGGAGCGTACGAAGGTGATCGAGCGCTTCACGCGCGTCGACGAGGAGACGATCCTCTACGAGTTCACCATCGACGATCCGGACAACTACGTGGAGCCCTGGGGGGGTGAGGTCCCCTTCAAGAAGTTTGACGACTTGCTGTACGAGTACTCTTGTCATGAAGGGAACTACGCCCTGGAGGGCATCTTGAGCGGGGCGAGGTATCAGGAGACGCAGGCCCGGCGGTGACGCCGGCCCGGCACTTTGTGAGCCAGTCAGCAAAGCGAGAGGAGAGCGAGATGAACTGGACTTGGAAGCACGGAACGATCGCAGTCGCGGCGGCGGGGCTGCTCGCCTGGGGCGCACCCGCGGTTGCTCACCATGCGTTCGGCGCCGAGTTCGACGCCGACGCCCCCCTGCAGATCCAGGGTGAGGTGGTGCGCCTGGAGTGGGTCAACCCGCACTCGTGGATCCACATCGCGGTGCACAGCATGGTGCTGAACGGCCAGGAGGTCGTGCCGGCAAACCCCCAGAGCGAGGTCTGGATGGTCGAAGGCGGCACGCCCAACGTGCTCGTCCGCCGGGGTCTCCGTAGGGAGTGCATCCCGATTGGGACCGTGCTCGTCGTGGACGGCTACCGCGCGAAGGACCACACGCTCAAGCGGGCCAACGGACGTGACGTGACGTTCCCCGACGGGCGCAAGTTCTTCATGGGCTCGTCCGGGACGGGCGCCCCGGAGGACGGCCGCGAGCAGCGGTCGAACACCGGCGCCGACGGACGGTGCTGAGGGAGATCCTCTCCTAACCCTCCCCAGCCGGCATGACCGGGCGGCGGCCGCGGCCCCACGCGCTCCTCAGCGTGGTGGTCGCGGCCGCTTGCGCGGGTGCCCCGGCGTCGCCGCCCTCCCTCCCTCCGCCGGGCGACGACCCGCTCACAGCGCTCGCCGCACACTCCTACCGCGTCGGCACACTGAGCGAGCTGATGGTGGACGTGATCTATCCCGCGTCCGACGCCGTCTTCTACATCGCGACCCG
>JBFGFY010000097.1:0-12219 GCA_041579355.1 Longimicrobiales bacterium | reverse complement strand
TCGCTTGCGCCGGACGAGGCGGAGGAGGACGTGCTGGAGAGGGCGTCGCTCGCGCCGGACGAGACCGAGGAGGACGTGCTGGAGATGGCGTCGCTCGCGCCGGACGAGGCGGAAGCCGTCGTCGACATGGACGCGCTCGCCCCGGATTCGGGCGTGGACGCCCCGGAGGACGAGGCGATCGACATTACCTTCCTCGCGCCGAACGAACCCGACGAGATCGTGATCGACATGGACGCCCTGAGGCCCGATTCGGTCGAGCCGGAGTGGACAGCCGCGGCAGGATCGGCGTCCGCCGGGGAACCGAACGAGGACGCCGCGAGACTCGAAGAGAAGGCGGGAGACGAAGTGAAGGACTCCGAAGCCGAGGACGACTGGGACGACGGTGGAGAGCCCGTCTACACGCGGACTCTCGCCGAGCTCTATGTGAAGCAGGGCGCTCTGGATCGCGCGCTCCGGGTATTGCGTCACCTGCACGCGGCCGACCCTTCGAGCCGAGAGCTCGCCGACCGGATCGAGCAGCTCGAGTCCGGCGAGGACGTGGAGGCCGAGTTGCCCGCAACCGCCGCCCCGGAGCTCCGAAAGCCCGACACGGCGGCGCTCGGTGACGAGCCCGACGAGGAGTTGGAGGAGCTGGCCCGCGATCTGGCGTCGAGCGGGGAAGCCTCGCACGAGGTCGACTCGCCATTCGCTTGGGCGGAGAAGGACGCGGCGACCGAGGGCCCCGACGGTCCTTCGATTCGCGAGTACTTCGACGGACTCCTCACCTGGGAGCCGGGAGAGGAGCCATGAAGGTCGCGGTGATCCACGGCCCCAACCTCCGTCTGTTGGGAACGCGCGAGCCGGAAGTGTACGGGCGCGACACGTTGGACGACATCAACCGGAAGCTCACCGCCCTGGCGTCGGAGCTCGGCCTCGAGCTCGAGACCTTCCAATCCAACCACGAGGGCGAGATCCTGGACTTCATCCAGGATGCCGCGAAGCGGGTGAGGGGCTTCCTGATCAATCCGGGGGCGCTGACCCACACCTCGATCGCGCTGCTCGACGCGTTCCTCGCCGTGCAGCGGCCGTTCGTCGAGGTGCACCTGTCCAACCTCGCGCGTCGTGAAGCCTTCCGGCATCACTCCTACCTCGCGGGGGCCGCTGCCGGCGTGGTTTATGGCTTCGGTGTGCAGAGCTATCTTCTAGGCCTTCGAGGCCTGGCGGCCCGGCTTGGCGACAGCTAGGTCGGCACGCCGAGCTCCCCAGAAACCGCGAGGCTCATGGCCAGTACGGCCGACTTTCGTAACGGAATGGTGCTGGAGATCGACGGCGGCCTCTGGGCCATCACGTACTTCCAGCACGTGAAGCCGGGAAAGGGCGGCGCGTTCGTCCGGACCAAGCTCAAGAACGTTCTCACTGGCTCCGTCGTCGATCGCACCTACCGGGCCGGGGAAAAGGTCAACGACGTGCGCCTGGAGCGGCGGCCCGTCACGTACAGCTACACGGATGGCGCGCTGTACTACTTCATGGACGCAAACACCTTCGACATGATCCCGATTGCCGGCGACTTGCTCGGCGACGACCAGCTCAAGTACCTGAAGGAGAACATGGCGTGCGAGGGGCTGGTCCATAACGAGAAGATCATCAGCGTCGAGCTACCGCAATTCGTCGAGCTGACGGTCACTCAGACGGATCCCGGGCTACGTGGTGACACGGCCCAGGGCGCGTCGAAGCCGGCAACCCTCGAAACCGGTGCGGTGGTCCAAGTGCCGCTCTTCATCGAAGAAGGTGACGTCCTGAAGATCGACCGGACCGTAGACAAATACCTCTCGCGGGTGAGCGCATGATCGATCTCGACTTCATCGAGCGTCTGCTGCGGACGTTCGACGAGAGCAGCGCGGACTCCCTGGAGATCGAGCGGGGTGGGACGCGAATCCGGCTCTCCAAGACCCCGGCCTCGGTCTCGATCCCGGCCTTTCCGGCTCCGATCGCAGCTCCGGCGCCGACCGCCTACGCGCCCGGCGCTCCGCCAGCGACGGCCGCGGAGGAGGCTCGCCCGGGCGAGAAGGCCACGAGCGCCCCGCGCAGCCACCTGATCGAGGTGAAGTCACCGATGGTCGGGACCTTCTATCGAGCCCCGGCCCCCGACGCGCCTTCCTACGTGGAGCCCGGCAAGCGCGTGTCGCCCGGCGACACCCTCTGCATCATCGAGGCGATGAAGCTCATGAACGAGCTCGAGTGCGAGGTGTCCGGCACGATCGTCGAGGTGTGCGCTGAGAACGCCCAGCCCGTCGAGTTCGGGCAGGTGCTGTTCCGCGTCGATCCCAGTTAGACGGTCGCCGGGTAGCCTTGTTCAAGAAGGTTCTCATCGCCAACCGTGGGGAGATCGCCCTGCGGATCGTGCGGGCGTGCCACGAGCTCGGCATTCAGACGGTCGCGGTCTACTCGGAGGTCGACCGGGAGTCCCTGCACGTGCGCTTCGCGGACGAGGACGTCTGCATCGGACCTGCGCCGGCGCGTGACAGCTATCTGAACATCCCACGGCTCATCGCCGCGGCCGAGATCACTGGCGCGGAGGCGATCCACCCCGGGTACGGCTTCCTCGCGGAGAACGCCGAGTTCAGCGAGATCTGCGCTCGGTCGGGCATCACGTTCATCGGCCCGACGCCCGACCAGATCCGTGCGATGGGCGACAAGGCGACCGCGCGCAAGAAGATGATGGAGGCGGGCGTCCCGACGGTTCCGGGGTCCAAGGACATCATCGACGACCCCGACGAGGCAGCCCGGGTCGCCGAGGAGATCGGCTACCCGATCATGATCAAGGCGTCGGCGGGGGGCGGCGGGAAGGGGATGCGGATCGCCGAGGATCCGGCGGACTTCGCGAAAGCCTTCACCACCGCGCGCACCGAGGCGCAAGCCGCCTTCGGCAACCCCCATGTCTACCTCGAGCGCTGCTTCATTCGGCCGCGGCATATCGAGATCCAGGTGTTCGGCGACCGCCATGGACGTGTCATGCACTTCGGCGAGCGGGAGTGCTCGATCCAGCGGCGTCATCAGAAGCTGGTCGAGGAGGCGCCCTCGCCGGCCCTGACGCCGGAGCTGCGCGCCGAGATGGGCGATGCCGCCGTCGCGGCGGCGAAGGCCATCGACTACGTGGGCGCGGGGACGGTCGAGTTCCTCTTCGGGCAGGACCGCTCGTTCTTCTTCATGGAGATGAACACCCGCATCCAGGTCGAGCACCCGGTGACCGAGGTCACGACCGGGTTCGACCTGGTCAAGGAGCAGATTCGGGTGGCGGCCGGGGAGCCGCTCGCGGCTCCGGACGACGTGCCGCACCGCGTGCACGCGATCGAGTTCCGGGTCAACGCCGAGGATCCGGACAAGGACTTCCGGCCGAGCCCGGGGACCATCACGACCTTCCACCCGCCGGGCGGTCCCGGAGTTCGACTCGACACGCACGTGTACGCGGGGTATACAGTGCCGAGGCATTACGACTCGCTCTTGGCGAAGCTGATCGTGAGTGGAAACACCAGAGACGAAGCGATCGTCCGGGCGCGACACGTGCTGGATCAGTTCATCATCGAGGGGATTCCGACGACGCTGCCGTTCCTGAGTCGCATTGTGGATGACGACGCATTCGTCCGGGGCGACCTGGACACGGGATTCGTGGCGCGCTTGCTCGCGGAGGGCCGGGCGCAAGGATGAGGATCGACACTCACTTCACCGCCGCCGAGGTCGATCCGACCGCACTCGGCGAGACGACCGTCGTGGTCATCGACGTCCTGAGGGCGACGACCACCGTGGTCGAGGCGCTGGCGAACGGCGCCCGCGGGATCTACCCGACCACGTCGACGGAGGAGGCGGTGCGTCTGGCCCAGTCGCTCGGCCGGGACGACACGCTCCTCTGCGGCGAGCGGAAGGGTGGGAAGGTGGAGGGGTTCGACCTTGGCAACTCCCCGCGCGAGTTCTCACGCGAGGCGGTCGAGGGGAAGCGACTGGTCATGAGCACGACGAACGGGACGAGGGCGCTGGACGTGTCCCGCGACGCCGCGCGCATGCTCGCGTGTGCGTTCACGAACCTGAGCGCCGTGGCCCGGGCGGCTGCGGAGGCGCAGGAGCTCGCGGTGATCTGCGCGGGACGAGCCGGTCACTTCTCCCTCGACGACGCGCTCTGCGCCGGCCACCTCATCGCGCGGATCCTCGCGGAACGAGACTCCGAGGTCGAGCTCAACGACGGATCACGGGCAGCCAAGGCGCTCGCCGGGACCCGCAAGCCCACCAAGCGCTTCCTCCAGGAGACCGAAGGAGGTCGCGCGCTCATCCAGATCGGCTTCGGGGACGACCTCGACATCTGCGCCGACGTCGACCGGCACGACCTCGTGGCGGAGATGCGGGACCAGGCGATCATCCTGGCCGGAGAGTGACTCGACGGGCATGGTGACCCAGGAGCAACGACGCGAGATCGGCGGGGTCGCCCTCCTGGCCGTCGCGCTCTTTCTGCTACTCGCCCTCCTGCCTGTCTCCCTGCTCGGATCCCGGGGGGCTTCATGGTTCCCGTCCAACAACATGATGGGTCCAGCGGGCGGCGCGATCCGCGCCCTGCTGGCGTACGCCTTCGGGGCGTCCGCCGCGCTCTCGCCCGCGGTAGTGGCGATCGGCGGCCTCCGGGCGGGTGACTGGCTCTCGACGGAGAAGTCGATCCGCTTCGCCGTGCTCGGCGTCGGTCTGCTCTTCCTCCTGCCGGTGCTGTCCTGGGTCCTCGGGGCGGAGGTGGCGGCCGGTTGGCTCGGAGAGGTGCTCGGGGCGCCCCTGCTGAGCGTCTTCGGTCCGCTCGGCGCAGGTCTCGTCACGGGCGTGGGGCTGGTCGCGCTCTCGGTAGGGACACTCGGCTGGAACCCTCTGCGCTCGCTCGTGCGCGGCATGAGGGCCGGGGGGGACGCCGCCGGCCGGACCGCGAAGGTGCTCGCCGAGCGGGGACGCGAGATGGCGGAGCGCAGCAAGGAGCTCGCGGCCGCACGCGCCGAACGAAGGGCCGCGGAGGTCGAGGAAGGGGAGGAGGCAGAGCCGGTCGACGGATTGGCTCCCGTGTGGGTCGGCCAGGAAGCCGTCGAATCGTCGTTCTCCGAGGACGCGGAGGAGGACGCTCAGGCCGGCGAGACCGCGGACGAGGCGGAGACCGGGCTCGACGACGAGGAGGATCTAGCCTCGGAGGCGTCGGATCTCGAGGTGGAGGATGAGGGAGAGGAGGCGGAGACCGGGGAGCTCGAGTTGGACGAAACGGGCCTCCCCCTGTTCGGCCGCGAGATGCCCCCGGTGGATCTCCTGAGCGCGCCGGAGCAGCGGGACCGCGAGAGCATGGACCGACAGCTCGACGAGCTCGGCCGCATCCTGGTCGAGAAGCTGAAGACGTTCAACGTCGACTGCGAGATCGGCGGACGCACCACCGGGCCGATGGTGACGCAGTTCGAGGTGGTGCCCGCGCCCGGGGTCAAGGTGAACCGGATCGCGAACCTCGACGCCGACCTGGCGCTCGCGATGAAGGCGCACGCGATCCGGATCGTCGCGCCCATCCCGGGCAAGGGCGCGATTGGTGTCGAGATCCCCAACCCCCGCCCCGAGATCGTCAGCCTCCGGGAGGTACTGGAGTCTCCAGCCTTCAAGAACGCCAAGGGGGAGCTCCCACTGGCGCTCGGAAAGGACCTGACGGGCCGGTCGTACGTGACCACGCTCGAGGCGATGCCGCACGTGCTCATCGCCGGGGCCACGGGGTCCGGGAAGTCCGTGTGCCTGAATACGATCGTCACGAGCCTCGTCTACAAGCACACGCCCGAGACGCTGCGATTGCTGATGATCGACCCCAAGATGGTCGAGCTCTCGGTCTACTCCCGGCTGCCCCACCTCCGCCACAACGTCGTGACCGATCCCCGGGACGCCGCCGGTGTATTGAAGTGGGCGGTGCTGGAGATGGGGCGTCGGTACGGGCTCCTGAAAGCGAACCATGTGCGGTCGATCCAGGAGTTCAATCGCAAGGTACGCGCCGGAAAGCCGCTCAAGCGACACGAGCCGAAGGGCCCTCAGGGAGACGCGGACCGGTGGAACTACAGGGACGGGTTGCTGCCGTACATCGTCGTGGTGGTGGACGAGCTGGCAGACCTCATGATGACGGTGCAGAGCGAGGTGGAGAAACCGCTCACGCAGCTCGCCCAGAAGGCGCGCGCGATCGGTATCCATCTCATCGTGGCCACGCAGCGCCCGTCGGTGAACGTGATCACCGGCCTCATCAAGGCGAACTTCCCCACGCGGATCGCCTTCCGGGTCGCGTCGAAGACCGACTCGCGCACGATCCTCGACCAGAACGGGGCGGATGCGCTGCTCGGCAACGGCGACATGCTCTTTCTGCCCCCCGGGCGGAGCGACCCGGTGCGAATCCAGGGTGCATACCTGCCCACGGAGGACACGGAGCGCCTGATGAACTGGTACGTCGAGCTCCTGGAGCAGCACGGCGTGCCGGAGACCCCGGAAGAGCGCGAGGCGCTCGAGACGGACATTCTCGAGGAGCTACAGGGTCAGGAGCTCGACGCGGCAGCCGCCGCGGCGGAGGAGATCTCGGGCGACTGGGACGAGCTCTTCCGCGCGGCCGCGGAGATTTGCATCCAGAACGGCGGTGGCTCCACGTCGCTCCTGCAGAGACGGCTCAGTATCGGATACGGGAGAGCGGCCCGCATCGTGGATCAGCTGCACGACGCGGGCGTGCTCGGCCCCTCGGAGGGCGCGAAGGGACGGGAGGTCCTGATGGGCATGGACGAGCTCGAAGCGATGCTGCCGGGTGGGGGTGCGCACTGATGAGCCGGGTCGGTTGGACGGCAGGGGTCGCGCTGGTCGCCGCTCTCCTCGCCACACCGTTGCTGGCGCAGGACCGTGGCATGCAGATCCTGCAGCAGGCGTCGCGGCGGTACGCGCCGGTGAGCGCGCTCTGCGCGGACTTCGTCCAGCACCTCCGCGTGCCGCTCCTGGATCAGGAGCGCACCGCCCGCGGCCGGCTCTGCCAACAGCGGCCGAACCTGTTCGCCATGCGGTTCACGGATCCCCAGGGCGACCTGATCGTCGTCGACGGCGAGTCGATGTGGTACTACACGCCGAGCAGCGACGCGAAGCAGGTTTTCCGATTCCCGGTCGCCCAGGGCACCCGCGGGTTGGACTTCCACAGGGAGTTCCTCGAGGACCCCGAGGAGAAGTACGACGTCACGTACGAGGCGGCCGACGACCTGGCGGGCACGGCCACACACCGGCTGCGTCTCCGTCCCCGCCGCCCGACCAGCTACCGGACCGCGGTCCTGTGGATCGAGCAGGCCTCGTCCGTCCTGCGGGTGATCCGGCTGGAGGAGGAGAACGGCAACGAGCGCACGATCAACCTCCGGGACATCTCGTTCGGAGCGTCGCCGCCGGCTGGCTTCTTCACCTTCACGCCCCCGCCGGGCGTGCTGGTCATCCAGCGCTGAGGCGATGGCCCGAGGCACGCGGTCGCTCCCGGTCTTCCCGCTCGCGCCGGAGCCCGTCCGCCCTGGCGTGCCGCCCGACGTCTATCCGGTACACCACGAGCTGGCCGCCGATGGACCGGCGGGCGGCCCGCGCATAGGCCTCGTCACACTCGGCTGCGACAAGAACACGGTCGATTCCGAGCGCATGATGGCCGCGCTCGTCGGGCACGGGGCCCGCGTCTCCTCCGACCCCCGGGGCGCCGACGTCCTGATCGTGAACACGTGTGGCTTCATACAGGAGGCGAAGGAGCAGTCGATCGAGACGATCCTGGAAGCGTGCGAGCTGAAGGCCGGTGGCGGCCTGAAGGCCGTGGTCGCGGTCGGGTGCTTGATCGAACGGCACGGCACGGAGCTCGCGCGGGAGATTCCGGAGGTCGACCTCTTTCTGGGCCTGTCTGAGCTTTCCGGGCTGATCCCCGAGCTCCGTGCGCGCGGGCATCTGCCGGCCGAGGATGCATCCGTGCCGGTCATGGAGCGGCCACTACGCATCCTGTCGACGGAGACGCCGCACACCTCCTACCTGAAGATCAGCGAGGGGTGCGACCACACGTGCGCATTCTGCGCGATTCCGCTGATGCGTGGCCTGCACAGGTCGCACCCGATCGACGACCTCGTGCGGGAGGCGGCGGGGCTCGCGGCCGCAGGGGTGAAGGAGCTCAACGTGGTCTCGCAGGACACGACGTGGTACGGCCGTGATTTGCGCCGTCATGACGCGGGGGCCCCCCTCCTGCCTCAATTGCTGCGTGCGCTCCTCGACGGGACTGAGATCCCCTGGTACAGGCTCTTCTACATGTACCCGTCCGGCATCACCCGCGAGCTCGTGGAGCTACTCGCGCGGGAGGAGCGAATCCTCCGGTACCTCGACATGCCGATCCAGCACGGGAGCGATCGGATGCTCGAGCGGATGCGCCGTCCGGAGCGGCGCGCGACGATCCGAGAGCGCGTAGCGTGGCTGCGCGAAGCCGTTCCCGGCCTGACGCTCCGGACCACGGTCATCGTGGGGTTTCCCGGTGAGACGGACGGAGACTTCCGGGAGATGCTCGACCTACTCGAGGAGATCCGGTTCGATCGCGTCGGGGCCTTCCCCTACTCCCTGGAGGAGGGCACACGGGCCGCGGAGATGGACGAACAAGTCCCCGAGGAGCTCGCCCGGGATCGGCTGGAGGAGCTGATGGAGCTCCAGCGCGACATCTCGTACGAGCGTAACGAGGCGCTGGTCGGTACCGTCACCAAGGCACTCGTGGACCAACGCGTCGAGGACGATCCGGAGCACGTGGCGACGGTCCGCACGGACGCGCAGGCCCTCGACATCGACGGCGTGACACACCTGCGTGGCCCGGGTCGGGTGGATCCGGGAGCGTTCATCGAAGTACAGATCGTGGAAGCGCTCGATTACGACCTGATCGCAGAGATCCGCTAGCCCTAACGAGAGAGGACGAAGATGGCCGCTGCCCGCACGCTCTGCGGAGTGCTCGCACTGTCGTGCGCGCTCGCGCCGGCGGGCGTGGGGGGACAGGAGCTGGCCGATCTCGACTACGAGCACCTGGCCTTCCGCGGCTTCGGTTTCGACTGGGGATACCTGTGGCCGACGCGCGTCGAGCCGACGGGCGGCGTCGCCGTACGCTTCGACATGGGGTACGCCGGACCGGGACTCCGCATCGTGCCGAGCGTCGGCTACTGGTCCTCTCCTCTGGAGCGCCGCGAGGTGAGAGAGCTCGAGGACCGGATCGAGGCGCTGATCACGGAGCAGTCCGGGATGGCGTCTCCACCCGTGGACCTCGGCCGCATCGAGTGGCGAGACGTGGCGATCGGAGTGGACGCGCATATCGTTTGGGACACGCTCTTCGACGTCCTGACCTACGGAGGGCTCGGGGTGACGGCGCACATCCTCGACGGGGACGGCAACGCGATCTCCGGGACGTTCATCGACGACCTGCTCGACTCGGTCACGGCCGGATTCAACCTTCACATCGGCATGGAATACCCGCTGACGAACCGCTTCCGGATCTACAGCGTCGGGAAGTACGAGGTGTTGAGCGATCTCCAGTACTTCACCGCGCGTATCGGATGGCAGATCATGACGGGCCCCAACGCCCCGGGTGAGGAGCGATGACCGAAGGAGGCTCTCCCGTGCGGGTCGGCGTGATCGGAACCGGCGCCATCGCCCAGGTCGTGCACGTGCCCATTTGTGCCGAGCGGGACGATGTCGACCTGGTAGCGGTGGCGGACGCCGACCACCACAAGGCGGAGGCCCTCTCGAAGCGGTTCGGGGGTCCCCGCGTGCTGACGGCCGACGCGCTCCTCGAGCACGACGAGCTCGACGCGGTGGTCCTATGCACGCCGAACCACCTGCACGAAGAGCAGGCGATCGCCGCTCTCGAGGCGGGCAAACACGTGTTCGTCGAGAGGCCGCTCGCGACGACGTCCGCCGGAGCCAAGCGCGTGATCGACGTCGCCGAGCGGGCCGGGAAGGTCCTCGTGGTCGGCATGCCGCATCGATTCCGGCCGGGAGTGGCGGCGCTGCGCAACTTCATCGCGGGTGGTGAGCTCGGCGAGCTTTATGCCGTGCGAGGCAGCTGGATGACGCGGCTCATGCCCACCTCGAGACTCTCGTGGCGCTACGACCGTGAGGCTGCGGGGGGTGGGGCCCTCGTGGACCTCGGGGTGCCCGCGCTCGATCTCTGCCTGTGGCTGGTGGACTTCCCTGCCATGAAGCGGGTCTCGTGTATCGTGCGTAAGGTCGGAAGCTCCGTGGAGGACGCGGCGACCCTCATGGCCGAGAGCGCCGACGGCGTGGCGCTCACGCTCGAGGTGAGCAACCGGCTTTTCGCCGGCGACGACCGCTACTACGCGCGGGTGATGGGCACGGAAGGCTCCGGGTCCCTTCCGCCGCTCGAGGTCTACAAGCAGCTCGGTGGCCGTCCCATCGAGGTCACCCCGAGGCAGCCCAAGCCGCGGGGGGGTGAGAACCCCTACCAGAACGCCTACCGGCGCCTCATCGACGACTTCGTGCAAAGCGTCGCGGGGCGCTCCACCAGCGAGCTCCCGCGCGAGCAGGTCGCGCTGATGAGCCTGATCGAGGCGGCCTACCGCTCCGCCGAGTCGGGACGGGAAGTGGAGCTATAGGCACGGCCGTGACAGAGGGCACGACCGAGCACGGCCGAGTCGGGGCGCTGCGCTCGCTCCTTCTGCCGCGACGGGGGGAGCGCCTCCTGCCCGCCGTCTCCGGGCTCTTGCTCGCGCTCTCCTATCCGCCGCTCCACCTGCTCGTGCCACCCCTCATCGGGCTGGTGCCCCTGGCGGTCTGGATGCACGGGCTCGCGCCCGACGCGGAGGGTCGCCGGGCGGCGGTGCGGGGCACGATGCTCTTCGGCCTCGTCTACTTCTCGCTCGTCTTCTACTGGATCCTCGTCGCGCTCATCTGGTTCACCTGGCTCGCGATCCTCGCCTTCGTCGGGGCGCTCGCGGGACTCGTGGCGATCTCGGCGCTCTTCGGTTGGGTGCTGCACCGCGCGTTGCACGGAGTGAGGGCCCCCCTATGGCTCGCTCTGCCCGTGGCGTGGACTGCCGCCGAATGGGTGCGCGCGCACCTGCCCAGCACGATTGCGTTTCCCTGGCTCGGACTCGGCACGTCGCTGACGGGATACCCGGAGCTCGTGGGAATCGCAGAGATCGTGGGAGCCCGAGGGGTCACCTTCTGGCTCGCGACCGTGAACGCCCTCGTGGCGGGCCTCGTGCTCGATCTGCGTGCGAGTCGCCGCTGGTGGCCGCGCGCGACCGTGATCGCCCTCTCGCTCGCCGCACCGATGTCTTGGGGCGTGTGGCGCGCCGCCACGCTCCAGACGCGCGAGGCCGGTCGGATCTCGGTCATGCAGCCGAACATCCCGGAGCACATCAAGCTCGACGGGCTCGCGGGCCTGGACAGCACCTTCAAGTCGCTCACGCAGCTCCTGCCCGAGATCCCTCCGGGGCAGATCGACGTCGTGGTGATGCCCGAGGTCACGTTCAGCATCCTTCCCGAGTGGGAGCGGCACGCCGGGTGGCTCGATCCGCTCATGGCATGGTCCGCCTACGCGCGGGCACCGATTCTCTTCGGCGCCCTGGGCTACGACGGTGACCCGGCCGGTTCGTTCACTCCCTACAACTCGGCGTTCCTGATCGACCATGAGGGGCTGCGCGACTTCCGCTACGACAAGCGCTACCTGGTGCCCTTCGTGGAGAGGGTTCCGCTGCTCCCTTCAGGGCTGCTGCGGGGCCGCTATTTCGGCGGGTACGGGGTCGGAGAGGGTTGGCCGTTGGCTCGAGTCGGGGACATGGCCCTCGGAGTGCTCGTCTGTTACGAGTCCTCCTACCCGCAGGCTTCCCGCCGCTTCCGCCAAGAAGGGGCCGACGTCCTGGTCAACATCACCAACGACGCCTGGTACGGCCGGGAGCCACTCTACGCACGCACGACGGCGCTCTGGCAACACCCCGCCCACATGGTGATGCGGGCCATCGAAAACCGGATGGGGGTGGCGCGGGCGGCGAACACCGGCATCTCCCTCTTCATCGACCCGGTGGGGCGCGTGTACAACGAGACCGAGCTCTTCACCGCCGATGAGCGGGCGGATGCGGTATACACGACGGACGTGGTCACTTTCTACACCCGGTACGGCGACCTCGCCGGAAACGGAGCCGCGGCCGCCGCGCTGATCCTCGTGCT
>JBFGFY010000096.1:0-12219 GCA_041579355.1 Longimicrobiales bacterium | reverse complement strand
CGGGCCTCCGGAGAGAGGGTGAGCGACTGCTGCTGCAGGCGCTGCTGAAGACCCGTCAGCTCGTCCTCCAGGCGCTCGACCTCCGCTTGGTATCCTTGCATCTCCTGGTCGAACTGGCGCTGCGCCGCGGCGGCGTCCGCCGAGTTCGCTAGGATCTGCTGGGAGTTGATGTACCCGATCTTGAGCGCTTGCGCCTGGGCCGCGTCGGCCCCGAGGAGCAGCGCGAGCGCCGGAAGCGCGAAGGCGATGCGTCGCATGGTCCTACTCCATGTGTTTCGTGCGGCGGCCCCTCACACGGGGCTCGCGGTGAAATCCTAGTCCGCTGGGCCCGGGTTGTTCCAGGGTTCCACGGGGCCGAGTCGTCACTTCCGGTCGAGCCCGGCTAGAAGCCCGGTCCCATGCGGAAGTGCAACTGCCATCCGGGCTCAGGCTTGTCGAAGCCGTAGGCGTAGTCGAGCCCGATCGGTCCGAACGGCGTGACCAGCTGCACCCCGAACCCGGCCCCGCGGAAGAGCCGCGTCGGATCGAAGTCGCCCGGGCTACTCCAGACGTTCCCGGCATCGTAGAAGAAGTTGAGCGAGATCTGGTCGCTCGGCCGGATCGCGTAGGCGGTGGTCAGGGTGAAGAAGGCGTTACCCAGGCGCTGGATGTCGGCGATCCCGCCGGAGCGCTCCGGGAAGTATCCGAGCGGCGTAATCGAGGTCTCGTCGTAGCCGCGGAGGTTCTGGCCGAACTGAACGCCGCCCATCCAGAACCGGTCGAAGGGGAACGCGTCCACGTTGCCGAAGACTGCACCCCCGCGGAGCGTGAGGCCGAGCGACATGCGGATGCCGCCCTGCACGCCCTCGCCTCCGCCGATCCGTCCGATGGGCACCCACCAGGAGCCGTCGGTGAGGACACGCGTGAAGTTGCCGTCTCCGCCGAGCAGCCCGCCGTTCAGTTCGACCGTGACGTTCTGGCGAGAGCCGACCGTGGGGAAGATGGGGTGGTCGAGCGTCTGCCGGGTGATGCCGAGCGAGAGCTGGCTCTGCACCCCGGGTGGGCGGCCGAAGAGCGACGTATCGTCGGCGTCGTTGAACTGCTCGTACTTGGTGCGGGAGATGCCGTACCCGACGAAGAAGCGCGTGAACAGCGACCCCTGCCACGGGAAACCGAAACGGACGTTCGCACCGATGCGGCGCCGGCGGCCCGAGGCGAACTGGAAGAAACGGTCCCGCGAGTTGAAGAGCGAGAGCGTTCCGGAGGTCATCGTCTGGAAGAGCGCCGGGTCCGTGTAGGTGACCTCGAAGCTGTTCAGGAACCGGCCGAAGTCCCACCGCAGCGAGCCCGACTTCGCCTGGCCGAAGAGGTTCGGCTGCTCGTAGCCGATGAAGCCCGACAGCCCGACTCCACCCCCGACCGAGGTGCCGAAGTTGATGGAGCCCGTCTGCCTCTCCGCGACCTCGAACGTGATGTCGACGTCGCCCGTCTCGGTCGGCTCGATGTCCGGAAGCGGCATCGGCGTCTCGAAGAACCCTAGCGCCGAGATGTTCTGGTAGCTCCGGATGACCCGGTCCTGGCTGTACACGTCGCCCGGGATCACCGTGAGCTGGTTCCGGATCACCCATTCGTGGGTGTACTCGTTGCCGACGATGTTCACGCGGTTGATGAGCGCGGGCGGGCCCTCGACGATCTGCCACGCCGCATTCACACGCGGAGGGCCGTCGCCGTCGCTCTCGATGCGCGTGATGACGGGGCTGACCTGGGCGTAGAGGTAGCCGTTGTTGTGGTAGCGCTCCACGGCCCTCTGTCGGGCCTCCTCGAACGCCTCGGCGTCGAATACCTCGCCGGTCGCGTTCGTGCGCTCGCTCCCACCGAAGCCGAGCGAGGCGAGGATGCCTCCGCGCGGCGTCAGGAAGAGCGACTCGAACTCCACGTCCTCGAATTGGACGTTGCCGTCTACGGTGAACGAGTCGAGCAGGTATTGGCGTCCCTCCTCGACCGTCACCTCGACGCGTGCCTTCCCCGTGTTGGGATCGACGATGACCGTGTCGGAGAGCACACGCGCGTCCAGATACCCTCGGGACCGGTAGAGGGCCGGAATGTTCTGCTCGAGGTCGGCGCGGAAGTCGAGCTCGTTGTACGACCCCGCACGGAACCACCAGAACCCCTCCCGCTGCGTCGACATCGCGCCGCGGATCTGATCGTCCGTGAGGCCCTGGTTCCCGGCGAACCCCACTTCAGCGACGGTGACGCGCTGACCCTCGTCGACCTCGATGAAGATGTCGACTTCGTTGGCCACCCCGTCGACCTGCTCCACGCGGTCGGCGATGCGAGCGAAGGGGATTCCCCGGTCGATGAGCTCGGAGCGGATGAAGGCCCGCGCGTCCAGGATGCGCTGCCTGTTGAGCGGGAAGCCCGCGTCGAGGTTCGTGGTGTCGCGAACGGTGCGCGGCGAGATGTTCTCTAGCCCCGTGATGACCACGCGGCGCACCCGCGCCTGCTCGTCCACCTGGATCACGAGCACCCCCGGCCGGCTGGCGGGCGCCCGCACCTGCACGTCCCGGAACTGCCCGCTGGCCAGGAGGCCTTTCACGCCGCGCTGCACGTCGCGGTAGTCGATCTCGTCGCCCGGCTGCACCCCGAACAGCCCGACGATCGATTGGGCCTGGAGTCGCTGGTTGCCCTCCACGACGACCGAGTCCACCTGGATCGTCCGCTGTCCGATGGACTGCTGCTGCGCCGCCGCGTGTGCCGGCAGCCCAGTGAGCAAGAAGCCGAAGAAGGCCACCGCGAGTGCGACGGCCTTCTTCCGGCGAGCGAGATTACACTCGTCCAACATCACGTTTTCGTGGCCGAACCTACCTGGAGCGTGAGACCGTCTCCGTCCGGGGCGAGATCCACCTCGATCTCGTCGCCGTTGCTGAACTCGGCCTGGAGGATCTTCTCCGAAAGCGGATCCTCCAGGTAGCGCTGGATGGCCCGCTTGAGCGGGCGGGCGCCGAACTTCTCGTCGTAGCCTTCCTGCACGAGGAACTCGATCGCCGGATCGGTGAGGCGGAGCGAGATGCCCTCGCCCTCGAGTCGTGCCTTCACGTCCTTCATGAGGATGTGGACGATCTGCCCGATCTCTTCCTTGGTGAGCGCATGGAAGACGATCGTGTCGTCGACGCGGTTCAGGAACTCCGGGTTGAAGGCGCGCTCGATCTCCTGAGCGACCTTGTCCTTCATGATCTCGTAGCTGTCCTTCGGATCGGTGGAGTGGAAGCCGAGCCCGCCGCCCTTGGAGATGTCCCGGGCACCGAGGTTCGACGTCATGATCAGGACGGTGTTCTTGAAGTCGATCACCCGCCCGTAGTTGTCGGTGAGGTGACCCTCATCGAGCACCTGGAGCAGGATGTTGAAGACGTCCGGGTGCGCCTTCTCGATCTCGTCGAGCAGCACCACCGAGTAGGGACGCCTGCGCACCGCCTTGGTGAGCGCGCCCGAGTCCTCGTAACCGACGTAGCCCGGAGGGGCGCCGATGAGACGCGACACGGAGAACTTCTCCATGTACTCACTCATGTCGACGCGGATGAGCGCCTCGCGGTCCGCGAACAGGAACTCCGCGAGCGCACGCGCCAGCTCGGTCTTACCGACACCCGTGGGCCCCGAGAAGATGAACGAGCCGATGGGCCGCCGTGGGTCCTTTAGGCCCGCCCGGCTCCGACGGATCGCTCGGCTGATCGCCGTGATCGCGTCGTGCTGCCCCACGATGCGCTTGTGGAGCTCCTCCTCCATGTGGACGAGCCGCTCGGACTCGGTCTGGCGGATGCGCGTGACGGGGATGCCGGTCCACCGGCTGACGATGAACGCGACCTCGTCCGGCGTGATCTCGGGACGATGGCGCTTGCGCTCCTCCTCCCAAGCCTCCTGTCGGTTCCGGATCGCCTGGCTGAACTCCCGTTCCTCGTCGCGCAGCTCCGCGGCGCGCTCGAAGTCCTGGTTGCCGATCGCCTCCTCCTTCCGGGCGGCGATGGCGGCCAGCTGATCCTTCAGCTCCTCCACCTCCGGCGGTGGCACCTGGCTCGCGATGCGCGCCCGTGCCCCGGCCTCGTCGATCACGTCGATCGCCTTGTCGGGAAGGAAACGGTCCGTGATGTAACGGTCGGAGAGCTTGGCGGCCTGTTCGAGCGCGTCGTCGGGGATCACCACGCGGTGGTGGTCCTCGTAGTGCATGCGCAGACCCTTGAGGATCTCCACGGTCTCCTCGACCGCCGGCGGCTCGACGATGACCGGCTGGAAGCGCCGCTCGAGCGCGCCGTCCTTCTCGATGTACTTCCGGTACTCGTTGAGCGTGGAGGCACCGATGCACTGGAGCTCGCCCCGCGCCAACGCCGGCTTGAGCATGTTCGAGGCATCGATCGCGCCCTCGGCAGCGCCTGCCCCCACGAGCGTGTGCAGCTCGTCGATGAACAAGATCACCGTCTGGCTCTGCTGGATCTCGTTCATCACGGCCTTGAGACGCTCCTCGAACTGGCCGCGGTACTTCGTGCCCGCGATGACCGCCGCCATGTCGAGCGCGAGCACCCGGTGGTCCTTGAGCGCCTCCGTCACCTCGCCGTTGGAGATGATCTGCGCGAGACCCTCGACGATCGCCGTCTTGCCCACCCCCGGCTCGCCTATGAGGACGGGATTGTTCTTCTTGCGGCGGCAGAGGATCTCGACCACCCGCTCGATCTCCTGCGTGCGCCCGATCGTGGGATCCAGCTTGCCCTGTCGGGCCAGGTCGGTGAGGTCGCGGCAGAAATGGTCGAGCGCGGGCGTCTTGGACTTCTTGTCCCCACCCTTCGTCGACGGGTTCGCCCCGCCTCCCCCGATCCCCGCTGGTTCCGACGGTGCCACGTCGGAGCCGAGGACCTTGAGCGTCTCCTCACGGGCCTCGTCCAGCGTCACGCCGAGCGAGTTCAGGACCTGGGCCGCGATCCCCTTCTCCTCGCGCAGGAGGCCGAGCAGCAAGTGCTCGGTGCCCACGTAGGAGTGGTTGAAGTCCCGCGCCTCGGCCATGGCGAACTCGAGCACCTTCTTCGCCCGTGAGGTATACGGAAGCTCACCCAGCGCGATCGTGGCCTTGCCCTTCCGGACCGACTCCTCGACGCGCTCGTGGATCTGCTCCAGGTCCACGTTGAGGTTGGTCAGGACGGCTGCCGCGACACCCTCCCCCTCGCGGATGAGGCCCAGCAGGATGTGCTCGGTGCCCACGTAGTCGTGCTGAAGCCGGATGGCCTCTTCTCGGGCCATCGCCAGGACCTTCCGCACGCGGTCGGTGAAGTTGTAGTTCATCGCCTGTCAGCGGTCGGGGAGCTCGTCCTCACCGGACGTGTCATCGTCCGGTGCCACATCGCCCTCGGCCGCCAGGATGCGTCGAACGTACGCCGCGCGATGCGCATCGCTCTCGGTCGGAGGCAAGTCACGTCCGGCGGCCTCGTCGAGGTGCGCCGGCTGCGTGAATATCATCATTTTGTTGAGCGTGTATACACGGAGACCCGGGAGTAGTTTCAGGCTCAAACCCAGTCGTACGCCCGACAACAAATTCATCAATTCTTCGAAGGATAGCGACCGGGCGTACCTCAGCAGGCCATAGGCCCGCCAGATCTTGTCCTCGGTGACCCCCCGGGCGTCGCGCAGGAGCACTTGGCGTGCGTGCAGCTCGTACTGGATGACCTGCCGCACGACCTTGTCCAGGTGGTCGACGAGGTCCTCTTCGGTCTTGCCGAGCGTCGTCTGGTTCGAAACCTGGAAGAAGTTGCCCACCACCTCCGAGCCCTCGCCGTAGAGGCCGCGGAACGTCAGCCCCACCTGGCTGAGACCCTGGAGGACCTTGCCGATCTCTTTGGTCAGCACCAGCCCCGGCAGGTGCATGAAGACCGAGGCCCGGAGGCCGGAGCCCACGTTGGTCGGGCAGCTCGTCAGGAACCCGAACTCGTGGTGGTAGGCGAACGGGAGCTCGCGCCCCAGCTCTTCGTCCAAACGGTCCACGAGGCGCCAGGCATGGTCGATCCGGAGGCCCGACACCAGGCTCTGCACGCGCAGGTGGTCCTCCTCGTTGACCATGACGCTCACGGGATCGACAGTCGCGAGGTGGACGGCCGTGCCCCGCGGCGGCCCGGTTTCCTCCTCGCCGAGCAGGTCGCGCGTCACGAGGCGCCTCTCCAGCAGGATGCGGCGCGTGCGGACCGGCAAACTCGGCATCTCGAGCAGGGTGCCGTCGCGCAGCATCTCGGACCGGGTCAGCGAATCCATGAAGCGCTTCAGGACCGCCTCGCGGTCGTTCACGCGGGCTCGAGGGCCGAAGGCGTGCCCCTGTAGGTTCCTCGCGAGGCGGACCCTCGTGGAGAGGACGATGTCGGCGTGGTCCCCGCTGGCTTCGAGCCAGCTGAGGCCGTGATCGGGAATCTCGGCGAAGTGGTTCACGGGCGGCGCTCGGCGGCCTTCATCACGCGGGCTCGAGCGACCGGATCTGGTCGCGGAGCTCTGCGGCGCGCTCGAAGTCCTCGGCCTCGACGGCGCGGTGCAGCTTGCGGCGCAGCCCCTCGAGCCGCCGCTCCAGCTCCGATGCGCTGGGGTCCGGCGGAAGGTAGACCTTGCCGACGTGCTGCGTGCCCCCGTGGACGCGGCGCAGCAGCCGCTGCAAGTGGGACGCGAAGGTCTCGTAGCAGTGGGGACACCCGAGCCGGCCCGTCTCGCGGAAGTCCTTGAATGTGAGCCCACAGAACGAGCACTGCGGGTTCGTGTCCGGCGCGGGGTCCTTCCCCATCTGCGCGAGGAAGTCGGTGAGCGGGATGCTCGCCGGCTCGGGGGTGCTCTCCAGGCCTTTCTCCGCGGCGCACTTCTCACAGAGACGATGCGTGGACATCTGGTTGTTCACGATCTGGGTCAGGTGCACGACCGCCTCCGTAGAGCCGCAGTTGTCGCAGACCATGTCCGGCATGGAAGCCCTCCCGGGTCCTCCTGGGGTCCCCTGTTCGGCCCTGCCTACACCCGAGTCGCCGGGAGGAGCCGCCCGTCCTCGAGCCGCAGGATCCGGTCGGCCCGGCGGGCGAGATCGGGGTTGTGCGTGACCACCACGAGCGAGAGCTCGCGCTTGGAGCGCAGCCCGAACAGGAGGTCGTGCAGCCGATCACTGGTCTGTGTGTCGAGGTTCCCCGAGGGCTCGTCGGCCAGCAGCACGAGCGGCTCGTTCACCAGAGCGCGCGCCACGGCCACCCTCTGCTGCTCGCCCCCCGAGAGCTGTCTCGGCTTGTGGGCCTCGCGGGCCGCGAGCCCGACCTCCGCAAGGAGCCCCCGGGAGCGCGCCTCGGCCTCCCGGTACTCGAGACCTGCGACGAGGGCCGGCATCATGACGTTCTCGAGCGCGGTGAACTCACGCAGGAGGTGGTGGAACTGGAAGACGAAGCCGACGTGCCGGTTGCGCACCTCGGCGACCTCCTCCTCGTCGAGCAGGGAGACCTCCCGCCCTCCTACGAGGACCTCACCGGCGCTGGGCCGGTCGAGGGCACCCAGCAGATGGAGGAGGGTGGACTTCCCCGCCCCGCTCGCGCCCGTGATCGCCACGGCCTCGCCTCGGGTGAGCTCGAACTCGACCCCCCTGAGGATGTCGATGCGGCTCCCGTCGCCGCCGACGTAGCTCTTGTCGAGACCGCGCGCCTCGAGCGGCAGCGCGGCCGTCGCGGTGAGCTCACTCATGACGGATCGCGTCCACCGGCTCGAGGCGGGACGCCTGCATGGCCGGGTAGATGGTCGCGAGGAAGGCCACGGCCACGCTTCCGCCGATGATCATGAGCACGTCGCCCCACTGGAGCGATACCGGGAGGTGGTCGACGAAGTACACGTCCGGCGGAATCTTGATGATCTCGTAGCGGTCGATCAGCCACGACAGGACAAGCCCCGTCACCGTGCCCAATGCGGTCCCGACCACACCGATCCACGCGCCCTGGAGCACGAAGACGCGCAGGATGCCCCTCCGGGTCATCCCCATCGCCTTGAGGATGCCGATCTCGCGCGTGCGGTCCGCGACGACCATCACGAGCGTCGATACGATGTTGAGCGCGGCCACCAGCACGATGAGGAACAGGATCAGTCCCATCGCGATCTTCTCGAGCCGCAGCGCGCTGAAGAGCGCCCGGTTCGTGGTCACCCACGACTCGACGTAGTACGGGTAGCCGAGCCGCTCGCCGAGCTGACGTGCGATCTCGGGAGCGAGCTCCGGATTCGAGGTGCGGGCGCCCACTCCGCTAGCGACGAGCCGCTCGAGCCCGATCAGCTCCTGCGCCGCCTCGAGCGTCGTGTAGACGTTCTGGAGGTCGTAGTCGTACATGCCCGTCGTGAACGTGCCCGTCACCTCGAACTGGCGCAGCGTGGGCACGAAGGCCCCGAACACGTCCTGCTTGAGCCCCTCCAGGGAGACGAGCAGCAGCGTGTCGCCCTCGAAGACCTGCATACGGTCGGCGAGGAGGCGACCGAGCAGGAGGGGCGGGAGCCCCGAGGCGGGAGGCTTCAAGCTCAGCGAGCCCTCGATGATCCGACGCTCCATTTCGGTCGGGGCGCGGAGCGTCGTGTCGATCGCCACCCCGTAGAGCGTCGCCGGCTGCGAGTACTGCCCCGAGGGCCCACGGCGCACGATGGAGACCTGCGAGAGAGCGAAGGGGGCTGCGCCGACGATGCCGTCCACGGCGAGCACGCTGTCCACCACCAGCTCCCAGTCGTACAGGCGGAGGCTCGAGCTCTGCTCCAGCACGATCACGTGGGGTGTGGACTCGAGGATCTTGTTGCGCAGGTCCTCCTGCATCCCCGTCATGACGGCGATCACGACGATGAGGGCGGTCACGCCGACCGTCACGCCTCCGAGCGCGATCCAGGTGATGAGGGAGAGCAGCCCCCTTCCCCGGCTCGAGCCCAGGTAGTGCCGCGCGATGAACCAGTGGAGGCGCTTCACCGTACGCTCACTCCTCGGTTCTCAGGACCGGGAACAGCAAGACGTCGCGGATCGAAGGCTGATCCGTGACCAACATCACGAAGCGGTCCACCCCCATTCCGACCCCCCCGGTCGGTGGCATGCCGAACTCGAGCGCGCGGAGGAAGTCCTCGTCGATCTGCTGCGCCTCCTCGTCTCCCGACGCCCTGAGCGCGGCCTGCGCCTCGAAGCGAGCGCGCTGGTCGAGAGGGTCGTTCAGCTCCGAGAAGCCGTTGAACATCTCCGCTCCCGCTATATACAGCTCGAAGCGCTCCGTGAGCCCCTCGTCCTCGCGATGTTGTTTGGCGAGGGGGCTGAGCTCCTTCGGATGGTCGATCACGAAGGTGGGCTGCACCAGCCCCGGCTCCACCAGCTCCCCGAAGAGCTTGTCGACGAGCTTGCCCCAGCCCGCGCCCTTGAGCTCCGGGATCTTGAGCTCTTCCGCTCTCGCGCGCAGCGTGCGCGCATCGAGCGCGCGCACGTCCTCCCCCATCGCCTGCGAGAGCGCGTCGATGAGACGGACGCGACGGAACGGCGGCTCGAACGTGATCTCCTTGTCGCCGTAGGTCAGCGTGCGACGGCCAAGGACCTCGTCGAGCACGAACAGCACCATGCGCTCGACCAGGTCCATCTGGTCGCGGTAGTCGGTGAACGCCTGGTACCACTCGAGCATCGTGAACTCGGGGTTGTGCAGGCGCGAGAGTCCCTCGTTGCGGAAGTCCTTGGAGACCTCGTAGACGCGGTCGAGCCCGCCGACGATGAGGCGCTTGAGGTACAGCTCGTCGGCGATGCGCAGGTACATCGTCTGGTCCAGGGCGTGGTGCTTCGTCACGAACGGCTTGGCGGAGGCGCCGCCGTAGAGCGGCTGAAGCACCGGCGTCTCCACCTCCAGGAATCCCTCTCCGTCGAGGAACTTCCTCAGCGCCGTGACCACGCGCGAGCGGGCGCGGAAGACATCCCGCACTTCGGGGTGCACGGCCAGGTCGGCGTAGCGCTGCCGGTAGCGGGTTTCCTGATCGGCGAAGCCGGAATAGACCTTTTGCTCCCCTGTCTCCTCGTCGGTCTCGACCTTGCCGAGCGGAAGCGGTCTCAGCGACTTGGTCAGGAGCTCCCACGACTGCACGCGCACGGTGACCTCACCCGTCCGTGTCCGGAAGGTCTCTCCCTCGGCTCCGAGCCAGTCGCCGAGGTCGAGTAGGTCGAGCAGGGCGAACCGCTCCTCGCCGAGCACGTCCTTGCGGAAGTAGAGCTGGATCCGTCCGGACGGGTCCTCGATGTGCCCGAAGGCACTCTTGCCCATGTCGCGCCACCCCACGATGCGCCCGGCCAGCCGAACCCGCTCCGCGTGCCCGCCTTCGCCGAGGCCACCCGAGGCTTCCGCGGCCTCGAACGCCGCCAGCACGCCGGCCGCGCCGTGGGTGGCGTCGAAGGAGTACGCGTACGGCTCGATCCCCTTCTCGCGCAGAGCGGTGAGCTTCTCGCGTCGAACCCGGAGGACCTGGCTCAGCTCTTCGGGGCCGGTCACCGCCCGCCTACCCGTCTCACGAGCTCCCCGACTGCTTCAGGTAGGCCTCGATGAGCTCGTCCAGGTCCCCATCCATCACGCCGTGCACGTCCGAGATCTTCGTCTCGGTGCGATGGTCGTTCACCATCGTGTACGGCTGGAAGACGTAGGAGCGAATCTGGCTGCCGAAGTCGATGTCGGCCTTCGTTTCCTCGATCGCGGCCCGCTCCTTCTCCTTTTCCTCGAGCGCCCGCTGGTAGAGCGCCGCGCGGAGCATCTTCATGGCCGTGCTCCGATTCTTGTGCTGCGAGCGCTCCTGCTGGCAAGACACGACGATGCCCGTCGGCTCGTGTGTGATGCGCACCGCCGAGTCGGTCTTGTTGACGTGCTGGCCGCCCGCACCGGACGCCCGATACGTATCGATCCGCAGGTCCGACTCGTCGATCTCGATCTCGATGTCGTCTTCGACGAGAGGATAGACGAACACACTCGCGAAGGAAGTGTGCCTGCGCGACTGCGCGTCGAACGGCGAGATCCGCACGAGGCGGTGCACGCCCCGCTCGGCCTTCAGGTAGCCGTACGCGCTCTCGCCCTTGATCTCCAGGGTGGCGCTCTTGAGGCCACCGTCCGTGCCGGGCTGGAGGTCGAGCACGCTGACGTCGTACCCCCTGCGCTCCGCCCAGCGTGTGTACATGCGCATCAGCATGCGCGCCCAGTCCTGCGACTCGAGCCCGCCTGCGCCGGGATGGATCGTGACGATCGCCTCGCGGTGATCCTCCTCACCCTGGAGCATGGTGCGCAGCTCGAGCTCCTCGAGACCACGCTGGAGCGTCTCGAGGCCCGCCGCGAGCTCGCGCCCGAGGTCGGCGTCATCCTCCTCCCCAAGGAGCTCCGCGATCGCCTCGAGGTCGGACGAGCGCTCGGCGAGGTCGCGCCACGGCTTCACCCAAGCCTTGAGTCGGTTGGATTCTTCGATCACCGTTCGCGCGGCATCCTGGTCCTCCCAGAAGTCCGGCGCGGCCATCTCTCCTTCGAGGGCCTTCAGCCTCTGCTCGCGGGCGTCGAGGTCAAAGGTACCTCCTCAGCTCCCCGACCCTCTCGCTGAGATCCTCGAGTTGCTGAAGCTGCTCTTTGTTCATGGCGGAGCCTGCTCGGTGTCGACGTACGCGTAGCAAAGGGGCCGCCCCGGCTCGGGCGGCCCCTCCGAGTGCGACCCGACGAATATACTCCCTCCCCTCGGGCCTGAGTACCTCGGCGGTCGCTGCGCCCGGAGGGGCCCGCGTCAGGCGGATCCGCTCAGAAGGCGGCCTTGCCCTTGGCGAGGATGTCGTTGAGGGCCGCGCGCCAGAACTCGCGACCCTCGCCTTCTGCGATGTCGGAGCCCACCTGCTCGACGTACTCCTTCCACGACTTCTCGATCTCGTCCTCGAAGTCCTCCGCGAGCGTGCCGTTCTCGAGCGCGTTCCGATGCCGCTCGGCGTTGTACATCACCATGTCGGACACGAGCACTCGCGCGAGCCTCTTCGCCTTGTCGGTCGGGTCACGCTTCCCGAAGCGGAAGGTGCCACCCGCCGGGGCGCTCGGGGCGGGCGTCGGGCTCGCGGGGGCCGCCGCCGGCTTCGCCGCGGGAGGCGCCGGAGGCGGCACGACCTCGATGTCGTCGAGGCTCGATCCCTCCTCGCTCGGCACGGCGGGAGGAGGAAGCGGGGGCGCGGGGGGCGGCGGGGCCGGGGCCCGTGGCGGG
>JBFGFY010000095.1:0-12321 GCA_041579355.1 Longimicrobiales bacterium | reverse complement strand
CGGGGTGCACATTCTGCGGGAAGTGACGGACGACGGGCGCTTCGTGAGCGGCCGGCTCGCCCGTCTCAAGCCCAAGGAGCAACGCAAGTTGGTAAAAAAGGCGTACAAGGAGGTTAAGGGATGGAAGGGGCTCACCGGCTAGCCGTCCACGGCCTGGCCCTGGCCTTGGCGGGGTGCACGATGATCGGCTCGCCGCGCACCGTCCTCCCGCCGCCGCCACCCGCGGGGACCGTGGCGGCCGTCGTCCCGCGGGAGGAGCCCCCCGCCGCCCGCGGCAACATGGCCGAGTATCAGGCGGAGGGGCGCTGGTACCGGGTGCGCGACAGCTCCCGCGGCTACGACGAGCGCGGCGTCGCCTCCTGGTATGGCGAGGCCTTCCACGGGCGGCCCACCAGCAGCGGCGAGCCCTTCGACATGTACGCGCTGACCGGTGCGCACCGCACGCTGCCCATCCCGACCTACGTGCGTGTGACGAACCTGTCCAACGGCCGATCGATCCTACTCCGGATCAACGACCGCGGGCCGTTCCGGGACCCGGACAACCGCATCATCGACGTCTCGTACGCGGCCGCCATCGAGCTCGGCCTGGTCCGGGACGGCACGGCGCCCGTGCGGGTCCAGGCCGTGGAGCCCTGGCAGAGCCGGCTGCGCTGAGGGGGGAAGGGCGTCCCGTCTTCTGCGGGGCGCGCCAGGCGAGAGGAGGCTGGAGTGTCCTCGCACCGCTCCGCCTCAGAATAACATAATATGTATTATACGAAGCACCGAGCACCACCGGAACGGATCTCCTCGGGCGTGCTCCGGAACCTCGAGTGAAGGCGCGGCCTCCTGGGGCCACCCGGGCGTCCCGGGAGCCCAGGCCGGGATCGGCCTCAGGCGTTCGTGGCCGACCGGATCTCTGCGATACGCATCTCGTAGAGGCCGCGCTGGGGCGAATCCTCGTCGAGTCCGTCGAGCGCCCGCTGGTAGAGCTCGATCGCACCCGGGGCGTCCCCGCGGTCGCGCCGGATCCGCGCCGCCGCGGAAAGCGCGTTCCGCACCTGGAAGTCCAGGTTCGAGCGGTTCGCGATCGCCAGGTAGACCCGCTCCGCCTCGTCGGCGCGCCCGACCTGCTCGTACGCCGCCGCGAGGAGAGACGCTCCTTGGAGCTCGACCGGTCGCCGAGGCGACTGTCCGAGCGGCTGTAGCACCGCCTGCGCCTGCTCGGAGCGCCCGTCGCGCAGATACAGCTCTCCCAGCACCAGCCGCGCCTCTCCCTCGTAGGCCGTCCCGCCGAACCGCTCCAGGAACGTGACCAGCTCGTTGATCGCCCCCTCCGCGTCCTGGAGGGAGATCGTCTGGTAGACCGTCTCGAGCTGCTGAGCGGCCTGTTGGTTGAGCGACGACCGATAGTTCCGGTAGTAGACGAGGCCCGCCACGAAGATCGCCACGACCACGATGAGCACCGTGAGCAGCTGCTGGTTGGCCTCGGCCCACTTTCCGACGTGCAGGACCCGCGCTACGAAGATGTCGTCGGGCTCCTGGGAGGAGTCTTGCCGAGCCCTGCGGGCTCCGGGGTGACGCTTGGCCATGACGCTCGGGACTAGGGGTTCGGAGGGCGGCAAAACCTAGGCGCGACAGGCATTTGGGTCAACGCGACCTACCTGCCGCGGTGCCGCCCTCGGGACCGGAATGATACCCGGCCAGGGCCCACAGGTCCCCCGGCCGCCGCAGCATCAGATTGCCTCCTTTCGACGTGCCGAGAACCCCGTCGTAGAGCCAGTCGTTCAGCAGAGTGGTCACCGTGGCGCGGTGTGCGCCCGCGAGATCGGCCAGGACCTGGTGGGTCAGCTTCTGGGTGAGCTCGATGCCTCTCCCCTCCGGCTCGCCACATCGCTCGCCGAGGTCCAGGAGGACCTCGGCGAGACGCTGCGAGGCGTTCGGCCCCCGCGAGCCGCCCTGTGCGTGCCGCAGCCGGTGGAGCTCCCGCTCGACACCCTCGAGATAGGCGTCGAGGCTGCTCCGCGCCGTCTTGAGGCCCGTGAGGACACCTCCCTTCGGAAGCGGCAGCACGATGCACGTCGAGCCCGCGATGGCCCCGTATCGTCGGCGACCCTCCGTGAACGCCTCGTCGCCGAAGAGCTCCCACGGGAGCGCCACTCCAACCGTCCGCTCCGACCGCCCCGGGGCCATGCCGGGAAGCACGAGCCGGATGAAGCCGCTCCGAACCAGGTAGACTTCCCTGGCCGCGTCGCCCGGCGAGTAGAGCGGCCGCCCCTTCACGAGCTTTGCCGGCGTGGCCTTCTTCACCAGCCGAAAGAGCTTGCGGTCGCGGGGAGGCTGGAGGCGGAAGGGCACGGCGTCAGCTCCCCGGAGCCGTGCGGGCCAGCCGCGCGAGCGACGGGTGCAGCGCGAGGCCGAACGCCACCAGGACGACCGGCATCGAAAGGAGCGTGGCACTCAACGCGCCGATCCGGTCCGCGAGGGCGCCGGTCACCAACACGCCCAGCGACCCGGTCGCCCAGGCGAGGCCCATCACGATTCCCGAGCTCACCGCAGCCGCGGTGGGAACGAGCTCCTGGGCCATGACGACGATCGCCGGCAGCGAGGCCAGGCCGAGGAACCCCGCCACGCCGATCACGGCGAGGCCGAGGGCGGTCGTAGGACCGAGCCAGATGGCGAGCAGGTGCACCGGCAGCGCCCACAGGCAGATCTGGGATATGAGGGTCCGTCGGTCCACGCGGTCCGCCAGCAGCCCTCCGGTGACCATTCCGAGCGACTGAGCACCCAGGTAGACGCTGAGGGCGACAGCGCCGAGCGCCTCGCTCCCTCCCGCGGCGTCCACGATGATCGGCTCCATCGTGAGGAACGCGCGCTGGACGAATGCGGTCGCGGCGCTGATGCCGAACAGGAGACCGAGCGGCCCCCGCAAATGGGAGAGCACCTCGGAGGGACGCGGCGGGAGCTTCGCCTCGGCGACCTCCGCCCGACCGCTCGGAAGGCTCGCGAAGACGATGGGCGCCGCGAGCGCCGCCGGCAGCACGGCTACCCAGAGTCCCTCCATCCCCCGCCACTGCACGATGGAGACGGCCGCGAGGGGTCCGACGGCGAATCCGAGCGCGCCACCGAACGCGAAGAGCGAGTAGCGTGCCCCGCCCCCCCTCCCCTCCCCCACGCGAACCGCGTACGAGGCCCCCGCCGGATGGAACGCGGCGCTGCCCAGCCCGGCGAGCATGAGCAGGACCACGAGCGGACCGAAGGAAGACGTGAACGCGATCGACGCCACGAAGATTCCCGAGACGAGCGGGCCGAGCACGGCGAAGGCACGCCGACCCACCCGGTCGGCGAGGTATCCCATCAGTGGCTGCGGCAGCGCGCCCGCGATCGAGTACGCGACCGCCAGGGTGGCGGCCAGGGTGATCGACAGCCCGAGCTGGTCCATGATCCGCGGCAGCAGGGGCGGCACGAACGAGGCGTACATGTCCGTGAGCCCGTGCGCGAGCGCGACCATCAGTGCGACGCGTAGAGCCCCGCCCGAGGGAGGGGCACGATCGATGGTGGGCGCGACGACCTGCACGCGTGCTCGCTCCAACACTCGGGGTATCGACAACGGAAAGGTTCCACGATAACCGTCGCGTGCACGCGCGACCACCAGCCCTGGCGGGTCGTCGAGGGGCGTGACAACGTGAACATCCCATGCGGCTCTTCTTCATCCTCGGTGCCGTCTCGGCGGGTCTCGCCGTGGCGCTTGGCGCATTCGCTGCGCACGGTCTTCGCAGTTCCTTGAGCGCGGCGGACTTGGCGACGTTCGAGACCGGGGTTCGCTACCAGATGTATCATGCGCTCGGGCTGCTTGCCGTCGCCTGGGCGATGACGCGTTGGGAGGGGGTGACCCTGGTAGCCGCGGGTTGGTCCTTCGCCGTAGGGATCGTCCTCTTCTCGGGGAGTCTCTACGTCCTGGTGCTCACCGGACCGAGGTGGCTCGGAGCGATCACGCCCTTCGGCGGCGTCGCCTTCCTCGTGGGCTGGGCCCTGCTCGCCTGGTCCGCGATACGGGGGTGAGCGCAGGCAGCGCGCAGGCCCGAGAGCTCCTCCTGGGAGCCGGGCGCGTGGTGGTGCTCACCGGGGCGGGCATCTCGGCGGAGTCCGGCGTGCCCACCTTCCGGGGCTCGCAGGGACTGTGGAAGTCACACCGACCCGAGGACCTCGCCACGCCGGAGGCGTTCGCGCGAGACCCGCGTACCGTCTGGGAGTGGTACGCCTGGCGCCGCAGCGTGATCGCCGGGTGTGAGCCGAACGCGGCTCACCTCGCGCTCGCGCGCCTCGCGCTGTCCCGCGGAGGCGTCACGCTCGTCACGCAGAACGTGGACGGTCTCCACCACCGCGCCGCCGAGCGGGTCGCGGACGAGCCCGAGGGGGCGCGGGGCGCCTACCCCCTGGAGGTGCACGGCGCGATGCATCGCGATCGATGCTCGGAATGCGGCCGGACGTCACCGGGGGTCGCCGCCGTGGACACGAGCTCGGTCGAAGCCCTCCCCTGCTGCGGCGCCTGCGGCGGAATGCTGCGCCCCGACGTGGTCTGGTTCGGCGAGCCGCTCGACATGGACGTGCTAGGCGCCGCCTTCGCCGCCGCGAGGGGCGCCGACGTCTGCCTGGTGGTCGGGACCAGCTCGGTCGTGTATCCGGCGGCGGCGATCCCGGAGATCGCGCTCGGCGCGGGCGCCGCGGTCGTCGAGGTCAACCCGGAGCCGACGCCGCTCTCCCGCCATGCCACGGCCACGCTCCGGGGCGCCGCCGGGGCCGTCCTCCCCGGGCTCCTTGCGGCACCATTCCCGACGATGGAGCGTTACTGATAGGCACGGACACCCCCTCGAGGTCGGGAGAGCGGATGACACGAGTCGCGCGCTGCGCGATCTGGCTGGCACTCGTAGGCCTCGTCGCGTGTGGCAACGACGAGCCCACCGGCCCGGTCGCCGTCGCGTCCGTCGAGGTCACCCCCAACCCGGCGAGCGTGCCTCTCGGCGAGACCGTGCTCCTCAGCGCGACGCCCAAGGATCAGGCCGGAAACACCTTGAGCGGCCGCACGATCACGTGGACATCGGCCAACGCCTCGATCGCCACGGTCGACGTCGGCACCGTGCGCGGCGTCGCGGAGGGCACGACGACGGTCTCGGCCGTATCCGAGGGCACGGTAGGCTCCGTGGCGGTCACCGTCGCCCCCGCCCGGGTGAACGACGTGCAGGTGCGGCCGCAGAACGGCTCGGTGCTCATCGGCGAAACGCTCCAGATGACCGCGACGCCCCGGAGCGCGTCGGGCACGCCGCTCGCGGGCCGCTCGGTGACGTGGTCGAGCTCGGACCCGCAGGTCGCGACGGTGAGCCCGTCCGGTGTCGTGCAGGGCGTCGCCGGCGGACCGGTGACCATCACGGCCACCGTCGAGCTGCGCTCGGGGTCGGCCCCGGTGGAGATCGTGGACCCGACCGCGCCCCGCGTGAACGCGGTCACCCCCTTCCCGATGGTCGTCGGTGAGTCCGCCACCATCACGGGCGTCAACTTCGGAGCTACCGTCGGCGAGAACGCGGTCACGGTCGACGGATCCAACGCGACCGTGACGGCCGCCGACGCGACCTCCATCACGTTCACCGTGCCGGCCACAGGATGCCGCCCGGTCCGGGACGTCTCCGTCCGGGTCACTGCAGGCGGCAAGTCCGGGGCGCGGATGCATCCGGTACGGCCCGCGGCGTTCACGCAGGTCGGGATCGGTGAGCAGCTCGTCCTCCCCGGTCCTCCGTGCTTGCAGCTCGACGCCACGAACGCCTTCGAGACGTACCTCGTCGGCGTCGTGTCGCTCAACCCGAGCGCGGGTAGCCTGCTCGGCGCGGAGCTCACGGGGCGCATCGGCCTCGCCGCCGGTGCGGGCAGCGTGGCTCGCCCGGGACCCGGCCTGGTGTCCGGGTCGGCGTGGGAGGTGCCGGGCGGGAGCCGGGACGGAGACTGGCCCACGGAGCCGGCGCCGCGCTACAACCCGGGTCAGCAGGATGTGCTGGTCGCCCATGCGACGCGCCACGTCACGTCCCGAGCGGCCGAGGGGGCGGCGCTCAGGGCCGCGCCGCCGGACCTCGCGGCGGCCCGGTCCGGTGCCCTGCAGAGCGTGATTCCGCCGAACGCGCAGGTCGGTCAGACCTTCAGCGTGCGCGTGCCCCCGCCCTTCCCCGGGAGCTGCACCCAGACGGTGTCCACGATCACCGCGGAGCTGCGGCTGATCACGAATCGAGCCTTCTGGCTCGTCGATCAGGCGAACCTCACAGGCGGCTACACAGCCGCCGACCTGCAGACGCTCGCGACGGCCTTCGACGACCGCGTCGCTCCGGCGCTCGAGGCGACGTTCGGCCCCATTCCCGACACCGACTCCGACGGACGCGTCGCGTTCGTGGTCACGCAGTGGGTGAACCAACAGGGGTGGCTCAGCTACTCGAACCTCTCGGACTACCGCCCCCGATCCGAGTGTCCGGCGAGCAACGAGGGAGACTGGGCGTACCTCTCGACTCCGCAGGTGAACACCTCGTTCACCCGCGACTTCCTCATGTCCGTGATGCCGCACTCGTTGGCGCACGACTTCACGCACGTGATCCAAAACCGGGCCGTGATTGCCGGAGGCGCTCGCCCGGATGCCTGGATCGAGGAAGGACAGGCGACGCTCGGCGAGGAGGTGTTCGCACACGCCCTGTCCAACCCGGCCCGCGCACCGAGGCAGAACTACGGCTCCACGGTGATCTTCTCCCAGACGGGCTCGGCGCAACCGTACTCCATGGTGAGCGGGCTCGCGCTCTACTACGGTTTCCAGGGCTCGAGCCAGCCGAAGATCGCGGGGGCACCCCAGCAGTGCACCTGGCTGCAGCCCTCCGAGGGGGGCACCCCTCCCGGGCCCTGTGACGCGGGCGCCGCGATGAGCGGCTCCTGGGCCTTCCTGCGCTGGCTCACGGACCACTTCGCCGCGGCCGTGGGCGGTGACGGCGCCTTTCACCAGGCCCTGATCGACGGCAGCGGGCCCGGCTTCGACCGGGTCACCGCACTCGCCGGGCTGCCCATCGAGACGCTCCTTTCCAGGTTCGGTGCCGCGCTGTACGTCGACGACCGCGTCAGCCTCCAGGACGCGCTGCTCGGGTTCCCGAGCTGGAACCTCTTCGACATGGAACAGAACGTCTTCCAGCAGGCCCGCCTGGCCCCGTTCAACTACGGGTATCAGGACTTCACGCAGGCCGTCTCGATCCGCGGCGGATCGACGGCCTACTTCCGCATAACCGGTCCCGGTCGTCCCGCCACCGCCGTCGAGTTCACCGGCCCGGCGGGTGCGGCGCTGGGCCCCGACCTCCGGGTCTGGGTCGTCCGTGTCGAGTAGGAGCTCGCGAGGCATGAAGAGATGGAAGCGGCTGACGCTCGCGACGGTCTTCCTCGTCGCCTGCGGAGACGGATCGACCGGGCCCGACGCGGTCGCCTCCGTCGAGATCTCGCCCGCGACGTTGACGCTGGCCACCGGACAGACGAGCTCCCTCGCCGGGACGGCGCGCGGCTCCGACGGCCGCGCGCTGACCGATCGGGAGGTCACCTGGGCGAGCCAGAACGCCGGCTTCGCAACGGTCAGCCCCGCAGGGCTCGTCACGGGTGTTGCCGAAGGCTCGACGACCATAACGGCCACAGCCGAGGGCGTGAGCGGCACGGCGACCGTGACGGTGCTTCCGCCGGCCGTTGCGACCGTCGCCGTGGCACCGACCCGGGTGTCGCTGCTTCCGGGCGAGACCGCGCAGCTCACGGCCAGCGCCCGGGACGCGCAGAACATGCCGGTGGTCGGCCGTACGTTCACCTGGCTGACCAACGACGCCTCGGTCGCCACCGTCGACGCGAGCGGGCTCGTCACCTCGGTGGGCCCGGGCACGGCGATGATCTTCGCGACCACCGGCGGGCGCTCGGGGTCCTCGGAGGTGGGCGTCGACGACCCGAACGCCCCCCGCGTGACGTCCGTTTCACCGGCCGAGCTGGTGGAGGGGCAGCCCGCCACCCTGACGGGCATGAACTTCAGCGGCGTGGCTGTGGAGAACGTCGTCACGATCGACGGCTTCCGCGCGACCGTCACCGGCGCGACCCTCACGTCGATCGACATCGTGGTGCCGTCGCTCGGCTGCCGGCCACGGCATCTGGCGGACATCGCCGTGACGGTCGGCGCACGCACCGGTCGGTCGGCCCATCCTGCCCGCCCCGCGACGTCCTTCCAGCTCGCGCAGGGACAGATGGCGGTGCTACGGACGCCCGCCACGCACTGCCTGCAGTTCGCCGCGACGGCGGCCGACGAGGAGTACGTGATCGGCGTCCAATCGACCTCGTCCGATCCGGCGAGCCTGACCTTCGCCCAGATCACCGGTGAGAAGGACCCCACGGCGGCTCCGGCTTCTCCCACGGCCAGGCCCTCGAGAGCGACCGCGCTCTCGCCCGAGATCACGCTCGACCCGCTCGCGGCTCGGATGCAGGAGTGGCGCGCGCGCGAAGCGGAGGTGATGCACCAGGAGGTCGAGAGCGCGCGCGTCCTCGCGGCGGGCGGAGCCGGCGTCGTACCCCAGCGCGTGGCCCCGGCACGCATCCCGGGCAACGCGCAGGTCGGTGACACGACGACCCTGCGGTATCCCAACCTGGACTTCGCGAATACCTGCTCCAACTACATCGAGATCAAGGTCACCGTTCGTTACGTCGGCACGAGGGGCATCTGGGTGAGCGACAACGCGAACCCGGCCGGCGGATACACCCCCGCCGACTACAGCACCCTCGGCAACCAGTTCGATACGCAGATCTACGCCACGCAGGCCGGATACTTCGGCCCCCCGGCCGACCAGGACAGCAACGGCCGCATCGTGGTCGTGGTGACCAAGGAAGCGAACGCGGACGGCATCGGTGGGATCGTGCCTTCGGCCAACCTCTTCCCACGCACGACGTGCGCCGGGAGCAACGAAGGCGAGTATTTCTTCATGCTCGCACCGGACCCGAACGGCGAATACGCCGTGGGCCCGATCAGCGCGATCCAGGCGAGAGGCATCGCTCCGGCCATCACGGGCCACGAGCTGGTGCACAACATCCACCTCTCCAGGCGCGCGGCGGCGGGTCTGGCGTTCTGGGACTCGTGGATGCACGAGGGCCAAGCCACGCTGGGAGAGGAGATCCTCGGGCACGCGCTCACGCCGGGCCGTGGCCCCGGAAACAACTACGGTTGGACCGTCATCCGGAACGAGCCACCCGATTCGATCGCCTCGAGGCGCTGGTACTACGACTCGTTCAGTCAGCTCTTCCGCTACTACGGGTGGAGCGGCGAGGGGAACCCGACCATCTCGACCGACCCGGGAAGCGTCAAGCGGGCAGGCGCGCCCGAGGGGTGCACCTGGCTCGACTCTCCGCGCGGTGCGAACGCCGGTGTGTGCGCGGACCGCGGGCTGCTCGTCTACGGGGTCTCCTGGTCCTTCCTGCGCTGGCTGACGGACCAGTACGCGGCGAGCGTAGGCGGTGAGGCAGCCATGCACACGGCCTGGATCGACGGCACACCGGGCGGCTTCGCGTCGATCGAGGCGCTGGTGGGTGAGGAGATCGAGGTATTGCTCGCCCGCTGGGCGGCGACCCTCTACCTCGACGACCGCGTCGCAGGGCTGGACCCCTTCCTCACGATGCCGAGCTGGAACCTCTTCGACATCGACCAGAGAGTCGCGCCCGAAGCGCGGCTCGAGCCCCGCGTGCGTGCGTACGACGACTTCACTCAGGGCGTGCAGGTCCGCGGTGGGTCGACGGCCTACTTCCTGGTGTCGGGCGCCAACCGCCCCTCGACGGCCATCAAGGTGCGAGGCCTCGGGGGCGGCTTCCTGGGCCCGACGATGCAGGTGTGGGTCGCCCGGGTGCGCTGAGCCCCGGCGTCAGGCGAGCTCGGCCTCCGCTTCGAAGTCGGTGTTCTCTTCGGCCGGCAATCGGCCGGCCACTTTCGCCACGCGCGCCGCGGCGGTCATGAGGCGCTGCTCGCCCGCCTTGAGGTTTACCGTCACCTCCTGGACCGCGAGGCCGGAGACGGCCGCGCGCTGCGCGTAATCGTCGACTCGCCGCACCTCGCGCAGGAACGAAACCACCTGGGCGCGTAGGTCGAGGTTACGGCGGGCACGGGCCCCGGCGGGCCGCCCGGGCACGGAGCCCATCGGCAGCGCGGTCATCGCCGTGTATCCGAGATGGGCCGCCAAAGCGAAAGCGACGACCCGAAGGAGCATCGACTCCACGGCGAGCGTCAGGAGCACGGTCAACGCGAACGTCTCCGCAGCCGCGATCCACGCGCTGCGCTCCCGCGTCAGCAGCCAGACACGAACTTTCATCGCTTCCCCCCCGGTAGCGATTTGCTTTTGCGGACCCAAGACCGCAACGATCGTGCCGGTCCTCCCGACGCCAGGAAAACACGCCGTCTCGTGCGCCGGCCCCACCGCACCGGACCCCACGTGACCGGACCCGGCACGTCTTGCCGCCGCCGGCCCCCTGCGGCCTTGCCGCCCACGTTGCAGTCCGGCTAATTGCGAGAACACGAGGCTTGCTGAGGGGGTTCTCGACCTTCTCTCTTGCCGCGAGCGTCTCCTGCGTCCGGATCAGCCCCAAGGGAGTGTAGTGGCCACCCATCCGAGCCTGCTGGAACGACCGCTGCCGAAGTTGCTCGTCCTGGTGGCGGCCAACGTCCTCCTGCTCGCGCTCCTCGTGGCCGGCCTCGAGCTCGTTTCCTCGTTCTTCGTGGTCAAGCCCTCGAGCAACATGGTGTACGACTACCGGCTGAACCACACGTGGCGACCGGCCAGCACGGCCCGCATCGACGCACAGGCACGCCGAAACCCCGACTATCCGGATCCGTACACGCTCCACTTCAACCGCCAGGGGTGGATCGAGACGTACGACGTGGACCAAACGAAGGCGGACAACGTGTTTCGGATCTTCTACGTCGGAGACTCGTTCACTGCCGGCGCGACCCCGATGGAGAGCTCGGTACCGAGCATCGTCGAGCGCGGCCTCAATGCGATGCAGACGGGGGACGGTCGGCGTTTCGAGGTCATCAACACCGGCACACCCAGCTACTCACCCACGATCTACTACGTCCTCTTGAGCCAGGTCCTGTTCGACTACGCCCCGGATCTGATCGTCTTGAACGTGGACATGACCGACGACTTCGACGACTGGAAGTACCGCGACGCGGCGGTCCTCGACGAATCCGGGAATCTGGTCGCGGTTCCGCCTCGAAACCTCTTCGCCGCGGACTACATCGACACCGAGCGGGGTCCGGTGCCCGCCACACTCTCGCGCAGGGTGGCACTCTTCCTCCATCTGAACTCGTACACGTATCACTTCGTGCAGAGGGTATCGGCCCGGTTGTTCGGCCCGCCCCGCGTCGAGGTAGCGGACCCGGCGACCGACTTGGCGCAAAATGCCTATCCCAGGTTCGCGTGGTGCCAGCACGAGTGGACGGAAGAGACGGAGCGCAACGTCCAACGCACGCTCGACTTGCTGCGTCGTGTGGGTGAGCTGGCCCAGGAGAACGGAGTGAAGCTGATGATCGGCTCCGTGCCGCACTACCGGCAGTTCTCACGCGCCCGAGACGGGACGGAGCATCCCGAATGGTCCGACCGCCCGCATCGCGAAATTGGTCACGTCGCGGCGGAGCTCGGAGTCCCCTATCTGAACGCGCTCGAGGCGCTCCGGCCCATGATCCAGGGCAGCGCCCCGACGGATTTCTACTACGCGAACGACATGCACTTCAATCCGAGGGGCAACGAAGTGTGGGCCGCCGCCCACCTCGACTTCCTCACCGACCCGGCCCACGCCCTGCTGGAGTAGCTCCCCCTTCTTCAGTGCCCTCGCCGCGACTCGAACGCGGGACCTGCTGCTTAGGAGGCAGCCGCTCTATCCACCTGAGCTACGAGGGCGAGACGCGCAGAAGATACAACGGCGCGGGAGGCCGAAAACCTCACTCCCTCGAGGCCGGGGGCACCGGCGCGGGCCTTTCCCCGAGGGCCCGCCAGAGCTATTCTTAGACATATCTTATACATCTGATGGACAAATAACATGCAGATCCTCATTACGGGGGCCACCGGGTACGTCGGCGGACGCCTCGTCGAGCGTCTCCTCGAGGACGGCCGCCACAGCCTGAGGGTCCTCGTCCGTGACGCCGGCCGGGCGCAGGCCCGGGCCTGGGCTCCTCACGTCGAGATCGTCGAGGGCGACCTGCTCGACCCCGCGTCGCTCGCCCGTGCGCTCGAGGGGATCGACGCGGCGTACTACCTCGTCCATTCCATG
>JBFGFY010000094.1:0-12385 GCA_041579355.1 Longimicrobiales bacterium | reverse complement strand
CGGACGATGAGCGGAATGCCTTCGTCTCGGTGCCACAGCCCCCAGCGCTCCATCGCGTTCGCGAGCTGTGCGTCGCGCCCGGCGAGCAGGGCGGGGTCGGAGATAGGATCGAGGGTGAACAGACGCTGGTAGACGAGCGGCAGCCCCTCGATCACCGACTCCACCTCGGCCAGCGTCTGGATCGCGCGTGCGGAGGCGACCTTCGCCGCGGGCTCGCGCCCGAGCAGCGCCGCTCCCTTCGCGACCCAGCCCGAGATCCACCCGATCGCGCCCTTGAAGGCCGCCCGGACACGCACGGCGGTGCGACGGACGGGTGGCCCCCACCGCTCCGTCAGGCGCGCGAAGAGGTCCGCCGCACGCGAGCGTGCCGCCAACAGCTGCGCCCGCATTCGCCCGGCGCCGACTCGCCCGAGGAGGGCGGAAGAGCCTTCGGTGATCTCCGCCGCCAGCTTCGCCTGAGCGCGCCCGATCGCCCGCTCCAGGTCCTCGATGCGTGTCTCGAGGGAGTCGGCCATACGGTCGAGCGCTCCGCCGATCAGCTCGACGGCCCGCTCGTCGGAGCCGGGCTCACCGCTGTCGAGCTCGCGGACGGCCTCGTCGCGAGCGAAGGAGTACACCTCGGGCAGCCCTTCCAGGTCGGTTCGCACGCCACGCACGGCGGCGAGGAGCCCCTCGGTCGACGACCGGATGCGCTCGATCCGCAAGGCGTCAAAGGACTGCCGGGCCAACTCCTGGAGCGGAAGCGGGCGGGACTCGGCCTTCCTGTGACCCGTGGGGGGCTGCTCCTCCTCGTCGTGCAGCGACAGGCTGGCAGGAGCCTGTCGCACGACGGCGAGCAGCGCCTCGACCGCGGAGTCCGAGGCCTCGGTCAACGTCGTCGCCAGCTGGGTGGGCGAGGGGACGGCGCCCGACGTCGCCTCCAGCACCCTCGGGACCTTGGCATCCAGCGCGGAGATCTGTTCCCGGAGTCCGACGCCGGTGATGCGCCAAGAGCCGCGGAGCTCCCGTAGCCGGGATGCGACTTCGACCAGGTCCTGCGCGCGGGCGAGGGCACCCTCTCGGCAGCGGTCGATCACACGCCGCTGCACGGCGCTGGCACCCGCCAGGATGCCCAGCAGTGATGAGTAGAGCTGGAGGCGATCGGAGACGTCGCGCTCCCAGGCCTTGGCGGCCGTCGCGATCCGGGACGACGTGCGCAGCGTCGCGGTGGGTGCGGTCCCGTCCGAGTACAGGAAGCTCCCGGCGACGGCGACGTCGGCCCCGAGCGAGCCCCGGGCCACACCGGCACGACTCTCCGCGCTCCCGCGTGCGGCCGCGTGCGGGGAGTCCTGGAGAAGCGCGCTCAGCCGCTCGTCGAGGCGAAGCGCGGCGCCGCGGACCGCTGCCCAGTGGTCCGACGCTTCCTCGTCGGGATGTTCGGCCTCGAGCAGCGCCGGAAGGGCCGCGTCCGCCCACTCGATCCAGGCCTTTTCCAACTCGCCCACCCAAGCGGTCCACGCGGCGATGGCCTCGGCCACGGCTTCGTCCTGCTGAGGAGCGAGCGTGCCGCTCAGGTGTCGTAGGGCGACGCTCCGCAGGGGGAGGGTTCGCGGGCGACCGGTCTTGCGCGCCGCCGAGACGCCACGCGCCAACACCTTGCCGAGCCGCCGGCCGAGCCCGTCGGACGGGTGCGGGTCGAGGGCGCCGGCCGGCCACTCAGCGGTCGCCTCGCTCGGAAGCGCGGCGGCTCCGGCGCGCGCGCTCTCCAGCGCGTCCGTGAAGAGCTGCAGGAGGGTGCCTGCAGGCCCCGGCTCGGCGAGCGCTTGCGCGAGCGGCTGGAGAAGCCCCGAGCCGACCGCGCGCCGGTACTCGAGGAGGCGCTCGGTGCGCTCCCCCCAGTCCGAGGGTGCTTCGCCGGCCAGGCCTGCCGCCTCCACGACCTCACGGTGCCGCTCGAGCCCCTGCCGGAGTGGCTCGACGACCGTGGCCTGGGCGCGCTCGTCCAGCTCGGTCCAGGCCCGCGTCCAGGGCTCGTAGCTCGCCTCGACGATCCGCTCCGTCGGGTCGCTGGTCAGCTGAGTCTCGGACATCGCGTGAGTCTCAGACATCGCGGCCGGCTCCCGCCGACGCACCGTCGTGCGCGGACACCGCGTCCCGCGTGTACGGACCGGAGACCTCAGGATCGAGGAGCCCAGCCTCGCGGAACCCGGCGCGGGCCCGCTCGGTCACTTCGCTCTGGAAGAGGAACTCGAGGCGGGGGTCGAGCACGTACGCCTTGACCCGGACCCGTGTCATGAAGCGCTGCTGGAACTGGTCGGCGACCAGCACGACGATCGGCTTGTTGAGGTAGACGTACTTCGAGCTCGCCGCCGCGTCGAACGCGATCCGCTTGGCCAGCGCCTCGTCTGGCCAGCCGGGAAGGTAGAGGTCGGTCACTACCTGGCAGTTGAGCTCCCCCGCGTTCGCGTTGGCGACCTGTTGGTCCACGACTTGGGCGTTGGGCACGCTCACGAGGTTGTCGTCGGGCGTCACGATGCGGGTCGAGCGCAGCCCGATCGACTTCACCTCTCCGTAGGTGCCGCCCACCGAGATCTTGTCGCCGACCTGGAAGGGCTGGTCGAAGACCAGGATGATCCCGCCGAACAGGTTCTTGAGCAGATCCTGGGCCGCGAAGCCGACGGCGACACCCACCGCGGCCGCCGCGGCGAAGAGACCCTGGGCGTCCACCCGGAAGATCACGGAGACAATGAGGTAGGCCGCGAAAATCCAGAGCACGATCCGAATGACCGGCACGAGGCGCTTGTAGAAGAGGCGCTGACTCGGGTTGCGCTCGGCGAGCGCGTCGAGGAGCCAGACGGTCCCGCGAATCAGGAACGTGAAGAGCGCCACTACGATGATCGACCACACGACACCGACACCGAAGCTGCGGACGCGCTCGCCCGCCTCGTTCAGCACATCCGATCCCCCGAGGCCCGGCGCGGCGTCCTGCACCGCCGCCGCGTCGCTCGTGGGGGACGCGAGCTGTGTCGAGGCGAGGGCTGCGGTGAGGGAGTCGAGTCGACGCCCAAGCGTCTCCTGGCTCGCGACGATCTGCTCGAGCCTCTGATCGAGGGTCTGCGCCTCGGCCGTTGCGGGCTCGGCCGACGGGGTGGCCGGCGCCGTGTCCTGTGGGGTGGCGGCGGGCTGGACCGGTGTGCCGTTGGCGGGCGCCTGGACGGCGGCCGGAGCGTCCCCGGGAGCTTCTCCGGGTGCGTCGCCTCCCAGGAGGCCGCACGCATTCAGGAGGAACAAGGACGAAGCGAGGAGAAGCCGTCTTGTACGCGACATGGCAGTCCGCGAGTCGGAAGCAGGGACGCGAGGGAGGTCGCGCGGGTAAAGCTCCCTGACCAGCTTCCGGCCGTCAATCGGTGTCGCCGGCGATACGTGCCGGTGATTTACCGGCCTTGAGGAGGGAGCCACGGCATGAGCGGAGTTCTGGACGGCATCAGGGTGCTCGACTTCGGTCGCTACATCGCAGGCCCCTTCTGCGCCTGCTTGCTCGGCGACCTCGGTGCCGACGTCATCCGAGTCGAGAAGCGCGAAGGGAGCGAGGACCGTTGGACGAGCCCCGTGGCCGAGGGGGGCGACGGGAGCCTCTTCCTCCAGGTGAACCGCAACAAGCGCGGCATGACGCTGAGCTTCGGGAGCGAGGCGGGCCGTGAAGTCGTGCGGAGGCTGGTCGAGCGCTCCGACGTCGTGGTCGCGAACCTGCCCCCCCAGCAGCTCGAGGCGATGGGGCTGGACTACGAGAGCCTGAAGCGGACCAAGCCGGACATCGTCCTCACCACGGTCTCGGCGTACGGGCACGGCGGGCCCTGGAGCCACCGTGTCGGCTTCGACGGCGTGGCCCAGGCGATGTCGGGGGCGATGTACCTGACAGGGCACCCCGACGAGCCCATGAGGCTCTACTATCCCTGGGTCGACTTCCAGACGGCCACCCTGTGTGCCTTCGGGACCCTGGCGGCGCTGATGGAGCGGCGCGTCACCGGCCGCGGCCAACAGGTCGAGGGGTCGCTCCTGATGTCGGCGCTCACGGTGGCGAACGGCACGCTCATCGAGCAGGCGGTGATCCGGGCGAACCGCGTCGCGACAGGAAACCGGGGCCAGATCGCGGCGCCCTCCGACTGCTTCCGCACGAAGGACGGGTGGGTCCTCGTCATGGCGATCGGCCAGCCTCTCTTCGAGCGCTGGGCGCGGCTCATGGGCGAGGAGCACTGGCTCTCCGACCCGCGCTTCCAGAACGACATCTCGCGCGGAGACCACGGGGAAGTCATCAGCCAGCGCATGGCCCGCTGGTGCGCCGAGCGCACCAGCGAGGAGTGCCTCCACGCGCTCGAAGAAGCGCGTTTGCCGGCCGGGCCCGTGCTCTCTCCGCAGGAGGCGCTCGATCACGAGCACGTGCAAGCCATGCGGCTGCTCGTCCCGGTCGACTTCCCCGGGCTGCCGCGCCCGGCGCCCGTCGCGGACACGCCGATCCGCTTCTCCGCGTCCCGCGCCGGAGTCCGCAGACGGCCGCCCACCCTCGGCGAACACACCGACGAGATCCTGGCCGAGCTCGCATATGACGCGCAGTCCGTAGTGGCCCTTCGAAGGGACGGCGTGGTCGCGTGATTGCCGCCTCAAGGGTGCGACACCGGTGCGACATCCGGCTCGTCCGCGGCGTCGCCGAACACCCGATCCAGAGCGGCCACGAGCTCCTCGATCGTCCACGGCTTGGCGAGGAACTCCGCGTCTCTTGGCAGCTCGTTCCCGTCTCGGATCTCCTTGTCCACGTAGCCGCTCGACACCACGAAGGGCACCGACGGCCGGACTGCACGCACCTGTTGGTACATTTCGACTGCGGTCATCTCCGGCATCATCAGGTCCGTGAAGATCAGATCGATGCCGACGTCGGGATCCGTGGCGATCTCGGCGCCCTCACGCCCGTTCGCGGCGGTTAGGACCTCGTAGCCGAGCCGCTCGAGGACGGTCCGCGTGGTGCGGCGTAGGTGGGGCTGGTCCTCCACGACGAGAATCCGGCGACCCTCGCTCGACCCGTTGCCCCGCGTCGTCGCGCTCGCTCTGGTCGGCTCCGCCGGGCCCTCGACGATGGGGAGGTAGACCCGGAACGTCGTCCCTCGGCCCTTCGTGCTTTCCACCCGCGTGAAGCCTCCCTGCTGCCGCACGAGACCGTGGACCACACCCAGGCCGAGCCCGGTGCCCTTGCCGGGCTCCTTCGTCGTAAAAAACGGCTCGAACGCGCGCTCGAGGATCTTCTCGTCCATGCCGATGCCCGTGTCCGACACGGTGATGACGCCGTAATCGGCCGTCTCGCCCGATCGCATCCTCCCTGAGGGCTCCACGGGGACGCTGGCGCGCGTCACCGCGACCTGGAGCGTTCCGCCCCCGGGCATGGCATCACGCGCGTTGGCGGCCAGGTTCATCACGACCTGCTGGAGGGCGCCCGTGTCGGCGTAGACCGTGCCGACGCCCTCGTCGATGGACAAGCAGTAATCGATGGAGCTGGGAAAGAGTCGCTGCAACAGCTTCGACATGCTCTCGACCGTGGCTCCCAGGTCGACCCTGCGCAGGGTCAGATCGGCCCTGCGGCCGAAGCCGAGGAGTCCCTTCACGAGATCCGACCCGCTCTGGGCCGCAACGCGGATGTCCTCGATCGCTTGCGTATCGAGCGGTCCGCCGTCGCGCTGGCTCATCTCGAGCAGGTCGACGCTCGTCATCACGATCGCGAGCAAGTTGTTGAAGTCGTGAGCGATACCGCCGGTGAGCTGACCCACGGCTTCCAGCTTCTGCGACTGCCTAAGCTGCTCCTCTAGGGCCTTCTGCTCCGTGATGTCGAGGACGATACCGTCGCGAATGAAGGATCCGTCCGGGAGCTCTCGCCCGCTCGATAGACTACGCACCCAGCGCACTTCACCGCGTGCGTCGACGACACGGAAGTCGTACTCCTGGTGGCCCTCGACCCGCAGCGCGGCGTCGCGCACGAAGGCCGCGCGATCCTCGTCGTGGACGTGTCTGAAGAGCACCTCCGGGTCGGCTGCCACGTCCTCCTCCGACACCCCGAAACGGCGATAGAACGACCCGCTGGAGTAGGGATAGCTGACCGTCCCGTCTGTGGCGACGACGCGACGGTACACCACACCAGGCACGTTGGCCGCGATCGTGCGGAGCTGCTCGTGCAGCCGTCGCAGCTCCTCGCCGGACCGCACCTGCTCCGTCACGTCCTGTGTCGTGCCGGACAGGCGTACGACACTCCCGCCCTCGACGTGGACCTGGGCGATCGCGTACAGGTGGAGGATGCTCCCGTCCGGCCGTGGGACGCGGTACTCCAGGGAGAAGTCTCCACCGCTGTCGAGCGCCTGGGCCGCGGCCGCGTGCAGTTTCGCGCGGTCATCGGGGTGGATCACCTGCATGATCGTTTCGTAGCTCCGCGGCGGCTCCTCCGGATCGAGGCCATAGAGCTCGTTGAGGGCGTCCGAGAGCACCACCTCGTCGCGCACGACGTCCCAGTGCCAGTGCCCGACCCTCGCGATCCGCTCGGCGTTTTCGAGGCGGCTCTTGTGTAGCCTGACCTCCTCGAGCACGCGGTCCCGGTGGATTGCCGCGCCGACGACCCCGGCGGCTGCCTTGAGCGCCTCGACCTCGGTCTCGGACCACTCGCGCTCCTGCTCACAGTCGTCGAAGCCGATGAAGCCCCAGAGCTCACCCCGGTGCCTCACGGGCACGACCGCCAGGGACAGGATCGCCTGATCACGCAGCAGTGCCTGCTCGCTCTCCGGCAGCTCGCGCGTGGCACCGACGATGGGCATCCCGGCGCTCAGCCGGTCGCGCCAGCGCTCGAACCCCGCATGCCAGGGGACCTGTTGCAGCGTCGCCGGATCCACGGCGTACGCCGAGCGCTCCGCCCACGACGCACGCTGACTCACGACCTCCGTGCCGTCCTCCAGGACGTGGGACTCGAACAGATAGGCCCGATTCGCTCTGGTCGCCTCTCCGAGCGTCGCCAGCGCGGAGTTGATGCCGAGGTCGAGCGAGTCGGCCGTGAGGAGGGCGCCTGCAGCGCGGCTCACGCCCTGGAGAATGCGGTCGCGGCTGCGGAGCGCGCGCTCGGTGTGGTCCCTCTCTGTCACGTCGTGAGCAACGGCGAGCACGAGCTTGCGTCCCTCGACTTCGATCAACTCCGTCGTGACTTCCGCGAGGATCTCGTCGCCTCCCTTCTTTCTGTGCACCCGAAAGCCCATCGATCCCGTCGCCTCGCCTTCGCGGATCGCGCGCAGGCGTCCCTCGATCCCGTCGCGATCGCTTGCCGATCCCACGTCGAACACGCTGAGGTCCGAGAACTCTTCGTGGGTGTATCCATAGGTGGAGACCGCCGCGTCGTTGACGTTCAGGAAGCGACCGGTATGCGCGTCGACCAGGAACGTGGGCAGTGGGTTGGCCTTGAAGAGCGTCTCGTACATCAGGCTCTGTTTTTCCACCGCCTCCCGACTTGCATCGATGCGTCGGGACATGCCGGCGATGGCTCGTGAGAGCGAGGCGAACTCGTCATTCCCCTGTAGAGCTGGGTCGACTTCCGACGAGCCGGACCCGATTCGCGCGGTGGCCGCGCGGAGTCGCTCGAGGCGGGCGGTGACGTGCGTGTGGAAGAAGATGATGAGCAGGGCTACGAACCCGAGGACCAGCCCGAGCAGGAGCATTGTCTCCTGCCTGGTTTCGGCGATCGCCGCGGACCGGGCCATGTCGGCGTCGTGGGCGAGCACGAGCGCCCCGACCTCGAGGGAGCCGGTTGACTCCGGCATCGGCACGGGGAAGACCCCGAGGACGTAGCGGTCGTCCCCCGCGACCCGGATCGCCTCACCTCGCTCCGACGCCTCTTCTAGGATCGCTCTGGCCCTGGCCGTGTCGCGATTGGGACGGAGAGCCGCGAGGAGCTCCGGCCGAGAGGCGTAGAGCAACGCCCCGTCGGTGTCGAAGAGGGCGGCGAGCACGATCGTCGAGTCGGCCCGGAGGCTCTCCACGTCCGCCAGGGCCTCGGCCCGGCGGCCCTCGGCGAAGTCGGCGGTCAGCCGGCTCGCGAGCGTCGAGCCGTCCGCGCGCAGACCTTCGATGGAAAGCTGTTGGGCCCGTGCGGTCTCGAGTCGGACGGAGAAGTAATGGTCGAGGCCGACAAGGCCGGTCATGGTGAGGAGCACCACCATGGGAAGCGTCCACGCGAGCGGTGGTGGCCACCCCCGACGTGGACCCGCCGGGGCTCCGTCTCCGCTCTTCCTTCCTTCTGCCGTCATCGACGAGGGCTCCCCACAGAACGATTCAATCGTTCAGAAATAAGTGAACGCTGCGGCCGAAAAAAAACACGCTACGATCTCCGCCGCCGGGTCTCCGCCCGCTCGTCCCAGTCGCGAACGCAGGCCGTCATTCGGTCGTGCACGTAGCGGTAGAACTCCTCCGTGTACCCGATGCGCTTGCGCGCCACCGGATCGCCGTCGTCGAGGGACACGAGCGTGTCCTTGATGATGCTCTCGATGTCGGCGATCCGCGTGAACCAGGCCTCGAGGAAGCGGGCCTGCGAATCGGGAGTGAGGGCGAAATAGTCACCGCGCTCACCCGGCTTGCTCCGGCGCTCGATCACACCCAGGCGCTCCAGGTGCCGGGTGTTCGTGCTGACGCTTCCGCGACTGACTTTCAGCGCCGTGGTGAGATCGTCGAAAGAGGCCGGCCCGTCGTGGAAGATCAGGTAGGCGAGGATGCGCCCGGCCGTTCGCGAGAGACCGAAGAACTCGAGAGCGACGCCGAGTCGTTCGACGAACTCCTCGGCGGCTGGCCCCAATGCGGCGGGTTGAGTCATACGACCACGCTCGTTCTGTCAGATCGTTCTGTCAAGACTGAACGAAGCGAACGGAAGGGGTGGCGCTTCCCGCGGCTACGTCCGGTAGCGCCGGTCTACGGCCTCCCGGACCGCACCCAGCGTCTCGCCGCGCTGCGTCATCTCGTACGCGGTCACCGCCTCGTTCATGCAGACGTCGCAGTTGGCGCCGTGGTCGTCACGGAAGCAGTCGAGCAGGGAGTAGTGACCGAAGGTCTGGTGGCAGTAGCAGTAGCAGAAGACGCCGTCGAGCACGGCCGGGATCTCCGCGGCGATCGCGTACGTCGCCTCGGCCCTGGGCATCCCGGCGTAGCGGGCCGCCGGCATGACGTGCGCCGCGTGGGCGTCGACCCGGGGCGTCGGGTGGTGCCCCTCGGGATCCTCACCTCGCGGCGAGAGGAGCGCGAGCACGACCAGCGCCGCCACCACGCTCCCGGCCATGATCCAAACCGGCGCGCGGCTGCGCCCGCCCTTCGTGCCGCGTCCTCGCTCCGCTCGCCTGCGGGCAGCTCTGCTCATCACCTGTCTCCAGCGCTTCGGGTACCAAGGCACACTGTGGCCGCTGCAGGAAAGGTTAGGCAAGCTGGGCCCGGGTCGATGTGGGGCGTCGCCCGAACCGCCTGTAGGGATCCGTCAGTGGGCATGCTGCATCCCTCCCATCGTCGCCATGTCACGGGTCATCGCGCTCATCGCATCGAGCACACCGTAGCTTCCCATCCGCATGGGTCCGCCTCCCAGGAAGACCCGCGCGCCGACCGAGAGCGCCCAGAACGACGTGTTCCCGTAGAGGTCGAGAGCGGCGATCCCGCCGCCGTCCCCCCGCACTTGGTGGTGCTGGATCTCGACGAAGGGCCGCACGCTCCACGGGGTGCCCGTCAGCTCGTACGCGTAGGCGGCCGTAGCGATGACCCAGCGCGTGGCGCCGACGGGGTCCTCGTCGTGTTCGTAGTGGAAGAACTCGGGCCCGCCGGGAGCTCCCTCGCGAGCGTACTCGGGGCGTCGCGCGTACTCGAGACGCAGATACGGTTGATGGCGATTGCGCGCGTAGCGTGCCTCACCCAGGAAGCTGAAGAACTCCTCGTGGTCCTCGAGGAAGCTCACCGAGCCCTCGAAGAGTGCATTCAGCTGGCCGCCGCGTAGCGGCGCCGCATGGCGGAGGGCCCCGTTCACGAGCCTGGTGGTCTCGGAGACCGTGTGGGCGAACTCGGTGACGCTCCCGAACGAGGCGGAAGCCTCCCACGCCGCGGCCGGTCCGCTGCCGGCGCCGAAGCGGCGTGCGACGCGCACGGACCACGAGTCGCCGAAGCTCTCGATGTTCGAGAAATCATACGGACTGTGAGGCTCCTGCCCGCCGAAGAGCCCGGCTTCCAGGCTCCAGCGGCCGTAGAGCCAGGTGGCGTTCACCGCCCACCGCTCCAGGATCTGCGACAGGTGGTGGTTCGTCGGGTACTTGAGGCCCGGCCGTGCCATGGGGTCCGAGGTGCCGTACGGGGCGAAGCCCTTCCCGGCCGAGAGGGAGAACGAGCTGTTGCCCGCCTCCCAGAAGTTCACGCTCAGCATGAGCTCGTGGACGAGCGTATGGGGATGGCGGCTGTCGATGAACCCCTCGCCCCAGCCTCCGAAGGTGAGCTCGCCGTCGTCCTGCGTGAGCCCCTCGAAGTTGAGCGTCGTGCGCAGCACGACTCGTTGGCCCGGGCTCTCGAGGTTGGCCATGAGCGCCGGCTGGGTCAGGTAGAAGTCGGTCTTGCGGAGCGGATGCGCCTCGTCTTCACCGGGTGCGCCGAACGTGACGACCGGAAAGGCCTGCGCCATGCCGGTCAGGGTCCAGCCGCCGCCGAGCCCCAGGGTGGGCATGTCCATGCCCATTTCCATGGCCTGCTGGGCCGACGAAGTGCCAGGTAGGAGCGCGAGCGCGACTGCCAGCACGGCAGCCGTGCGCGGGAGGGAACGATCCATGATGTACCTACGCCGTTGTGAGAAAGCCTGTGTGATTGCCCGTGGCAGACGGGCGAGTCGGTCAGGCGTTACGGCGTGGAGGTGGAGGATCGGCCACCAGGTCTGCGGCGATGGGCGCATCGATCTCGGGGATCGGCCTCGGCTCGGGCGCCACGGCCTTCACCTTCGCCGTGCGCTCGGCCTCGGCTCGTATCATCAAAAGGCCACACGCCATCACCTGCGCGCAGTCCCGCCCGGCATCGGGGAGCGGCGCCTCGTCCGCGCTCGCCGGGCCGGTCGGTAGCCCGTGGGCCATCCCGGCGTGGTCGCCGTGCGCATGGGCATGCTCGCTCGGCGCGTCGGAAGACGGCCCCGGCGAGGCCAGGGCGCACTCGAGCGCGACGATCTGCGGCCACGACGTGGCCAGCAGGGCGAGGACGGCGAAGGTGCGACGCATGGCGGAAGGTCGACCGCTTCGCGTGCACGGACAAGGTGGCCCCCCCGGCGACGGCCCTCTAACATGCCGCACTCGAGGAGGTACGAGCCGATGAGATCCGATGCAAAAGTGCGAGTGTTCGTGGCGGCCTTGCTGGCGACCGTGTGCGCCGCCTGCGGTGAAGCCGAGCCGGCCCCGGACGCCGCGCCAGCCACCACTTTTCCGTCGCTGACGACGTTCGCCGACTACCAGCGCGCCCTCGATGAACTGTCGAACTGGGGGCGCTGGGGCCCGGACGACGAGCTCGGCGCGGCCAACCTCATCACGCCGGAGAAGCGCGTCGCGGCCGCTCGGCTCGTCACCGAAGGCATCACGGTCTCGCTCGCGCACGACATCATCCAGGAGCCGGGCGTCGACGGGAACGTCGTCCTCGACCGCCAGGTCGTCGCAGTGAGCCCCACGGGTGCCTCGGACCGCTACCAGTACACGGGCACCTATCACGGCACCGTGCACAGCCACCTCGACGCGCTCGACTGCCACATCATGGTCGACGGCGTGGGCTACAACGGCGTGCGCATGGAGGAGATTCAGGAGGCCGGTGGCTGCCCGCGGGGGAGCATCCACGCGCACCGCGAGGGGATCGTCACACGCGGGATCCTCTTCGACGCCACGCTCCTGCCCGGCTTCGCGACACCGGAGGGGTGGGTCGAGCCCGGCCGCGCGATCCACGCGTCGGACCTCGTGCGCCTCGAGGAGATCCAGGGTGTGCGCGTGGAGCCCGGCGACGTCATCCTGCTCTACACGGGGCGCTGGAAAAGGCGCGCGGCGCTCGGGCCCTGGCCCACATCGGAGGGCGTGGCCGGCTACCACGCGGACGTCTCCTACTTCCTCAAGGAGCGGGGCGTCTCGTTCATCGGCCACGACATGTGGAACGACGCGTACCCGCACGAGTTCGCGGAGCAGGAGCGCCTGCCACTGCACCGACTGGCGCTCGTCTCGCTCGGGGTGAGCATTTTCGACAACCTCGACTTCGAGCGCCTCGCGGAGGTCGCGCGCGAGCTCGGCCGCTACGAGTTCTTGTTCACGACCGCCCCGCTACGGATCGAGATGGGGATGGGGTCGCCGCTGAACCCGCT
>JBFGFY010000093.1:0-12415 GCA_041579355.1 Longimicrobiales bacterium | reverse complement strand
CATCATCGGCGAGCAGATAGACCGCGTGACCGCGCTCGTGCGCGGCCTACTGAATCTCTCGCGCCGCCCGGACCTGAAGATGAAGCCTGTCCTCGTCGCGGAGCTCATCTCGGAGGTGGCGGACGTGCTCGACACCGAGTTCCAACGGGGCGGCGTGGAGGTACGCGTCGAGCCCCTCCCCCACGCGACCATCGAGGGCGACCGGAGCCTACTTCACCAGGCCCTGACGAACTTGTTCTTCAACGCCGTACAGGCCCTCGAGGAGCGGGAGGGGGGGCGCGTCGTCGTCGTGCGCGCGCAGCTTCACGGCGATCCTGTCCATGCCCGGTCGGGTCGAGCGACGTCCGGGCGGGTCGCGATCGAGATCGAGGACAACGGTCCGGGGATCTCGCCCGACGCGCTCGACCGGGTCTTCGAGCCGTTCTTCTCCACGAAGGGGGCGGGCCAAGGGACAGGGCTCGGGCTCAGCATAGCGCGCAGCGTCGTCGAGGAGCACGGAGGCCTCATTCGAGCGGAGAATGTCCTCGTACCGGGGGCCGACGGCGGCATCGAGGTCGGAGGTGCCCGCTTCCGCATCGACCTGCCGCTCGCGCCCGTGGAGGCGGCCGCCCATGTCTGAGCACGTGATCATCGTCGAGGACGAGGGCGGCGTGCGCGACCTCCTCGAGGAGGTCCTGAGCGGCGCGGGCTATCGGGTGACCGGCTACGGTGATCCGCGCCGAGCGCTCGAGGTGCTCTCGGCGGGTGCGGACGCGGACCTGGTCATCACAGACATGCGCATGCCCGGCCTGAGCGGGGCCGAGCTGCTCGCCGAGCTGCGGTCGCGCCGGCCGGAGGTGAACGTGGTGGTGATCACGGCGTTCGGGAGCATCGAGTCGGCGATCGACATGGTGAAGGCCGGCGCGTACGACTACCTGACCAAGCCGTTCGGGAGCGACGAGCTGCTCCTGACCGTCCAGCGGGCGATGGAGGAGAGTCGCCTGCGCCGGGAGGTGTCGCGGCTCGCACGGGGGGACGGAGCGGTGCCCGGCTTCGTCGGAGCCAGCCGGGTCATGCGCCAAGTGACCGCCCTCATCGCCCGGGTGGCGCCTTCACCGTTGCCCGTGCTCGTCACCGGCGAGAGCGGGACCGGCAAGGAGTTGGTCGCCCGCGCGATCCACCGCGCTTCCGGTCTCGGGCCCTTCGTGGCCGTGAACTGCGCGGCCCTCCCGGACGACCTGCTCGAGTCGGAGCTGTTCGGCCACGAGCGAGGGGCGTTCAGCGGGGCGGTGAAGGACAAGCACGGGCTCTTCGAGGCCGCGGACGGCGGCATCCTGTTCCTCGACGAGATCGGAGACCTGCCGCTCCCCCTTCAGCCCAAGCTCCTGCGGGCCCTCGAGAGCGGGGAGATCCGCAGAGTGGGCTCGACCGTGTCGCGAACCGTGAGGACGCGTGTGCTTGCGGCGACCAACAAGGACCTGGAGACCCAAGCTCGGGAAGGGAAGTTCCGCGAGGACCTCTTCTGGCGCCTGAACGTGCTCTCGATCCACGTGCCGGCGCTTCGCGAGCGGGCGGCCGACATACCCCTCCTGGTGGAGCACTTCGCAGGGGGAGTGGGTGTGACCCCCGCCGCGATGGCCCGGCTGACGGCCCACCCCTGGCCGGGCAACGTCCGGGAGCTGCGGAACACGATCGAGCGGGCCCTCACGCTGAGGGCCGCCGAGTGCATCGACCTGGAGGATCTGCCCGCTGCGATCACGTCCCCACAGCGGGCGGGGATCACGGACCTGGTGGCCGATCAGCCGCTCTCGCTCCGCGACGTCGAGCGCGCCTACATCCTCCGGGTGCTGGAGGGCACCGGCGGCAACAAGTCGAGGGCGGCGGAGATCCTCGGGCTGGACCGCAAGACGCTCTACCGGAAGCTCGAGGAGTTCGGGTACGCCGACCCGACCGCGACCTGACGGGGCGAAACGCCCCACCGCTCGTGGCGTTCCACCACACGCCCGACCCATGGGCATCATACCGTAACTGTATGTAAATAATACACTTACGGTTTGGCCCACGCCTTGCTTCAGGGACCCCCGCCATGTCTGGTTGGAGCAGCGGGAGTCCAGTGCAACGGAACAGAGCGCGCGTCGTGGTCGGGACCGACTTCTCGGAGGGTGCGTCGTGTGCCCTCAGGGAGGCCCGGTGGCTGGCTGAACGGGCGGGGCTGGAGCTCCAGGTCCTTCATGTCAACGAGAACGGCACGCCCTGGCGTCCGGACTCGGCGGCGTGGACCTGGCTTCAGTCTGCCGGGGTCGACCCGAAGGTGCTGCTGGTTCGTGACGGACTTCCCTGGGTCGAGATCGTCCGGCACGCGAGGGAAGTGTCCGCGGTGGTCATCGTGCTCGGGAGCTACGGTGAGTCGGGCTTCCAGGCGATGACGCTCGGGTCCACGGCGAGCAGGGTGGCGCTCCGCGCGCCCTGCCCGGTCCTCTTCGCGGCGCACCGGCAGGAGAGGCCCCTCTCCGACGAGACATCGGCGACTTCACTACACCTCCTATAGGAGCACCCATGAAGACGTACGTTCGTACCCTCGGCCTCACGCTCGCCGTGGTCCTGGCGGCATGTGGCGGTAACCCCGAGCCGGCCCCGGCCCCGCCCCCGGCTCCCGCGCCAGTCGCGAGTCGCCCGACTCCGCCCCCGGCGACCAACAACGACGACGCGGCGCGTCGCGCCCGCGAAGCCGAGCTGGCCCGCATGCGCGAGACGTTGTCGGAGATGATCTTCTTCGACTACGACAGGTCGGACATCCGGGCGGACGCCCGTCCGATCCTCGATCGCAAGGCGCGCGTCCTGCGTGACGAGACGACCGTCCGCATCCGTGTCGAGGGGCACGCCGACGAGCGCGGCTCGACGGAGTACAACTTGGCGCTCGCGTCGCGTCGCGCCGATGCGGTGCGGAATTACCTCACCGCCGCCGGCATCCCGATGAACCGCATCGAGACCGTCTCGTTCGGTGAGGAGCGCCCGCTCCAGCGCGGCAGCAACGAGGCCGCCTGGTCCCGGAACCGCCGTGCGGAGTTCGTGGTGACCGGCGGGTCGCTGGTCGCTGGTCGGTAAGCGGCATTCCTCCAAGGGTGGCCGAGCGGGAGGTATGGTGGAGGGCTTGGATGGCTCAAGCCGTGGATCGGACGAAGGTCCTCTAGGACTCGAGTCCGCGGAGGCCGGATCGCCGAGGGATCGGCGGTCCGGCCGCCGGCCGCTCGTCGCCGCGTCCCTCCTCCTCGCCGCATGTCTCGTGGCGGTTGCGGTGCACGAGACCAGAACCTCCTACGCTCAGGCCGAGCTGTTCTCGCGCATCACGGCCGACTTCGGCTACGAGCTCGGTCGAGGGCCGAGCGAGCGGATCCGCTTTCCGAGCGGCGGTCCCTACGACCAGCGGCTAGGCTACGACCGGATCCCGCAGTGGGTGAGCCGGCTGGACTCACTCGGCTTCCAGGTCACCGATCAGGCTCGGATCACGAGCTCCATGGCCCGGTGGGTCGATCGCGGGCTCTATCCGATCTACCCGGGCAAGGGACCCGTGGGGCTGAGAGTCCATGACCGTGCCGGCGCTCCCCTGGTAGAGGAGCGCTATCCGCACTTCGCGTACTCCAGCTTCGACTCGATTCCCGAGCTCGTCTGGCGAACCCTGCTCTATATCGAGACACGGGGGATGCTCGACGAGTCGCAGCGGCGTATGAATCCGGCCGTGGAGTGGGATCGCCTCGCGTACGGTGCCGCCAACCTCGCGCTGCGGGAGCTCGGCTCGGAGCGGTCGGTGCCGGGCGGCAGCACGCTCGCGACTCAGATCGAGAAGTTCCGTCACTCTCCGGGGGGCATTACGCGGACCCCGCGTGACAAGCTGCGGCAGATGATGACGGCGTCGCTCCGGGCCTACGCGGATGGTCGCGACACCTACGAGCACCGGCGCAAGGTCGTCCTGGACTATCTCAACTCCGTGCCGCTGGCCGGGCAAGCGGGTCATGGCGAAGTCGTCGGCCTCGGCGAGGGGCTGCTCGTCTGGTACGGCACACGTTTCGAAGAGGCGAACCAGATCCTGCGCACCCAGCCCGCCGACGCCGTGAGTCGCGTGGAGCGCGCGCGCATGTACAGGCAGGTGCTGAGCCTACTCGTGGCCCAGCGCCGGCCGACCGGCTATCTGACGACCCCAGAGGGACGCGCGGCACTGTCGTCGATGACCGAAGTCTACCTGAAGCTGTTGGAGCAGGACGGGGTCATCTCGAGCGAGCTCGCGCAGGACGCTCGGCGCATCGGACCGTCGCCGGCGCTGACCAGCGCGCCCCAAGGCGGACGACCCTCGACACCGACTTCGGACAAGGGTCCCAGCTCCGTACGGAGCCACCTGCTGGGGCTGACCCGCACGCGCAGCCTCTACGAGCTCGACCGCCTCGACCTCAGCGTGAGGAGCACCCTCGACGCGCAGTGGGATGGGGTCGCGACCGCGCTCCTTCGAGAGCTCGAGCGCCCGGAGTTCCTGGCCGCCCAGGGCTTCCGCCAGCAGAGCCTGCTCGCCGTGGGGGATCCCTCCAAAGTGCTCTATTCGGTCTTGCTCATGGAGCGCACGGAGCTGGGCAACGCCGTACGCCTCCAGGCCGACAACTTTCCCGGTGACATGCGGCTGGCCGAGGGGGCCCGGTTGGAGCTCGGATCGACGGCCAAGCTGCGGACCCTGGTGACGTACCTCGAGGTCGTGGAAGAGGCCCACGCGAGGATGGCTGCGCTCGAGCGCGACTCCCTGCGCACCTTCGCCGCCCCGGCGCAGGACCCGATCACGAGGTGGGTCGCGCGGCAGCTGCTGGAGCGCCCGGAGGCGACGTCGCTCGACGTCCTCGAGGCCGCCATGCAGCGACGCTACTCGGCGTCGCCGTACGAGAAGTTCTTCACCGGCGGCTCCGAGATGACGTTCTCGAACTTCGACAGCCAGTTCGACGAGAGCGTGATGACGGTGCAGGAGGCCTTCCGGCACTCTGTGAATCTGCCGTTCATCCGCCTCATGAAGGACATCGTCGCATACGAAGTGGCCCAGCTCCGGAGTGCGGAGCTGTTCGCCTCCGACGACGCCGCCTGGCGGCGGGAGTATCTCGTCCGTTTCGCGGGCCACGAGGGGGCGCAGTTCGTGCGCCGGTTCCACCGCCGGTACAGGGACCGGGGCGGCCACGAGGTGTTCACGACTCTGCTGGCCGAGCGGCGACTGACGCTGACCCAGCTGGCCTGGGCGACCCGGGCCGTCGCGCCGGACGCCCCCGCCTCCACCTTCGCGGACCTGGTGCGGACGTACGCTTCGGAGCCGGACGTGTCCGACTCGCGTCTCGAGGAGCTGTATGTGCGGGCCGATCCTGCGAAGCTCCCGCTCTCGGACCTTGGATATCTCTCTCGGATCCACCCGCTCGAGCTGTGGGTGGCCGCGCAGAAGCTACAGCGCCCGCGCGTGACCCTCGACGAGCTACTCGAAGAGAGCCGTACCGTCACGGTCGACGTCTACGGATGGCTGCTGCGGACGTCGCGCACCCGCGCGCAGGAGTCGCGCATCCGCTCCATGCTGGAGATCGAGGCCTTCCAGCGCCTGCACGCGCGTTGGCGTCGTCTCGGCTATCCGTTCGACGACCTGACTCCCTCGCTCGGCACGGCAATCGGGAGCTCGGGAGACCGGCCCCTGGCCCTCGCCGAGCTCGCCGGCCTCGTCTTGAACGACGGTGTGCGCCTGCCCGTGGTGCGGGTGGAGGAGCTGCGCTTCGCCGAGGGCACGCCCTTCGAGACCCACATGGCCCTGAGGCCGGCCGAGGGCGAGCGTCGGCTGAGTGCCGACGTCGCCACCGTCATGCGGACCGCGTTGTACGACGTCGTCGAATCGGGGACGGGCCGCCGCGTGCGCGGCTCGCTCGCCGATGGCGAGGGCCAGCCGCTCCGCATCGGCGGGAAGACCGGGACCGGGGACAACCGCCACCGCGTCTACGACGACCGAGGCCGGCTCCGCCGCACCGTCGTGATGAACCGGACGGCCACCTTCGTCTTCATCGCAGGGGACCGCTACTTCGGTGTCGTCACGGCCCATGTCCAGGGACCGGAGGCGGAGTCCTATCGGTTCACGAGCGCGCTGCCCACTCAGGTGCTCAAGGTGCTGGGGCCGAGGTTGGGGGCGCCGACGCCGGCCGCAGAGCCGGAGATTCGCATCCGGCAGGTCGAGCCCGTTCGAGTGGCTTCGGCCCCGGCTCCGGGCTCGGAGACCACGCAGCCTGCGGACGTCGACACGAGCTCGCCGCGCACGACTTCGGGCCCGCCGGCCGAAGGGGCTGAGCCCGCCGCCGAGGTTTCGGTCGCGGGGGTGGACTGAGCCTCTCGGAGGCTGCCCGGCCCTCAGTGCTCGTGCGTGTGATCGTGCCGCCCCTGGTGGAAGACGACGTGCACGAGCGTGCCGGATACGAAGGCCTGGAACGCCTCACCCCCCACGCCGTGCACGCCGGCCAGGACCTCCGCTCCGAACGAGTAGCCGATCCAGGTCCCGATGACGATCGATCCCACGCCTGCGGCGGCGGCGGCAACGCCGTAGCGCGGCCTGAGTAGCCACCACAGCACCAGGCCCACCGGGATCTGGTGGAGGATCACCGCGAGGCCGAACGTGAGCCGGATGCCGTCGTCTCCCGGTGCCAGCGCTGCGCCCTCGAGCAGCGTGTGTACCAGGAGGCCGGTGATGCCCACGAGGAGGGCCGCGCTGTCCGTGTGCCGGTGCAGAACGTGCGAGGCGCGCTCGAGCACCGTGGGCACGACGACCCCGGCCAGGAGCGCGACGAGCACGAGGAAGCTCCGGTGCTCCCACGCCGATGGCACGACCTGGAGCGCCACGAGGAGCGGTACGGCCAGGTACACGAAGCCGTCGACGAGTCGCACCGCCCGGGGATCGTCGTGCAGCAGCCCGTAAAGGACCGGGCCCGCGAGCGGGGCCGCCAGCACGGCGATCAGGAGCGCGGTGTCGGCGCCGCCGGGCACTCTCTCAGGCTCTGTTGGCAGATCATGGCCGGGGAGGTTCGCCGAACCGGCCCAGGGCGGCAAGCGGCGATGGGAGAACGGCGGGTGGCACTCGGTCGTGCTTGACAGCAGGTAGGACTTGGACAAAATTTAGGCGCACCTAAATCTCTGTGGCACGTACCATCCCATGGTCGATCCCGGGCTCGCCCTCCTCGTATTCGCCGCGCTGTCGGGTCTCGCTGGCCTCCTCTTCTGGCCACGCCGGGGCCTGCTCGCGCGCCTCGTCCGCACGTCACGCATGACCGAGAGGGTTCTCCTCGAGGACGCTCTGAAGCACGTCTACACGTGCGAGAGCATTGGCCGGGTGTGCACGCTCGAGAGTCTGGCGGGGCAGCTCGAGGTCTCCACGGGCCGTGCGGCGGACCTCCTCTCGAAGCTGGTCGACCTCGGCCTGGTGCGGTCGGCGGAGGCCGGCCCGAAGCTCACGGACGGGGGTCGCGACTCGGCGCTGCGGCTCGTGCGTACCCACCGCCTCTGGGAGCGCTACCTCGCCGACCGCACCGGGGTGCCCGCGGGCGAGTGGCATGCGGAGGCGGAGCGGATGGAGCACACCCTCTCCGAGGCCGAGACCGACGCGCTCGCAGCGCGCCTCGGCCACCCGGCCTGGGACCCCCACGGCGATCCCATTCCGACGCCCGCGGGGGCTCTCCCCGACGTCGACCGGCTCACGCTGGCGGGCGCGGCCCCGGGGCGCACAGTCGAGATCGTGCATCTGGAGGACGAGCCCCGGGAGATCTACGACGCGCTCTTGGAAGACGGCCTCGTCCTCGGCGCCCGCCTCGACGTGGTGGAGCGGTCCCCGAGCGGCGTGCGCGTGCGCGCCCGCGGCCGTGAATGGTCGATCTCGGGCGTCGTGGCGCGCAACGTCACGGTTCGCCTCCTTCCCGAGGGTGAGTCCGCGGACGAACCGGCTGAGACGCTTCTCGACCTCGGGCCGGGGGACGTCGGTCGCGTGATCGACATCTCGCCGGCCTGCCAGGGTCAGCAGCGGCGCCGGCTGCTCGATCTGGGGGTGGTGCAGGGCACGGAGATCGAGGCAGAGCTCGTGAGCGCGAGCGGCGACCCGGTGGCGTACAGGATCCGCGGCGCGCTCATCGCGCTGCGACGTGAGCAGGCCGAGTGGATCCGCATCGAGCGGGTCGCCGGGCCGCAGGAGGCCGTCGCCTGATGGCGAGCCTCGCGCTGGATCCCTGCGTTTCCTGCGCGCAGCACCGCGCGCAGAGCCTCGTGCGCCTCGGCCTGAGCCCGGACCGTTGGGACTACCTGATCGCCCTGGCCGGTAACCCGAACGTCGGCAAGAGCACGGTCTTCAACGCCCTGACGGGGTTGCGGCAACACACGGGCAACTGGCCTGGAAAGACGGTGGTGCGCGCCGAGGGCGCGTTCGAGCACGACGGCGACCGCCTCAAGATCGTGGACCTGCCCGGTACCTACTCTCTTCAGGCCGGAAGCGCCGACGAGGAGGTGGCGCGGGACTTCGTCCTCTTCGGCCGGCCCGACGTCACGGTGATCGTCGTCGACGCCACGCGCCTCGAGCGCAACCTCAACCTCGTCCTGCAGATCCTCGAGATCACGGACCGGGTCGTGGTCTTCCTCAACCTCATGGACGAAGCGCGTCGGCACGGCATCGGCATCGATGCCAAGAAGCTCCAAAAGGAGCTCGGCGTCCCCGTGGTCCCCGGCGTGGCGCGGCAGGAAGCGGGCATCGACGAGCTCATCGACGCGGCTCACGCGGTGGCGTCCGGCGCGCGCAAGACGGATCCGCTTCGCTTCGACAGGTACGTACCCGCGGTCGAGGCCGCCATCGAGAAGCTCCTACCGGTCGTCGAGGAGGTCTATCCGACCGTGCCCAACCCACGCTGGGTCGCGCTGCGCCTTCTGAACGCCGACGAGGCGGTGCAGGAGGCCGTGCGCTCGGGCGAGCTGGGCCAGCTCGCGCGCGACGACTCGGGGGCGGAGCTGGAAGCGCCTCCGGTGCACGCGCGGGACCGGCTCATGGAAGTTGCGACTCAGCTGCGGTGGGAGCTACCCCCGGACTTTCACGACATCGTGACACGGCACGCCTACGGCGTCGCCGAGCGTATCGCCGGGAGCGTACAGATGACGGGCCTGAAGGGCGTCGGCTTCACCTTCGACACGAAGTTGGACCGGCTGCTGACGAGCCCCGTCTTCGGCTTTCCCCTCATGCTCTTCATCCTGGCCGTGGTCTTCTGGATAACGATCGAGGGGGCCAATGTCCCGTCGAGCATGCTGGCCACGCTCCTGATCGACAATGTGCACCCGTGGCTCAAGGGAGTCGCCGCGGCGATATCTCTACCGGGATGGATCGACGGCCTCTTCATCGACGGCATGTATCTCGCCACCGCGTGGGTGGTCAGCGTGATGCTGCCCCCGATGGCGATCTTCTTCCCCCTCTTCACGCTGCTCGAGGACTTCGGCTACCTGCCCAGGGTCGCGTTCAACCTGGACTCCCTCTTCAAGAAGGCGGGCGCACACGGCAAGCAGGCGCTCACGATGTGCATGGGCTTCGGCTGCAACGCCGCTGGGGTGGTGTCGACCCGTGTCATCGACAGCCCGAGGGAGCGCCTGATCGCGATCATCACGAACAACTTCTCGCTCTGCAACGGCCGCTGGCCGACGCAGATTTTGATCGCGACGATCTTCGTGGGTGCGTTGGCCCCCTCGGCGCTCGGGGGCGTGGTGAGCGCCGCAGCGGTGGTGGGGATCGCGCTCCTGGGCATCGTGGCGATGTTCTTCGCCTCCTGGCTCCTATCTCGCACCATGCTCCGCGGGGAGGCGACGAGCTTCAGCCTCGAGCTCCCCCCGTACCGACCCCCGCGGATTCTCCAGACCCTCTATACCTCGATCATCGACCGCACGCTCATCGTGCTCTGGCGGGCGGTGATCTTCGCGCTGCCTGCGGGCGCCGTCATTTGGCTGATCTCCAACATCGACTTCGGCGGTGTGAGCATTGCGCACCACGTGGTGGATCGGCTCGATCCCTTCGGCGTCCTCATCGGGCTGAACGGCGTCATCCTGCTCGCCTACGTGGTGGCGATCCCCGCGAACGAGATCGTGATTCCGACCGTTCTCATGCTCACAGTGCTGACGGCCGGGCTCGCGGGTGGGGCGGGAGCGGGCGTCATGTTCGAGCTCGAGTCGGCGGGCGCCACCGCGGAGGTCTTACGCGCCGGAGGTTGGACGCTGCTCACCGCCGTGAACCTGATGCTCTTCAGCCTCCTGCATAACCCGTGCTCCACGACGATCTACACCATCTACAAAGAGACGGGCAGCGCGAAGTGGACGACGGTGGCGACTTTGCTGCCGCTCGCGATGGGCTTCGTCGTGTGCTTCCTCGTTGCACAGGTCTGGAGGCTCGCGGCGGCTTAGGGCACATTCGAGGCTCCCTGCAACGCTGGTGAGGAGGCCCGATGCCCGACTTCGACGCTCTACTCGAGACCGCTTCTGCCGTGATAGCTAGCTGGACCCCCAAGGTGGCGGGCGCGCTCGCAGTCGTGCTCGTCGGCTGGATCTTCGCCGGTTGGGTGAAGCGGGGCTCGAGGAAGGCGCTCGCGGCTTCGAAGGTCGACGAGATCCTGGTTCCGTTCCTGTCGGGCATCGTGCACATGCTCGCCATCGTACTGGTGGCCATCACCGCCGTGGGCGTGCTCGGCGTCAACACCTCGTCCTTCGTGGCGATCCTGGGTGCGGCCGGCCTGGCGATCGCGCTCGCGTTCCAGGGTACGTTCTCGCATTTCGCGTCGGGTGTGATGCTGCTCACCTTCCGACCATTCGAGGTCGGCAACACGGTGGAGGTCGGCGGGTCCTCGGGAACCGTCAAGGAGGTGGGCATCTTCTCGTGCGTCATCAACACGACCGACAACGTCCAGATCCGCGTGCCGAACTCGCAGATCTTCGGCCAGACCATCAAGAACTTCTCGGCGAACGAGACCCGGAGGATCGACCTCGTCATGGGTGTGGATTACGGGGACGACCTCGGCGTGGCCATTCAAACCTGTCAGGACGTGTTGGCGGCCGAGTCCCGTGTGCTTGCCGAGCCAGGGCCCGTAGTGGCGGTCGATGCACTCGGGGACTCGTCCGTGAACCTCGTGGTGCGCCCGTGGGTCAAGACCGAGGAGTACTGGGCGACGCGCCGGGCCCTGGTCCGGGCGCTGAAGGAGAACCTCGAGGCCGCGGGCTGCTCGTTCCCGTTCCCGCAGCGGGACGTGCACCTCCACCAGTCCGGTTGATCCCGCGGGCCGTCGGGGCGGGGCACGGCAGGCTTTCGCATCCCAGAGCCGAGTCATACCTTAGTTGAGAGTCAATTTCATTCTCATCCAGGGGCGCCAGTGGAGCAGCACCTACGCCTGCCCTCGATCCCGCTGCAGCAGACGGTCGAGCTCGTGCACATCGACCTGCCCGCCGAGCAGGCCGAGCCGCTCTTCGAGCGTGGACTACTGCCGGGTTGTCGGATCTGCCCCGTCCGGTCGTCGCCTTCCGGGGACCCGATCGTATCGATCGACGGATCGCTTCTGGCCCTGCGCCGCGAGACGGCCGCTTGCCTGTGCGTGCGCCTGCTGACCCAGCTCCAGGAAGCGGGCTGAGTCGCTCCTCCTCCGTTGGATGACTTGCACTGCGAAGGGGGCGAGGCAACGGCCGCCGCGACCCTTCCCGATCCAGCCGAGCCAGCACCGCTCGTCGCGCTGATCGGTCCGCCCAACTCGGGCAAGACCACACTCTTCAACCGACTCACCGGGCTGCGACAGAAGGTCGCCAACTACCCCGGCGTGACGGTCGAGAAGCACGTCGGGCGCGCCCGGCTGCCGGAGGAGCGCGCGGTCGACATCGTCGATCTGCCGGGCGTTCACGGCTTCTCGGCGCGTACCCTCGACGAGAAGGTCACACGGGATGTGCTCGCGGGGCGCATGGAGGGGCTCCGTGCCCCCGATGCGCTCGTTCTGATCGTCGACGCCACGCGGCTGGAGAGCCAGCTCATGCTCGTCGAGCCCGTGCTGGCGCTGGATCTGCCGACCCTGCTCGTCTTGAATATGTCCGACGAGCTGGAGAAGCGTGGCGGGGGTGTCGACGACGCCACCCTCGCGCGCCGGCTCGGCGTGCTGGTCGCGCGGACGAATGCGCACGAAGGGGCGGGCGTCGACGCGGTACGGACCTTCCTTTCGGGTGTCGCGCGGCGAGCAGTGGAACAACGCGACCGCGTCCTCGGCAACCTACCGACCGGCGTGTCGCTGCCGATGATGGACGCGTTCGCCGAGAGGCGGCGCCGCATCCGGGACGTCGTCGCCGAGGCGAAGTTCGTCCCCCCGGGCCCGTCTGGCTGGAGTGAGCGCCTCGACGCGGTCTGCCT
>JBFGFY010000092.1:0-12560 GCA_041579355.1 Longimicrobiales bacterium | reverse complement strand
TGCCAGGCGTCGCCGCCGAGGTACGTCCAGTGCCCGTTCTCCACTCCGGGGCCCTGGGCGCCCACCGCGAGCGGCGCCAGCGCGAGCACACCGAGCGCGAGCCCGAGGCGCAGCGACAGCCGCTGGTGAGACCAGCCCTTGTCGTTCGTCATGGTCTTCCTTCTCTCCGGGGTTCGACCAGCGCGATCGGAGGTCGTCCCCCGATCCCAGTCGTGTAGCCTACGAGGCAGCGGCTCGGGCGACAAGCACCCGTTCCTGTGCGGTTGCGGGCCCTCCGGCCCGGCTCTACCCTGCCTTCCCCCCTCGACGGAGGCGCGCGACGATGCCGATTCGCAACGCGATGGCGACCCGTACGGCCGTGGCGGCCGTCTTGGTCTTCGGCTCCGGGACTGCGGCCCTGGCCCAGATTCCCAAGCCACTCAACGACCTGCCGAACCCCTACCGGAGCATGGACGGATGGGCCCAGCTCCCCGACGGGCGCACCTGGGGCTCGACCGCCGGCGTCGACATCGACCCGGACGGGGTGCACCTCTGGGCCATCGATCGCTGCGGGGGCAACTCGTGCGCGGACTCCGACCTCGACCCCATCCTCAAGTTCGACCCGACGGGTCGCGTCGTGGCGAGCTTCGGCGGCGGCATGCTCCTCTTCCCGCACGGGCTGCACGTCGACCGCGAGGGGAACGTGTGGGTCACGGACGGCCAGGGCCGCGACGGAAGGGGGCACGTCGTCCTGAAGTTCAGCCCAGAGGGGCGCCTTCTCATGACGCTCGGGCGACCGGGCGTCGCGGGCGACGGCACGGGTCCGCTCCTGGAGACCCCCTGCGACGTGGTCACGGACCTGGCCGGCAACATCTACGTGGGCGACGGACACAGCGGCCAAAACGCGAACGCCGGACCGCAAACCGTGGCGCGAGTGGTCAAGTTCGACAAGCACGGCAACTACCTCACGCAGTGGGGCGGGTGGGGTTCGGGCCCTGGGCAGATGAAGACGCCGCACGCGGTGGATATCGACTCGAGGAACCGACTCATCGTCGGCGACCGCGGGAACAACCGGCTCCAGATCTTCGAGCTCGACGGGACCTACATCGGCGAGCTGAAGCAGTTCAGCCGGCCCTCGGGGATCTACATCACCGACGACGACGTGATCTACGTCGCCGATTCCGAATCCCAGTTCGACGACACCCGTAATCCGGGTTGGCGCACGGGGGTTCGGGTAGGAAGCCTCGAGGACGGAATCGCCGACTACCTCATCCTCGGCGAAGTGCCGGCCTACCCGGACGGATCGAACCCCGAAGGCGTCGCAGTCGACGCGCTGGGAAACGTGTACGGGGCCGTCGTATCCGGCGGCGGTGCGTTGATCCGCTCCGTGCGGCGCTAGCGGCCGCACCCCCGGGCCGCTCCCGAGGAGGGCCACGGGCCGTCCGACCCGACGCCCCCGGGGCGGAGCTCCGCGCGCCAGTGCTTGGCCTCGTCGAGGTTCACCTCCCACGTGCGCCCGGGACGATCTGCGACCGACCGTACTTCCAGGAGGATCCGTCCGTGTAGCTGCGGGAGGTGGACGCACGAAGCGCCCGGTGTGACGGTGGCGATGCGGCGCCCGCCCGCCCGCAGCACGACGAGCTCCCCGGAGCGGTTGTGCACGAGCAGCGTCGGGCGCCACCCCTCGCGGCCCCCGGAGAGCCAGCCCCCGGGAGGCGACGCCTGCGGCCCCACGGACCCCGTCCCGGCGACGAAACGCGCACTCCCATGGCAAGCGGAGGCCACCGCGACCACGACCACCACGATCACCACGATCGAGACCCAACGCACCCGTCCACCCATCCTCCACCTCCCGTCTGATCCCTTCCCGAACGTCGCCACTCCTGGCCCGTGCGCGGCACCGAGCACGCCTCCGCCGACTCCCCTCCCCACCCTTCCGCCACCCGTTGGCCGGGGCGACCCGCTCGATGCCGCGCGACGTGGCCATTCACACCGGAAGGTGCCCCGTCTCCCTTCCCCCCTCTACCGCATTTCGGACGTCGAATTCGGCTCGCATTCCGCGAGCCGGACCCCTGCGTCCTCGAGCCGTCCTGTTATCTCCGTAACCATATAATGACATTTTGATAGTTACAGACTGCGCGACTTGGTGTAACTTGTCAAGAGCGTTATGATGGTGTCATGGCTTCCTCGGGATGGCTCTGCATCGACTTCACGCGGACGCGTGGGTGGGCGCCTCGGGACCGCTCGGACGACGAGCTCACCGACTACGAGGCTCTGGTCGCGTGGGGCGAGCGCGCCGGTTCGCTGGAGGGGTCGGGCGCGGCCCTGCGTCGCGGGGCTCGGGAGCGCCCGGGCGCCGCCGAGCGAGCGTTAGAGGCGGCGCTCCGCTTCCGTGAGAGCCTCTATCACACGCTGCGGGCCGCCGGGGAGGACCGGGCCCCGGAGCCCGTGCACCTCGAGCGGGTCAACGAGCTCGTGCGGCGAGCGGCTGCCCACCGCGTGCTCGCTCCGGGGGAGGATCGCTATACCTGGGCGTGGTCCGACGAAGACGCGGACGCCCTCGACCGGGTGCTCTGGCCGGTCGCGCTCTCCGCGGTGGAGCTCCTCACGGCCGACACCCGGACGCGCCTGCGCGTATGTGATGCGCACGACTGTGGCTGGCTCTTCGTGGACGAGAGCCGCAACCGGAGCCGCCGCTGGTGCGACATGCGGGACTGCGGCAACCGCGCCAAAGTGCGGCGCTACCGCTCCCGCGCGCGCGAAAGCTAGAGGAGCGCTAGCGCGACCTGAGCTTCGAGAGCAGGTGCAGGATCTCGATGTAGAGCCACACCAGCGTCACGATCAGGCCGAACGCCCCGTACCATTCCATGTACTTGGGCGCGCCCTGCTCGGCGCCGTTCTCGATGAAGTCGAAGTCGAGGACCAGGTTGAGCGCCGCGATCCCGACCACGAAGACGGAGAAGAGGATCCCGAAGGTGCCGCTCGAGTGGATGAGCGGCATCTGGAGCCCGAAGAAGCCCCCGATGAAGGAGATCATGTAGACGAGGAAGATTCCCCCGGTGGCCGCCACGACGCCGAGCTTGAAGTTCTCGGTCGCCCGAATCAGACCCGACTGGTAGGCCAGGAGCAGGCTCGCGAAGACGCCGAAGGTCAGCGTGACCGCCTGGATGACGATTCCCGGGAACTGCGTTTCGAGCATCGCCGAGAGCGCTCCGAGCAGGAGGCCCTCGAGCCCGGCGTACATGGGCGCCGTAAACGGCGCCGTCGTCGGCTTGAACGCGCAGATGAGCGCCATGACGAGGCCACCGATCAACCCGCCGATCAGGTACGGCGCGAGCACCTCCGGATTCGCGCCGTTGGCGTAGGCCCGCCATGGGAAGACGGCCGCGGCCACGAGGATGAGCAGCAGCATGCCCGCCCGGGCCACCGTCCCTTCGAGGGTCATGACCTCGCCGGACAGGGCAGTACCCTTGTAACGTTCGAACGTCTTGGAGTTGAGCGCGGGGTTTGCCGACCGCATGGCTGTGGATCCTCTGGACCGGGTGGTTCGACTTCCGATGCCGCAAACTTTCAGCCGCCGGCGCTCGCGCGCCACATCCATGAAGTCGCTCCCCTGCCTTGCCGCGCTCTCCGCGACGCTCCTGCTGACCGCCGCCTGCGCGCCGGGACAGCCGGCTCCACGCACCGACGGCCCCTCGCTCGTCGTCCTACTGGCCGTGGACCAGCTTCGCCCCGACCTCGTCGACAACTACCGGGACCTCTACACGGGCGGCTTCCGGCGCCTCCTCGACGAGGGCTTCCGCTTCGAGAACGCCACGCACGACCACGCGAGCACCGAGACCGCGCCGGGGCACACGACCCTGGCCACCGGAGTGCACCCGACCCGGCACGGGATCGTGGGCAACTCGTGGTTCGAGCGCGACGGCGATGGCTGGCGGAGCGTCTATTCGATGGAGGACCCTACGTCTCCGATCCTCGGCTACCCGGGCATGCCCGGCCGGAGCCCCGCGAACATGTCTCGTCCGGGGCTCGCCGACTGGATCCTGGAGCGGGATCCCGAGGCACGGGTCGTCTCGGTCTCCCGTAAGGACCGCTCTGCGATCGGGCTCGCCGCGCTCGCGCGAGGCGAGGTGTACTGGTTGGCCGACGGCCCGGGCGTTTTCATCACGTCCGAGTACTACCACCGCTCGTATCCCCGGTGGATCTCCGACTTCAATGGCAGGGTGATGCCGCGCGTCTACGCGGATACGCTGTGGGAGAGCATCGTCCCACCCGCGGAGCGCTGGCGCACCCGGCCCGACACGTCGCGCTGGGAGCTGGACGGTGTACACACGTTTTTTCCCCACCGTCCGGCGAACACGGGCGACGACGGCAGCCGCGAGGCCCGCAACCACTGGCGCTTCGAGTACACCCCCTTCCCCGACCGCGCCGTCGTGGAGCTCGCGATCGAGGCCGTGCGTCGGCTGGCGCTGGGGCAGCGGGAAAGCCAGGACTTCCTCGGCGTCTCTCTCTCTCAGGTGGACATCGTGGGCCACGATTTCGGGCCGGGGAGCCGCGAGCAACTCGACAACCTGCTGCGGCTCGACGCCGAGCTCGCGCGCCTCTTCGCCTTCTTCGACGAGGCCGTCGGGCGGGGTCGCTGGGTGATGGCCGTCTCGGCCGACCATGGCGTGCTCGAGATCCCGGAGGAGCTCGCAGAGCGGGGCGTGCCCGCCCAGCGGTTGGGACGCGATCATCGTCAGCTGCTGCTCGACAGGATCCAAGACGGGCTCGCAGCCGCCGGGAGCGGGAGCAGCGAGGAGTCGGTCGCGCGCGCCGTTGCCACCCTGCCGTTCGTCGCGAGCGCGCACACGTACACGGAGGTGGAGCGTGTCGCCCACCCCGATTCGTTCGCGGTGCTCTTCGGCAACTCGCACTCGCGCGAGCGCGCGGTCGACCTCACCGAGCGCTGGGACGTCTACGTGCGCTTCCAGCCCAATACGCTCATCTGGAGCTCGGCGCGCGCGACGCACGGCTCGCCGTACCACTACGACCGCCACGTGCCGCTCATGTTCTACGGGGCAGGCGTGCGCGCGGGTGTCTCCGCCGAGCGCGCGGCGACGATCGACGTCGCGCCCACGCTCGCGCGCCTGGCGGGCGTGCCGACCCCGAACGATCTCGACGGTCGGGTATTGGAAGCGGCTCTCGCCCGCTGAGCCGGGGTGGGGGTGCCGATGAGGGAGAGGGTCCGGTGCCTCTCCGGCACGAGCTCCCACCACATGTCCTACCTGGTTTGGGGGGCCGAGACCGCGGCGAGGACCGTCGTCTGCGTGCATGGCCTCACGGGCAACGCACGGGATTTCGATCAGCTGGCGCCCGCCCTGGTGGAAGCCGGTCACAGGGTTGTCTGTCCCGATGTCGCGGGCCGAGGCGAGAGCGACCGGCTCGAGGACCCGGCCGCATACGGCCTACGGCAGTACGCGGCCGACATGGCCGGTCTCCTCGCGCACCTGCGCCTCGATGCCGTGGACTGGGTCGGTACCTCGATGGGCGGCCTGATCGGCATGTCCCTCGCCGCGGGGCGTCACTCGCCGATCCGTCGGATGGTGATCAACGACATCGGCCCCTTCGTACCGCGCGCGGCCCTCCGCCGGTTGGGCGATTACCTGGGCGGAGATCCGGTCTTCCCCGACCTCGACGCCGCCGTGCGGTGGCTCCGGGACGTGAGGGCTCCCTTCGGCTCCCTGACGGATGCACAGTGGCGTGGTATGGCCGACCGAACGGTGCGGCGAGACGAGACCGGCGCGCTGCGGCTCCACTACGATCCGAGGATCGCCGAGTCGTTCAGGGCAACCGCAGGGCGCGACCTGGATTTCTGGCCCATGTGGGAACGGATCGCATGCCCGGTGCTCGTGCTGCGCGGCGAGGACTCCGACCTCCTGCTCGCAGAAACCGCCGAAGAGATGACGCGGCGCGGGCCTCGGGCTCGTGTGGTCGAGATCGCCGGCTGCGGCCACGCACCCGCGCTCATGGACGAGAGCCAAGTCGCGCTCGTGGTCGATTGGTTGCGCGACGCCCCTTCCTGAGACGTTGCCGCCGGCACCGAGTCCGAGCTACGCTGGCCACCTCCCCGACTCCATGGAGCGATCATGCGACTCGAGACACTAGCCCTGACCCTGACCGCCTCGGCGATCGCCTTCTCCCAGCCCCTGCTCGGCCAACAACGGGCGCCTGACGCCGAAGACATCACGCGCGCGCAGGTCGAGCACGTGCTCAAGGGCATGATCGGCGAGTCGATCGACCGGCAGCTCAAGATCGTCGACATCGGATCCGGCAACGTCGCGGTGGGCATCCTCCACCGCACCGACGAGCACGACACCGACGGCGAGCATCGCGCCATCGTGCACACACGGATCTCGGAGGTCTACGTGATGCTCTCGGGATGGGGAACGCTGCTCACCGGTGGCGAGACGTACGAAGCGACCGAGCCGTCCGCGGGCGGTGTCGCGGTAGGCCCGACGTTCTCGGCCCGCACGCGCAACTCGACGATACGCGACGTGGGCCCCGGCGACGTCGTGATCATCCCGGCGGGAACGCCGCACGCGTGGCTCTCGATACCCGACCACGTCACGTACTTCAGCGTGCGGCCCGACCCGCACTCGGCGCTCCCAGCCGGCTACGTGAACCCCGCGATCGACTAACGAGCGATTCGTCGACGCCAGTCCGCGAGGGTGCGGCCGATCATCTCAGGCTGGTCTTCCTGGATGTAGTGCCGGCCTGTGCCGACGAACTGCGTCTGGATGTTGCGGACGCGCGCGATCATCGCCTCGGCGAACTGTTCGTCGTTGAGGGCACCCGGGCGGGCCCAGAGAAAGAGCATCGGTACGTCTGTGCGCTGCATCCAGGCACCGATGCGCTCCACGACCTGGACGTTCCGCGCGGGCTCGCCGGCCGCCGGCAGCTCCCGCGGCCACTGGAGCGTCGGTAGTCTCGACGCCGGTGTAGGATAGGGCGCGCGGTAGTACGCCATCTCCTCCTCGGTCAGCCCTCGGATCACGCTGCCGCCCAGGATCTGCTCCACGAACATGTTCTGCTCGAGGACGAGCTGCTCCCCCTCCGGGCCACGGAAGCGGCCGAGGGCGCCGCCGATCGGCTCGGCCCGTGGGAACGCCGGGGGGATGATCGCCTCCATGAAGGCGATCCCCACGACGTCGTCCTCGTGCTCCATCGCCCAGTGGAAGCCGAGCACCGAGCCCCAGTCGTGGATCACGAACGTGATGTCCGTCAGACCGAGCGCGGCGATGAAGCCGTCGAGGTAGCGTTTGTGGTCCTGGTACGTGTAGGCGATGTCCGGCTTGTCGGACCCGCCCATCCCGATGAGGTCGACCGCGATCACCCGGTGGTCGCCCGAGACGTACGGCATGATGTTGCGCCACAGGTACGACGACGTCGGGTTCCCGTGCAGGAAGAGGATCGGGTCTCCCTGCCCTTCCTCGACGTAGTGCATGCGGGAGCCGAGCACCTGCACGTAGCGCGACTCGAAGGGGAAGTCAGCGGAGATCGCGGGGGCGCTCTGACCGCCCGCCTGCTGCGCGGCGGCGGCGGGCGTCGCCAGCGCGAGCGTGGTGGTCAACGTCACGAGCGCGCGCATCACCCTCCTCCTGCCGGTGCGAACTCCTCTCCCCCGAGCGCGATCAGGCTACGTCCGTCGACGCTCGTCATGCCATAGCGCACCACCCAGTGCAGGTGTGGGCCCGTCACGCGACCGGTCGCCCCGACGCGGCCGATCGGCGTGCCCGCGTCGACGGTGTCCCCCTCGGCCACGAGCTGCTCGCTCAGGTGGAAGTAGGCGGTGACCAGCCCACCGCCGTGGTTGAGGTACACGACGTTGCCTGCCAGCTCGAACGCGTCGACCAGCTCCACGATGCCACGCGCCGCGGCGGTCACCGTGTCTCCCGTGCGCCCGTCGAGGTCGAGTCCCGTGTGCCGACTCGAGACCTGTCCGTTGAAGACGCGCCCGTCGCCGAAGCCGCTCGTGACGCGTTGCACCTCTTTGGGGAGCACCACCTCACCCGTCCAGATACGCGGTGTGCGGTGCGCCTTGGCCGACACCTCCGCCGCGCGCCGTTGCTCACTCGCGCGACGGGCCACCTGCTCTGCCGTCGGCGGGCGCCCCAGCTCGGGTGCGACCGTGAGGCGCCGGTGGTTGTAGCGGCCGGGCGTCACCGGCACGGAGGTCCGGACGATCTCCTCTCGGCCGTCGGCGTAGATGACGGTGAGGTCGAGCGAAACGGCGGAGGTCTCCCCGAGGGGCACGGCGGCCAAGCTGCGGAACACCTCGTCGTCCGCACGCTCGAAGTGGAGCGGCTCACCCCCCGCGCCCCCGGCGATGAGCATGATCGGGTCGTTGCGGGGCTCCGTCACACGCACGACGAAGAGCTCTCCCTCGTTGGGTCGCAGCGGCGTCCACGACACCGCCGGAACGGGGCCCGCCCCGGGGAGCGGGCTGGTCTGGGCGGAGGCGGGGCTGGGGACGACGGCAACGGCAAGGCCTAGAATGCCTAGGGCCGAGCGCAATGGAACGGTCAGCATGAACTCATCTAGCCCGCTGCGCCCCCAGGCGTTCCCGGAGCAAGCGCGTCCAGTTCGCGACGACGACCATGCGCGGTGGCTCGGCCTCGAGGCCCGCGTCGCCGGCAGCCGCAGAAGCCTGGACAACGATGCGCCCATCCGGGTGTAGGTCCCAGAGCGCGGCGGGCACGGCGATCCCGGTGTCTTCCACCTGGAAGGCGGGCGCGTCACTGGTCAGGGTCGCCGTCCACAAGCGCCCCTCTCGGCGGAAATAGACCGTGCGGCTGTCCAGCGACCACACCAGCCCGTTGTCACCCCCGCTGATCCCTACGTCACCCGACGTGACCTGCGTCCGGTCGCTCAGATCTGGCCAACGCCGGACGAAGAGTTGGCTCCGCCCCCCGTCCTCGGAGCTCGAGTAGGCCATCCACCGTCGGTCCGGCGAGACCCGTGGCGCGGATTCCGACCAGTCGGCCTCGAGGAGGGCCTCGGGCGGAGCGTCGCCCGAGGCGTCGATCGTGTAGATGTCGGAGGGCGCCAACCCGTCGAAGATGATGGTTCCGTCCTCCAGCCACTGCGTGGCGTAGTCGGAGATCGACGGCCGCCCGCCGACAAGCCGCGCGGGCTCCGACCCGTCGGCGGGCTGGATGTAGAGATCCGCCTCCCCACCCCTGGCGGAGGTGAATACGACTTCCCGCCCGTCCGGCGACCAGATCGGATTATGGTGATCGGTGCCCTCGTCGCTCAGCTGGCGGTTGGTGCCCCGATCGAGGTCGTAGATCCAAATGTGACTATTTCGCGTGTAAGCGATGCGCCCGCCGTCGGGCGAAATGGCGACGTCGGGGTGGTTGGTCGGCTCTAGCCGTAAGACCTCCAGCGCCCCGCCCGGGTCGAGGAGCGCAAAGGAGATACCGGCGTCGGCGCCGGCTGAGCCCTTCACATAGACGAGCGTTCCGTTTGGCGACAGGTTGAAGCGACCGAAGAGATTCGCGCCCACGGCGACGTCGTCCAGCACGGGGACGGCAGGTCCCGTGGCCTCCAGCCGTCGCAGGTCGAAGGGCAGCGCGTAGAGCGCGCCGCCCGAGTGTGCATAGATCAGGTGCCCGGTGGGTGACCAGTGCGCATCGAATCCGTCCTCGATCACCGTGACCGTGTCACCCCTCTCGGGTTCGAAAAGGACGACGTGGTTCCCCGGGTCCATGGGTGCGCGGCCGATTGTCAGGAGGAGGCCACGCCCCCCGGGAAGCGCGGTCGTCCTACTCACAGCAACCGAGGTGAGGGGCAGCAGCGTATCGAACGGTCCACCATTCTCCGGAACCCGACCGAAAGCTCCCTCCACGCTCGCGTAGATCCAGCCGTCGTCACTCCAGGCGGGCGCCCCAATCAGGTTCAGACTGCTCCGGCCCATGTCCCAAAGGGTCGTGGTCGGCCCTCCCCGCGCGGGCATCCGCCGCAGGACCCGTCTCCCGCCGTCCTCGCTGTCGATGAACGCCAGCCACTCCGCGTCGGGCGACAGCACGGTAGTCCATGCCTCCCCCACCCCAGCGAGGAGGGTAGGCTCCAAGGCGCCCGCCTCCAGCCGGTACCACCCGGGCTCGCCCCGGAACTCCCAGAAGACGACAGACCCATCCGAGCCGACCGTCGGTGGTCCCCATCCCGGGGCTGCCTCCGTCAGCACGAACGCAACGACACCACCCTCGTTCGACGCGCCCGTGCGGGTCAGCGCCATCCAGCCGAAGAGCAGCGTCGAGGCCGCGAGGAGCGCGGTTGCGGCGGCGTGCACCCATGAGCCCGACAAGCGGCCCTCGGCCGCCGCGGGCGGCGAACGTGTGGCGGCGCCCGTCGCCTCGGCCACCGCCCGCACCTCGTGACGGAAGGCCGAGTCCTCGAGCGCGTCCCGGAACGCCTTCGCGCTCTCGAACCTGTCGGCCGGCAGCTTCTCGATCGCCTTCGCCACCGCCGAGGCGACGTGCGGCGGTACCGTGTGCCGAAGCGTCGTCAGCTGACGCGGCGTCTCGGTCAGGATGCGCACGAGGATGGACTGCGCGCTCGGGCCCGTGTGCGGCGGCTGCCCCGCGATCATCTCGTAGAGCACGCAGCCGAGCGAGTACACGTCCGAGCGCGCGCTCAGGTCCCGATCCGCACTCGCCTGCTCAGGGCTCATATAGTGCGGCGTGCCGAGGGAGAGTCCCGTCTCCGTCATGCGGCCCCCGCCGGCCGCACTCACGGCGAGCGCGATCCCGAAGTCGGCCACCACCGGACGTCCGTCGTGCAGTAGGACGTTGCCCGGCTTGATGTCGCGGTGGATCACACCGTGCCGGTGTGCGTAGTCGAGCGCGTCGGCCACGTCGCGCGCGATCCGCACCGACTCGTCGACGCCGAGCTGCTTCTCGCGGTCGAGCTTGTCTCTCAAGGTCTCGCCATCGATGTAGGGCATGACGTAGTAGAGGTAGCCCTCGGCGCTCCCCGAATCGAACAGCGGCAGGATGTGCGGGTGCTGCAAATTCGCCGTCGTCTTGATCTCGGAGAGGAACCGCTCGGCCCCCAGCACGGCGGCCAGCTCGGGACGCAGGATCTTGAGCGCGACCTTGCGCTCGTGCTTGAGGTCCTCGGCCAGATACACCGAGGCCATGCCCCCCTCGCCGAGCTTCCGCTCGATGCGGTAGCGTCCGGCGAGCGCGGCCTCCAGGCGCTCGGTGTGGCCCTCGCTCATGCGGTCAACATCCCAAGCGCAGACAGGCGTCGCAAGCATTCCCGGCCCGCGCGCGCCTCAAGGCACCTCCGCGAAGCGCCACCCCGCGGCGTAGTCGCGTGTGAGCGCCTGCCCAGTCAGCCGCGCACGCACCATTTCGACCGGCATCCTACCGCCTTTCAGCACGGCGTCGTGGAACTCCCCGGCGCTCATACGACCGGACTCGACCAGCTCTCGATGAAGCGAGCGGAACTGGAAGCCGCCCAGCATGTAGGCCGCCTGGTAGAGCGGCGGGTAGTCGCCCGCGAACGAGCGCCGCACCTCGGCCTCCGCGTTCGCACGCTCGAACCCCACGCGATCGACCAGGAAGTCGACGGCCTCCTCGGGTGTCATGCGCCCGAGGTGGTAGGAGAGCGAGAAGATGATCCGCGCCGCGCGGTGCATCCTCCAGAAGAGCATGCCGATGCGGTCTTCGGGCCCGCGCGCGAAGTCGTTCTCCCAGAGCAGGATCTCCCAGTACAGGGACCAACCCTCGGTCCAGAAGGGCGTCGAGAAGACGTCCCGGTGGGGGTTGAACCGACGGGTCATGAAACCCTGGAGGTGGTGCCCGGGAATCAGCTCGTGGTGCACGGTCGCCCGGTTGAAGTGGGGGTTGTTTCCTCGCATCGACATGAGCTTCTCTTCGTGCGTCATCTCATCGGTGGGGTAGGAGATGAGGATGACCTCCCCGCCGAGGAAGAACGGCGCGACGCGCTGACGCTCGGGGGACATCATCTCCATGCGCCAGATCTCGCGCGCGAGCGGGGGAATGTCGATCCAATCGCGGGCCTCGACGAACTCGACCGACTGCCGCTCGAGCTCGCGCACCACCGCCGGCTTCCGCCCGGGCTCGACCGCCAGGTTCTTCACGGCTTCCTGCGCTGCCCGCCAGTCGTCCCCGTAGCCCATCTCCCGCGAGGCGCGCACGAGCTCCTCCTCCATCCACGCGAACTCGGCTTGGGCGATGCGGATGAGCTCCTCGGCGGTATAGGGGATCATCTCGTTGGCGAGGTGTGCCCGGAGGCCCTCCTCGCCGATCGGGTCGCCCGAGACGATCGCGCCGGTCGCGCCCCCGACGTGACGAGCCCGGATGGCCTCCGCGTGCCCCTCGAGCGCCGCGGTGAGGCGCTCGTACGGCTGCGGCACCCACCACGAGAACAAGGGGTCGTACCCGTCGGAGTATTCGTACCAGCCGTCCAGCATGCGGAGCAGAGCCTCGATGTGCCGGGCCGCTCTCTCCGCAAGGACCGCGCTCGCGGCCGGCGCGCTCCCGGCCGACATCGTTCCGGTGAGCGCCTCC
>JBFGFY010000091.1:0-12648 GCA_041579355.1 Longimicrobiales bacterium | reverse complement strand
GCACCGCTGGCCGACATCCGCGTCTGCGACCTGACCCAGAATTTGGCCGGCCCCTACTGCAGCCAGATCCTCGCCGACCTGGGCGCCACCGTGGTGAAGATCGAGCCGCCGGGCGGCGACATGGCGCGGGCGTGGGGGCCCCCGTTCTGGGGGACCCGAAGCGCGCTCTACCTCTCGGTGAACCGCGGGAAACGGAGCATCGTGCTCGACCTCAAGGCCGAAGCGGGACTCGAGGTGTTGCGGCGGATCGCGAAGGAGTCCGACGTCTTCATGCAGGCGTCGCGCCCCGGCGTCGCGAAGCGTCTGGGCTTCGACTACGCGTCGATCCGCGCGCTGCGCGAGGACGTGATCTACGCGTCGGTGAGCGCTTACGGGCAGAAGGGCCCCCTCGCCGAGCTGCCCGGCTACGACCCGCTCATGCAGGCGTTCGCCGGACTCATGTCCACGACGGGCCACGTGGGCATGCCACCGACTCGCGTGGGGGGGGCCGTCATCGACTATGGAACCGGCATGTGGCTGGCGGTGGCGGTGCTCGCCGCGCTGCGCCGTCGCGACCAGACCGGCGAGGGCGCCGAGCTCGACGCTGCCCTGTTGGACACGGCGATCGGGTGGGTCTCCTACCACGTGACCGGGTACATGGCGACGGGTCACGTCCCGGGCCCCATGGGAACCGGCGTGCCGGCGATCGCTCCGTACCAGGCCTTCCCCACCTCGGACGGCTGGGTCATGATCGCCGCCGGCAACGACGCCCTCTTCCGCCGCCTCTGCGAGGCGCTGGGCGTGGCGGAGCTCGCCAAGGACGCGCGCTTCCTCACCAACCCGCTGCGCTCCAAGCACCAGGGTGATCTGATCCCGCTCATCGAGGAGCGCACGCGGGAGTACGCGACCGAGGAGCTGCTCGATCTCACGCGCCGCCACGCCGTGCCTTGCTCGGCGATCCGCGACATCGCCGAGGTCGTGGCCGACCCGCAGGTCGCGGCGGCCGAGCTCATCGAGGCGGCTCCGGATCCGGAGGTCGAGGGGTATCGGGACGTCGCGCTTCCCCTGCGGCTCGACGGCAGCCGGCCGCGCGCCGGGACCACGCCGCCACGCGCGGGAGAGCACACCCGCGAGCTGCTCGCGGAGCTCGGTTACTCGGAGGACGAGGCGGAGGCGCTGCTCGAGAGCGGGGTGGCCGAGGCGCGCTGAGCCCGGGAGCTCCGCGGATTCAGTTCCAGCGCTGGACCGAGAGAAGATCCGAGAAGTCGTCCGTCCAGGCGCGCAGGCCCTCGGGGTAGGGGAGCTGCCGCCAGCCCGCCGCCGGAATGTACGCGAGCCCTTCGTGGGGCGGCGCTACGAGCACCCAGTGCGAGCCGAAGATGCCGCGCTCCACCTCCTCGTCGTCGCGCACGTCGACCCACTCCCAGACCGCCAGCCCGAAGTCCCGGGCGTGCGCTCCGAGAACGGGCGCCAGGCCGAGGTGGCGGTTCGAAATGTGGAAGAGCATGGCCCCGCCGGGCGCCAACCGCTCGAGGTAGAGCTCGAAGGCTTCGTGCGTGAGCAGGTGGATCGGGATCGTGCCGGAGGAGAAGGCGTCGAGCACCATCAGGTCGTATCGGGTCTCGCGCTGCTGTAGGGCGATGCGCCCGTCGCCGACCACCCACTCGTGCGCGGCGCGCGTCCTGTCGAGGTAGGAGAAGAGCCCGGACTCGTCGGCGATCCATACGACCTCGGGGTCGATCTCGTAGAGCGTCACCCGCTGGTGCGGGGCGGCGAGCACCGCGAGAGCGCCAGTCCCGGCTCCGACGAGCGCGAGCTCACGCTTGTCCGCTTGCGCGGCGAACGCGCTGACCAGGTTGCCCGCCGGCCCGGTGGGGTGGTAGTAGGCCAGCGGCTCGGTCGCACGGGCCGGATCGACGCTCTGGACTCCGTGCACGGTCGAGCCGTGATAGAGCACGGTGACGGTGTTGTCCGGATCGCGTGTGACGCGGTGGACACCGAAGAAGGTGCGGTCGGTGTGCAGGATCGCGCCGCGGTACATCTGGCCCGACTCCGCGGCAGCGAGCAGCACTGCGAGCCCGAGCGCGAAGCGCACCGGGCGCGGCGAGAAGGTGAAGACGACCAGCGTCGGAAGGACCGCGACGAGCAGCACCATGACACCGTCCGGGAAGTCGGCGATCGAGCGCGCCGCCCCCACCGCGACGATGAGGTAGGCGGCGAGCAGCGCCGGGAGAGCGACGTCGAGCGCCTTGCCGCGCCGGAGCAGGCGCCGGAGGCCCGTATCGGTGTCCGAGCCCGCGAACGGGAGCCGGAAGAGGCACGCGAGCGCGATCGCGATCGGGTACTCCGCGATGAAGTCGAAGACGACCGGCGCCACGAGGGCGGCGAGCGACCCGCCGAGCGCGCCGCCGGTCGAGATCAGGAGGTAGTACTCGGTGAGGTGGCTCGTCGGGGGGCGGGCGTCCGCGAGGCGGACGTGGCAGAGCAGAGCCGCCAGGGCGAGCACCATCAGGTGCAGCAAGGCCACGACCCACTGCGGATCGACGATTCGTGCAAGGAGCACGAGCGCCACGACGACGGTCGCGATCGCGAGGAGGCGCGAGAGCCTCTCGGGGGAGACCAGGCGCCGGCGGGCGAAGGCCACGATGAAGGTCGCGAGGTAGACGGCTAGGGGCAGAACCCAGAGGAGCGAGATCGGGGCGATCTGGCTCGTCAGATACTGCGTGACTCCGAGCAGCAGCGCGGAGGGTACGGCGGCCGTCACGATCCAGAAGAAGCGATCGCGCGAGCTCACTGCGGGGTCCCCGGCGCCGGTCTCGACGGGCGTCGCCGGAGCCGGGCTCCGTCGCAGCACCACGACAAGAGCACACGCAGCGGCGAGCGCGACGAAAACGACGTAGGCGCCCGCCCAGAGCCGCGTCTGAGTACCGAGCGGGAGCAGCGGCTCGAGCGCGAGCGGAAAGACCAGGAGGCCGAGGAGGCTGCCGGCGTTCGATCCCGCGTAGAGGAAGTAGGGATCGTGTGCGTGCTCGTGATCGGTCGCGGCCAGCCAGCGCTGGAGCAGCGGGCTGGCTGCCGAGAGCGCGAAGAAGGGCAGGCCGACGGCGACCGTCAGCGTGACGAGCACCCACCACGACTGGCCCCCTGTCACCGGAGGGGAGCCCGGCGGGAGCGCGACGGGGAGCACGAGTAGCGGCAGGGCGAGCACCAGGAGGTGGGCCAACGCCTGCCGGCGTACGCCGAGCCAGCGCACCGAGAGGTGCGCGTAGAGGTAGCCTCCGAGGAGCGCGGTCTGGAAGAAGACGAGCGACGTGTTCCAGACCTGCGGGCTCCCTCCCGCGCGCGGGAGGATCATCTTCCCGACCATCGGCTGGACCAAGAAGAGAAGCGCCGCCGCGACGAAGATCGCGACGGTGAAGAGCGGGGCGATCAGGCGCGCTCCGGTCATGGGCTCGCAGCGAGCCCGCGCCGGGACGGCTGGGGACGGGACGACGTCGAGGGCTCCCCCACTACTCGGCGATGCTGCTCCAGCTCTCGACGAGGTGCTCCGCGGTGCGCCACGCGAGCGCCTGCACGGTCAGCGTCGGGTTGCGCGCTCCGCTCGTGCCCATGACCGAGGCCCCCAGGACGCCGAGGTTGGGCGCCTCGTGGGAGAAGCCCCAGCGATCTACGACGTTCGACTCCGGATCGTCGCCCATGCGCGTCCCGCCGTAGGCGTGGGTGGAGATGCCCATCTGGTTGCCGAGACCTCCGCGTGCGACCTCGACGGCACCGGCCGCGCGGTACCACTCCTCGGCGCGGTCCTGCATGTACTCCGCGATGCGCAGCTCGTTCTCCTTGAACTGGCCCGTGATGCGGATCACGGGGAAGCCGAGGTGGTCCTTCACCGTCGGGTCGAGGTCGAGGTAGTTGTCCTCGTACGGAAGCGTCGTCTTCTGGATATAGAAGCCGTGCGTGCGATCGGCGTTGTCATGGATCCAGCGCTTCCACGCTGAGCCCCAGCCGCGGCTCTGGCCGAAGGTGCCCGTGCTCGCCGCCGAGATGGGGCGGTTGTCCGACATCGCCCAGAGATTTCCTCCGCCGATGAAGTCGAGCCCGGCGTGATCGAAGTTGTCGTCCGCCCAATCATCGATGGCCACGCCCTGCGCGGGCAGCCCGTACCACGAATCCAGGTCGTACGGGAAGAGAGCGCTCACGCCGGCACCCTGGTGGTGGCTCAGGTAGTGACGACCGACCTGCCCGTGGTTGTTCGACAGACCCTCCGGGTAGGCGCGCGACTTGGAGAGGAGCAGCAGTCGGACGTTCTCGTACGTGTACGTCGCCAGGAGCACGACTCGCGCAGGCTGGAAGAATTCCTGCGTTCCAACCACGTAGTTCACGCCGGTCGCGCGACCCTGCGCGTCGACCTCCACCGTCGTCACGTGCGCGCGAGGCACGACCCGGAGCCGGCCGGTCGCGAGCGCCTTCGGGATCGTCGTGAGATGCGGGCTGTTCTTGGCGTCCAGCGGACAGCCACCCTTGTTGCAGTAGCCGTGGTAGCCGCACCCCGGTCGCCCGCCGTACGTCGCGGTGTTGATCGCCGCAGGGCCAGGGAAGGGGTGCCACCCGAGCGAGCGCGCGGCGTCGGCCATGCGGTCGTGGAACGCCGTCCAGCGCAGCGCGGGCATGGGATAGGCTCGCTCACGCCTCCCTTCGAATTTGTTGCCGCGTGCGTCCATGCGGCCGCGCACGTTGCCAGCCTGTCCGGAGACGCCGACTTCGTGCTCGATCCGGTCGTAGAAGCGCTCGAGCTCCTCGTAGCCGAACGGCCAATCCTGAATCGTGGAGCCCGTGGGTATGCGGCCGCGGCCGTAACGGCGCTGCGTCTCGCTCACGACGCGGAAATCCCACGGGTTGAGGCGCCAGCTCTGGGCCCAGTAGTGCAGCGTGGTGCCACCGACTGCATTCATCATCGGGTGGCTGCCCACACGTGACGCAGTCTGGGCCGCGGTCGCTCTCGAGGTCGGGCGCTCGAGCTCGGCCTTCTTCACGAGCATCGGCCAGTCCCGGTAGTTGTTGCGTATCTCGTCGGGGGCGAAGTCCCTCCGGTCGAGCCAGGTGCCCGCCTCGAGCCCCACCACGTCGAGCCCGGCCTCGGCCAGCGGAAGCGCCGCCACGCCGCCGGCGGCCCCGAGGCCTACGATCACGACGTCCGTGCCCTGCAGTTGAGTCGCCATCAGCCGTCTCCCCCCTGGCCGGCCGTGCCTCCGCGTCCTGCCTGGAACTGACCGAAGTCGTACGCCGAGCGGCGGACCGGCTCGAGGTCGTCGGCCTCCAGACGGCGCTGGTCCTCGTCGCTCACACGCATGCGTAGCCCTGGGTAGCGGATCAGATCCCAGCCGGCGAACTGGACGTTACCCCCGTACTGCGGGTCCCCGAACGTCCCCTGCCAGGTGTGGCTCTTGACCATGTTGAAGAAAGCGGCCGAGCTGCCTTCGAAGCCGACGCCCGCCCCGGTCGCGGCGCCGATCTGGCAGTCGACGAGCACGGAATCCTGGTCGCGTGGCGAGAGCTCGAGGAACGGCGCGCCGCGCGTGTACTGGCTGTAGCGGTCCACGGCGGCGAGCCCGGAGCGGTAGGCGTCGGCGGAGGCCGACTCGGCCTCGGAGAGCGCCCGGTCGATGAACCGCAGTGCTCCCGCCTCCAGCGCGCCCGGACCCATCTCGTCGGACGGGATCAAGCGGTCCACCATGGCCGAGAGGATCTCCGTCTCGTGTGCGGTGAGGTTCATGAGCGGGCCGGCAGGTGTCGCCGCCGCGGGCCCGACCACCGCCGGCGCCGGGGCAGGAGGTGTCGAGGCCGCGGTCGCCTCCACGCCCTCGGCTCGCACGGCGCCCGGGAGGAACGCGGCCGCTCCGGCAGCGCCGGCCGTGCGCAGGAGGTCGCGGCGCGTGATGGAAGTGCCCGTGGGGCTCTCTTCGGCCATGTCTCTACCCTGTGTCGGTTCGGGTTCGGCGGGCGGTCGTTTCGGCATCGTCGGGCTCAGTCGCGGTTGCCGTCGCGCTCACGCGGGGCGTCGGCCGGCCGGCGGCGATAGATCGGCACCATGTTGCCGCGGCCGATGACGTGACCCTCGATCGCCGCCAGCAGCTCGGCCCGTGTCAGGCCCGGCGGCAGATCGAGCTCGGCGTCGAGCGCGAAGACCGCGAAGTCGTAGTGGTGGAGCGACCCACCAGGTGGAGCCGGTCCGCGATACATCGCCAGGCCCCAGCCGTTGCTCCCCTGGACGGCGCCCTCGAGACCGCCGGGCATCGGGTCCGTCGGGTCGAACGGGATGCCCTCGGGGAGCCCGGTCGCCGTCGCCGGGATGTTGTAGATGATCCAGTGCACCCAGGGGGGCGGGTTGCCGGCGCCGTGGTCCTGGCAGATCACGGCGAGCTGGCGCGTCCCCGTCGGGAGCCCCCGCCAGCGCAGCGGCGGTGAGACGTTACGGCCGTCGGGCGTGTAGTCGCGCGGCATCATCTGCCCCGTGCTCATCGTCGCGCTCTCGACGATGAAGGTGGGAGGGGCCTGGGCCGCGAGCGACTGCGCTCCGAGGGCTACCGCGGCGCCGAGCGCGAGCGCCGTCGAGGGGATGCGCCACGCGGTCATCGCAGCGGGATCCGGTTGTCGGGGTCCGGTCGGAAGATCAGGTACTCGATGTCGGACTCGAGCTCGCTCCACCAGTGCGGGGTGTGGCCAGGAATGATCACCACGTCACCCGGAACCACTCGCCGGCTGACGCCGCCTTCGATGCGGGGAGCCCTGAGGCTGGTCCGGCTCGAGGGCGGCTGGTAGGCCTCGACCATCGTGCCGCCGGTCACGAGCGTCGCCGCGCCCGAGACCATGTAATAGATCTCCGTCGTGTTGACCTGGTGCAGGTTCGCATCGCCGGGCACGCTCTGAGGTCGGAAGACGCCGTAGACGCCGACGCGGTAGTCGCCGGTGACGCCGACGACTCGGATCGGAAGGTCGCTCACGCGGTCTCGCGGCAGCACATCGATGAAGCTCCGGATGTCGGCCGCCGTCACGTCGGTCGCCACCGGCGGCGTGGCCGGGGCGGGCGTCTGGGCTAGGGCGGCCGCCGGGAGGATCCACGTCAAGGCGAGAGTCGCGGCTTTCGGCATGTGTTTCCGAGGTGCAGGGGCGACGGGGGCGTCGGCCCGGAATGTAGGCGGGCCCGTCTGGGCCGGCATCCCCTGGCGCGCGCAGCGTCGTACCCAACGATTCGCTGCACCGGCCGACCGCTCGAGGCGATTGAACCGGACCTTCCCGTGAGCCTACATTCGACAATCCCCTCCGGACTGGTGCGCCGTATGAGAGCTTTGCGAGCCATCCTCGCCGTCGCTGCGTCCGCCGCAGCGGGAGCGTGTGCCCAGGGTGCGGCCGATCCACCCGCGCCACCGGGAGGGGCCCCCGCCGCCGTGACTCGCGTGGACACGGTCCGCGTGGAGACCACGACGCTGGAGGAGCGGGTCGCCCGGCTGCAGATCCAAGTGCTCGAGCGGGACGTGCAGCTACGCGAGCTCCAGGACGAGCTCGAGGCGACACGGCTCGAGCTCGTGCGCACCATGGCGCGGCTCCAGACGCAGGCCAGCCGCGCGGAGGCCGCTTCGAGCATGGCGGAGGCGGAGATTGCCCTGGGGACGCTCAGGCGGGCGCCGGGAGGGCCCTCGCTCCCCGAGCTCCAGCGGGCGGAGGCGCTCTTCCAGCAGAGCTCCCGGGAGTTCGCGAGCGAGAACTACGGAGGTGCGCTCTACCTGGCTGCGCAGGTGCGCGGCATCGTTCGGGGTGGGCAGGCCCGCCTGCGCGGCTCCGGCGGCCAGCTCCGCCCGGGTGAGGCACTCTTCCAGGTGCCGTTGCCTCTGCGCACGACGAGCCGCAGCAACGTCCGTTCCGGACCCGGCTTGAGCTACGACGTGCTCTTCACGCTGGACGCCGCCGAGCTCGTCGTCGGGCAGTCGTATACGAGCCTCTGGGTCCGGGTATCGGACGACGGCGGCCGCGAGGGTTGGATCTTCCACAACCTCGTCACCAGCCGCTGAGCTTAGGACCGGGTCAGGGCGGCGAGAGGCACCCCGAGGGCCGGGGGCCCCTTCAGGCGCGCTTCTTCCTCGCGGCCGCCGAGCGCTTCGAGGCCTTCCGCCTGATCTCCGCCTCTTCCTTGGGCCGAGGGGCTCCACGCACCTGGTCGCGTCCTTCACTCTTGGCCTCGTAGAGGGCCGCGTCCGCCGCGGCGATCACTTCCGCCGTCGTGTCGCCGTGAAGCGGGAACTCTGCCACGCCGACGCTGATCGTGACCGGTCCGTGCTCGAGCTCCTCCCTGGCGAGTCGCTGGCGGATTCTCTCGCCGGCACGGATCGCGTTGTCCAGGTCGCACTCCGGGAACAGCACGATGAACTCCTCCCCCCCGTAGCGGGCGAGGACGTCCAGCTCGCGGGTGGCGTCCCTGAGCACGCGACCCATGGCGACCAGAACCTGGTCACCGGCGAGGTGTCCGTGCGTGTCGTTGTAGGCCTTGAAGCGGTCCACGTCGACCATGAGGACACAGAACGGACGCTCGCGCCGGTCCGCGCGCTGGATCTCCTTCTCGAATGCTTCGATGAGGAAGCGTCGGTTGTGGAGGCCCGTGAGAATGTCCGTCACCGAAAGGCGCTCGAGCTCCTCGCGGCTCTCGCGGAGCCGCGCCACCATGTCGTTGAACACGTGGGTCAGGTATCCGACCTCACCGCGACCGCCCGCTGGCAAGTCGACCGAGAGGTCTCCTGCGGCGACGGCTCCGGCGCCCTGCGCGAGTCGCGCGAGCGGCCGCACGATCACCGCACCGAGGAGGTAGGCCAGCCCGCCGACCACCACGAGCAGGATCGACACGAGGATGAACGCGGAGTTGCGCAGGTCGGTGATCTGCGCGAACGCCTCGGCGGACGGGATCTGCGCCAGGACGGACCAGGGGAGCCCGGGCACGGGCGTGAGCGTGCCGACCACCGCCGTGCCCGTTCGGTCCGTGTATTCCGCAGTGACGCCTTCGGCAGCGGTGAGGCGCCCGAGCGTCTCGGGCGCGAGCCGGACCGGCCCGGAGCCGGCCGACGCGGGCTGAGAAACGGCGAGCAGCAGGCCGTCCCCCGTGGCCAGATCGATCCGGCCGCCCTCGCCGGGCGTGACCGTCGCGAGGATCGTATCCAAGGCCCGGAAGGTGAGGGTCGCGGCCAACACGCCGAGGAAGCGCGCGTCGGAGCTCCCGATCGGCGCCGCGAGGGTCGCGGCCACCTCGCCGAGCTCGTCGCTCCACGTGGGGTCGCCCAGGACGGACTCCCCCCTCCGCAACCGGACGAGCCAATCGGCTGGGAGCGTGACCTCGCCGGGCGGATCGTTGCTGGACGCGACCACGCGGCCGTCGGCGTTCGTCACGAGCAGCTCTTGGTAGTCGGTGAAGCGCCCGTGCACACCGACCAGGTAGTCGCGCAGCCGGGTCGTCGCGGTCGCCGCTCCCGCTCCCCCCTGCCGGATGCGGTCGAGATTCTCCGACATCTCGAAGGAGCCCGTGAAGACACGTACGTCGTAGGAGCGTTCCTTGACCCACAGGTCGACCTCGCGGGCACCCTGGGACCCGCGGCTGCGCAGCTCTCCGTTCAGGTTCGCGGTGAGCGCTGCCCGATTCTGTCGGTACGACAGCACGGCGGTGCTGAGAGCCGGCACCAGCGTCGCCACGATCGCCAACGCGAGGATGCGGTTCCTGATGCTGTCGAGGCGCAGCGTCGCGAGCACGCGCTCGAGCCCCTCCGACGGCGGCCCGGCAGGGGTCCCCGCGTCGGCCGGCCCCGGGCCTGCCCCGGAGAGGACCTCTCCGGCGTTCGCCTCGGTGCTCACCGGGCGATGGCTTCCCGAACCAGGTCCGTGATGCGCTGGCGGAGGCCGTCCGGATTCGCGGGGGAGCTCTGCCACATCGTGACGACGGCGGCGCCCGTCGTCGGATCCACCCAGAACTCGGTGCCCGCGCTCCCGTCCCACCGGTACTCACCTGCGTGTGCCGGCGAGCCCGCCGGGTCGACGACGACGGATACGCTCGCGAGCGCCCAGCCCGTCCCGCGCCGAGACGCCAGCATGGAGTCGTCCAGCCCGTTGCGCGTGAGGCGCGCCACCGAGCCCTCGCTCAGGACCCGCACTCCGTCGAGTGTGCCGCGGCCGGCCAGCATCTGAGCAAAGCGAAGGAAGTCCGGAACCGTGGATACGAGTCCGACCGCCCCCTCGAGGAGCGCGGGGCGATCCGTGAAGGGCACCTCCTCGATCTCGTAGGGCTCGAGGCCTCCATCCACCTGCCGGTACACCGTCGCGAGCCGGATGCGATCTTCGGGGCTGACCCAGAACCGCGTGTCCCTCATTCCGAGCGGCTCGAAGATGCGCCGCTCCAGGAACTCGTCGAAAGACAGCCCGGAGACGACCTCCACGACTCGACCGAGCAGCGTCGAGGACTCGCTGTAGAGGAACCGCTCTCCCGGGTCGAAGCGCAGCGGCACCATCACGATCTTCCGGACGAACTCCTCCAGGGTGTCGCTACGGGAGCGGACCCCGGCCTCGCGGTACTCGGGCGAGGTGCGGTGGCTGAACCCCGCGGTGTGGAGGAGCAGGTGCTCAATGGTGATGGGACGGACCGGCGGCCGCGTCGTCCCGTCCGGTTGGAGCACCACGACCTCGGCCAGCTCAGGCAGCCAGCGCGAAGCGGGGTCGTCCAGCCGGAGCCGGCCCTCTTCCTCGAGCATCATCACGGCGACGGCCGTGACCGCCTTGGTCATGGAGTAGATCCGGAAGAGCGAGCGCTCGGTCATGGGCGTCCGGCTGGTCAGGTCCTGCACGCCCACCGCGTCCAGGTAGACGACTCGTCCGCCGTGCGCGACACCGGCCACCGCACCCGCGATCCGCCCGCTCGCAACGCTCTGAGCGAGCAGGTCCGAGATCGCCGACAGCGGCTGCTGCGCAGCGAGCCCTCCGTGTGCGGCCGCCAAGGTCGCTCCCATCAGGAACACCTTCTTGTACGTCCTCATCGTCGTCGCTCTGGGTCGCGGTCAGCCGCTGGTCGCGAGGACCTCGCGCACCGCGGTGAGTAGCTGGTCGGGGCGCACCGGTTTGGTGAGCGTCTTCTCCGCGCCCAGGGCGTGCGCCATGTCGAGCTGCACTTCGCCGGTACCCGAGATCGCGATGATGCGCGGCCGGGGGTCGAAGTCACGGATGATGGTGATGAGCTCGAGCCCGTGCACCTCGTCCATTTGCAGGTCGGTGATCACGATCTGGATGTCCTTTCCCTCGTAGGCGTCGAGGGCCTCGCGCCCGTCGCCGGCGAGAAAGACCTCGTGACCGGCGCGCTCCAGAATCGTCTGAAGGACCACACGGTCCGCTTCTTCGTCGTCCACGACCAAGAGACGCGCCACTGCTCGGCCTTGGCCCTATCGCGAGGGCAGGGCGACGGGGCTCGTCACCTCGGTCGGTCCGTGTTCCGGGCCCCCGCCGCCGAACAGGGAAGGCGACCGCGAGGTCGATCCCTGCGGGAGCTGTGATCGGGGCATCGGCTCACTCCTGAAGAGGAAGTCACCGAAAGGTTACCTATGGTTCGACGGCCGAGTCAAAGACTTTCCTCCCGGTGGGCCGGTGGCTGCGTCGCGTCGCGCGAACAGGAGCGGCGGTCGGCGTGCGTGGGGCTGGATGCGGATGTAGCATGTGCCCTTCTCACTCTGACGCGTCGCCCTCGAGGTGCTCGAGCCGGAGCTGACACGCGTTCCCCGGTAGCCTCTCGGAGAAAGGAGGAGTGGTGGAGCTTGCGGCGATCATCGGGCGGCTGCGAGCCAACGCGGCCGCCATCGAGGCGCTGGTCGAGGGGATGGACCGCACCCAGGCCGGGTGGAAGCCGGCCGCCGACCAGTGGTCCATCCTCGAGGTCGTGAACCATCTCGCGGACGAGGAGGTGGAGGACTTCCGTACGCGGCTCGACTTCACGCTGCACCGGACGGCTACGCCCTGGCCGCCGATCGATCCGCCTCGATGGGCCGTGGAGCGGGCCTACGCGTCACGCGACCTCGGCGAGTCCCTCGCCCGCTTCCTGGCGGCCCGGGCCGACTCCATCGACTGGCTGGAGGCGCTCCAGAAGCCTGATTGGTCGAGTGTGTACGAGCACCCGAAGCTCGGCCGGATCCGCGCGGGGGACCTGCTCATTTCGTGGGTTGGGCACGACCACATCCACATCCGCCAAATCAACCGGCTGCACCGGGAATACCTCGTCGCCGAGCTGTCGACCTACTCGGCCGACTACGCCGGGCGCTGGTGACCCACTGGACGTGCGTCGCGCCCTACTTAGAATTCGCCCCTGTCCAGACAACGCGGGAGGCCCGCATGTCACTACGCATCAATGACACCGCGCCCGATTTCGCCGCCGACACCACGCAAGGAAGGATCCGCTTCCACGAGTGGATCGGCGACGGTTGGGCGATCCTCTTCTCCCATCCCAAGGACTTCACGCCGGTTTGTACGACCGAGCTGGGAGCTGCCGCGGCCCTCGAGGGCGAGTTCGCGAAGCGCAACTGCAAGCTGATCGGCATCAGCGTGGACGGCGTGCCCGATCACGAGAAGTGGTCGAAGGACATCGAGAAGTCCCAGGGTCACGCG
>JBFGFY010000090.1:0-12676 GCA_041579355.1 Longimicrobiales bacterium | reverse complement strand
CCGTGCTGCTGGATGCGCTCCACTGCCCTCGTGTACTGGCTCACGGAATTGGCTTTCCAGTTGGCCTGGCGCTCGACGCCGTCGAGGGCCTCGTACGTCGGGTGCTCGAAGCCGATCAGAACCTGCTGACAGCCGGCGTCACGCATCATGCTGAGTAGCTCGTCATCCTCGTGGATCGAGAGGTCCGACTCGGTGAACCAACGGACGTCTTCCTTCATCAGTGCGCGTAGCAGCTCCTTTGCATGCTTCCGGTTCACGAACGTGTTGTCATCCGCGAACTCGACGAAGGGATTGCCGAAAAGCTCTTTGAGCCGGCGGATCTCCGCGATGACTTTCGGCACCGGCTTCACTCGGAAGCGTGGGTTCAGGCGAATCGATGATGCACAGAACTCACACGCCCACGGGCACCCTCTCTGAGTTTGCACGGACACGCGGGGGTAACGGCCCGGCTCCAGGAGGTCGAAGCGCGGCATAGGGGCTTCGGCCAGATCGAATGCCCCTCGAGCGCGTGCATCGTAGATCGGCTTCACGGCCCCACGCCGAAGATCTTGAACGACCTCGTTCCACACGAGCTCTCCCTCCCCGACCACCACGGCATCGGCGTGACGGAGGGCGTCCCGGGGCGCTAATGTGACCCCGAGTCCACCGAGGATCGTCGCGATCCCCTGCTCGCGAAGCCGCGTCGAAACACGGAACGCCTCCCCGAGCACCGCGGTCAGCGTGGAGATGGCCACGACGTCGAAGTGTGTGGGAAGCTCCCACTGGTCCACATCACGGACCTCGACGTACTCCACGTCGACGTCGTCCGGCGTCATTCCCGCCAGCGTGAGCAGTCCGAGGGAGGGGAGAGCTTCGATCTCTTGGGCCCTCTGTTGCACCCGTGGAAAGGTGAATCCCAACTCGAGCAGCTCGGGCTTGCAGATGCGCAGCCCGCTCATGGCAAGGAGTCCGATCCTCATAGCAGCACCTCGTTCATATGCAGGAGGAGCGTGATGATTCCGACGGCGACAGCGACCACCGGGATGGGGAAGAGTCGGGCGAACGACCTGCGCCAAGAGGACAGGAAACAGCACGCAGGCATGGTGACCGCGCCGATCACTAGCGCCCACGACGCGGTCGCGAGCCAACCGCTCTCGGGTATTCCCGCCGTCGTGAGCGCGAACAGGATGTTGACGAAGCCTAGGCCGAAGAAGGCGATGTGTCCGAGCCGCATGAGCCGGCGCCGGAACGACGCGTATCCTCCCATCCAGTCTTCGCGCTCGAAGAACAGCCCGATGACCGCGCCGGCGATCACGCCGCCGAGCATCCCGCCCCAACCGACCATGAGATTCGAGACCATCGCTCCTCCTCCGCACCGTGCCTCCGGTGCACATCCAAAGATCTCAGCAGCGACGGCAAGCAGGTCTACGTAGGGCGACGGAGTCCCGGCGCACGTTGACGTAGCCTGTGGCCGGGGAGGCCAATACCTGCGGCGTTCGGCGGAGCCGAGCTTGCGGCGCCGGTGATCGTCGCACAGCCTGGTCATGGTTGACTCGTGCTGCCCTCCTGGACCCATGCCATGAAGAGCACGCTCATTCTGGTCTTCAGCTGCACGCTCGTCTGCGTGATTCCTACAGAAGCCCAGACACCCGTCGGTGACGCCCCGACCCGCGCCCGCGCGGCCGACGGGAGCTACATCAGCTGGCGCGAGCACATCATCGACGAGGCGGCGACGGCCGGGTTCGCACTCAGCGGGAGCGACGGGCTCGTGATGGCCGACCTCGACAACGACGGCTATCCGGACATCGTTTCCGTGCACGAGTCCGACAGCGAGTACGACTCGAGCGAGTTCGACCCGGACTTCGTTCCCGACGCCGAGGGGCACGTGCGGATCGCGTTCGGGTCCGCGGACCCGGATCGCTGGACGAACGTCACCCTGGCCGAGGGCGCCGACGCGCCTGCTCCCGAGGACGTGGCGGTCGCCGACGTGAACGGCGACGGCTGGCTCGACGTCATGGTCGCCGCGGAGCTCGCGCACCTCATCTACCTGCAGAACCCTGGGCCGGGCGCTCGCTCGCAGCCCTGGCCACGGCTCATCCTACCGATGACGAAAGGGCGCGGGTCGTACATCCGCGTCTTCTTGGCGGATTTCGACGGGGACGGAGTGCCCGAGGCGAGCGCCCCGAACAAAGGCGCTCAGCGGCCCGGCCCGGAGGACTTCGCCCGCTCGACGCCCGTGGCGATCTACAAGGTGAGCGGCGATCCCCTCGACGCGGCAGGCTGGACCGAGATTGAGCTCGGACGCTACAGCGTGCCGCAGAACGCCGAGCCCGTCGACCTCGACGGAGACGGCGACCTCGACATCGTGGTCGGCTCGCGCGGCGAGAGCCGCCTGGTCTTCTTCGAGAACCCCGGCGACGGCACGCTGCGGTTCCGTGAGCACGCGATCGGCATCGTGCGCGCGAGTGCCGCGGGCTTCAACCTCGCCTACGGGGACCTGAGCGGGGACGGGCGGCTCGACATCGTGACCGCCGCCGGTCGCGGATTGATCTGGCTCGAGCAGCCCGAGCGCATCGATGACGCGTGGGTGGCACACTTCATCGGCACGTTCGACCCGGACAGCATGACGGGCTTCGTGCTCGCCGACATCGACGGCGACGGCCGCCTCGACGTCATGGCGGGCAGCTACAGCGACGGGCCGCGCGAGGACGACGGGAACGTCGGTCCGGACGACCCGCTCGGACGCATCGGGTGGTTCGAGCAGCCCGACGACGTGCGCGCTCCCTGGATTCGCCACGATGTCTCGCGCCGCAAGCGCGGCATGTTCGACAAGTTCCTGGCGCGAGACATGGACGGCGACGGAGACATCGACTTCATCGGCACGCGCGGCAACAGCGCGCCCTACGACGGCGTGTTCTGGCTCGAGCAGGTGCGCACGCCGACGCCGCGGCCCGCGTTCGAGCGGGCACGCACCGAGGACAGCCCCGAGGTGCCGCTCAGCGCAGATCGAAGCGGTCGAGGCTCATGACCTTGTCCCACGCGGCCACGAAGTCGCGCACGAACGTGTCCCCGGCATCGTCGCAACCGTAGACCTCGGCGATCGCACGGAGCTGGGAGTTCGAGCCGAAGACGAGGTCGACGCGGGTACCGGTCCACTTCACCTTGCCCGTCGCACGGTCACGTCCTTCGAAGACGCCCTTGTTCTTCGAGGCGCTCCACTCCGTGCCCATGCCGAGCAGGTTCACGAAGAAGTCGTTGGTGAGCGTCTCGGGCCGCTCGGTGAAGACGCCGTGGGGGGACTGTGCGAAGTTGGCGTTCAGGACGCGCATGCCGCCGACCAGAACGGTCATCTCCGGTGCGGTCAACGTCAGGAGCTGCGCCCGGTCGATCAGGAGCTCCTCCGCCGAGTTGGCGTAGTCGCCCGCCAAGTAGTTGCGGAAGCCGTCGGCGATGGGCTCGAGCACGGCGAACGAGTCCGCGTCGGTCTGCTCCTGAGACGCGTCGGTGCGTCCGGGCGCGAAGGGGACCTCGACGTCGTAGCCGGCGTTCTTCGCAGCCTGCTCGACGGCCGCGCAGCCAGCCAGCACGATCAGGTCGGCGAGCGAGACCTTCTTGTCAGTGCGCTGCGCCGTGTTGAAGTCCTTCTGGATCGCCTCGAGCTTGTCGAGGACCTTCGCGAGTTTGGCGGGCTGGTTCACCTCCCAGTCCTTCTGCGGCGCGAGACGGAGCCGGCCTCCGTTCGCTCCCCCGCGCTTGTCTGAGCCCCGGAACGTCGCGGCCGACGCCCAGGCGGTCGTGACGAGCTGCGCGATGGAAAGACCCGAGGCCAGCACCTTGCCCTTGAGCAATGCGACATCGGTGGCGTCGATCAGCTCGTGATCGACCTCGGGGACGGGATCCTGCCAGAGGAGCTCTTCGTCCGGAACGAGGGAGCCGAGGTAGCGGGAGCGGGGCCCCATGTCGCGGTGCGTCAGCTTGTACCAGGCACGAGCGAACGCGTCGGCGAGCTCGTCCGGATTCTCGTGGAATCGCTTGGAGATGTCGGCGTAGATCGGGGCCTCCCGCAGGGAGATGTCCGTCGTCGCCATCATGGGCGCGTGGCGCTTGGACGGGTCGTGCGAGTCGGGCACGAGGTCGGCGGCCGCGGCGTCCTTGGGCTTCCACTGCCACGCACCGGCGGGGCTCTTGGTCACCTCCCACTCGTATCCGAAGAGGGTGTCGAAGTAGCCGTTGTCCCACTTCACGGGGTTCGGTGTCCACGCGCCCTCGAGGCCGCTCGTGATCGCGTCGGCGCCCTTGCCCGTGCCGAAGCCGCTCCTCCAACCGAGGCCCTGCTCCTCGATGCCGGCGCCCTCCGGCGCCGCGCCGACCAGCGCGGGATCGCCCGCGCCGTGGCACTTGCCGAAGGTGTGCCCGCCTGCGATGAGCGCGACGGTCTCTTCGTCGTTCATGGCCATGCGCGCGAAGGTCTCGCGGATGTCGCGCGCCGCGGCGAGCGGATCCGGCTTCCCGTTCGGCCCCTCGGGGTTCACGTAGATCAAGCCCATCTGGACGGCGGCCAGGGGATTCTCCAGCTCGCGGTCGCCGGAGTAGCGCTTGTCTCCGAGCCACTCCGTCTCGCGCCCCCAGTAGATGTCCTGCTCTGGCTCGAAGACGTCCTCCCGTCCGCCGGCGAAGCCGAACGGCTTCAAGCCCATGGACTCGATGGCGCAGTTGCCGGCGAAGATCATCAGGTCGGCCCAGGAGATCTTCTTCCCGTACTTCTGCTTGATGGGCCAGAGCAGGCGGCGCGCCTTGTCGAGGTTTCCGTTGTCGGGCCAGCTGTTCAGCGGCGCGAAGCGCAGCGTGCCCGACCCAGCGCCGCCGCGGCCGTCACCGATGCGGTACGTGCCCGCGCTGTGCCAGGCCATACGGATGAAGAGCGGCCCGTAGTGACCGTAGTCGGCAGGCCACCAGTCCTGCGACGTGGTCATCAGCTCGAAGACGTCCTTCTTCAGCGCGTCGAGATCGAGCTTCGCGAACTCGGCCGCGTAGTCGAAGGCCTGTCCCATCGGGCTGGACATCGGAGCATTCTGGTGCAGAACGCCGAGGTTGAGCTGGTTCGGCCACCAGTCCCTGTTCGATGTTCCTCCCTGCGACGTGTGAACCGGGCACTTGCTTCCCTTGGCGACAGCGCTTGCGTCCATGACCTCGTTCTCGGATCTGAGTTGCTTGGATTCTTGAATGACCGGGAGCTCGAGGATCGAGCTGGGAGGGGTCCGGCGTGTCCGCAGACCTAAATGTACCCAAGAATCCCGGTGGGATCAGGTCGCCGCAGCGCGTAGCGTCAACGCGCTGCGCTCCTCAGGTACGCGACGATCCGCCAGATGTCCTCGTCCCCCTCGGGCAGGACGCCCCGGAATCCGACCATCTGCGTCCCCGGCACGCCGTTTGCGATGGTCTGGAAGACGTCCTGGTTACTCCCGCCGTGGCGCCATTCGCCGTCGAAGAGGTTGGGGATGTCGCCGTTCGAGCGCCCCTCGACGTGGCAGTAACCGGTACACGTGCCGATGAAGAGCGCCCGCCCGCGCTCGAGGGCCGCCGCATCGGCCAGATATTCCTCGACCGGGTCGGCCACGGCACACGCGCTCAGGGCGAGAGCGCACCCGAGCGCCCTCGCCACTCCGGACGCCCGCACGTGGCTACCGCAGACGGAAGACGAAGAGCTGTCCTCCCTCGGGCATGATCGTCGGCGCCCCGGTCGCCTCCACGAAGCGCCCGTTGCCGGCTCCGATCGCCACGAACGTCCGTCCGCCGGCCTGGTACGCGATCGGTTGGCTGCGGATGCCCGCGCCCAGGCGGAAGCGCCACGCCTCGCGTCCCGTTGCGGCGTCGAATGCGATCGCGTGCCCGTCCTGGCTGCCCGTGATCACGACGCCGCCCGCGGTGCTCAGCACCCCGCCCATCATCGGATAGGGGTCGTCGTACCTCCAGCGGATCTCCCCCGTGGCCACGTCGATCGCCGACAGGTGCCCGCTCTGGCGGCCCTCCTGCACGTCCAGCGGGATGGGCCGGCCGCCCATGAACGGCTGACCCCGCACGTACGGCGTGATGCCCTTCTCGTGCAGCTCGCAGCTCTCCACGGCGGGGATGTAGGCGAGGCCGAGCGCCGGGTTGAGCGCTCCGGTCCAGGCTCCGTTCATGCCGCCGAAGTGGTTCGGGCAGACGCGATAGGTGGGGTTCACCATCGACACCGCTTCGGGGTTCACCACGGGGCGGCCGTTCTCGTCGATCGTGGCCCAGTTCACCTCCTTCACGTAGGGCGTCGCTGAGAGGAACGCTCCGGTCCGGCGGTCGAGGATGTAGAAGTACCCGTTCCGGTTGGCCTGCACGAGCGCCGGAATGCGTTGGCCGCCTCTCGTGACGTCGACGAGGAAGACCTGCGTGTTGCCGTCGAAGTCCCAGACGTCGTGCGGCGTGAACTGGAAGTGCCACTTCCGCTCACCCGTCGTGGGGTCGACCGCGATCACCGAGTTCGCGTAGAGGTTGTCGCCCTCCCGGTCGTCGCCGTTCCAGTCGGGGCCGGGGTTACCTGTGGTCCAGAAGAGCGTGTTCGTGTCCGCGTCGTACGCTCCGGTCGTCCACGTCGGGGCGCCGCCGAACTCGTACGACGTGCCTTCCCACGTCTCGACGCCCGGCTCGCCCGCGGCCGGCACCGTGTAGTGGCGCCAGACCCGCTGGCCGGTCGTGACGTCGTAGGCGTCGAAGAAGCCCCGGATTCCGTACTCTCCACCCGCCACGCCGATCACGGCGAGGTTGCCGACGATCAGCGGCGCGGACGTTGCCGCGTAGCCGTCCCGGTAGTCGATGATCTGGGTGTTCCAGAGGATTTCGCCCGTGAGCCGGTGGAACGCGAGGAGGCGCGCGTCGAGCGTCGCCATGAGGACCGCGTCGCCGAGGATCGCCGCGCCGCGGTTCACGTTGCCGCAGCAGACGCGCAGGTCGCGGGGCAGTGGATGATCGTAGCGCCAGTACGGTTCTCCGCTCACCGCGTCCAGCGCGAAGATCCGGTTGTTCGACGAGGTGACGTACATGACGCCGTCGTAGACGATCGGGGACACCTCGAACTGTTGCACTGTGCCGGTCGGGAAGGCCCAGGCCAGCTCGAGGCGCGTAACCGACGCCGGCGTCAGCTCGCGGATCGGGCTGTGTCGGTAGCTCCGGTAGTCTCCGTGATAGTGCAGCCACTTCGTCGGATCGGATGTGCCGGCGAGCAGCATCGCTTCGGTCACGGGACCGAGGCTCCGACCGATTTCCCGATCGTTGGTCCAATGCGTCTGCCCGGAAGCGGGGGGCGCCTCGTCGGCGACGACCGCGCCCGTGGCGGGTGCGCCACCCTGGGGTGCGTCCGCCTCTCCGCACGCGAGGGCGAAGGTGGCGAGGATCGAAAGGACACTGAGAGACGTCAGGCTTCGCGGCATGTCTGGACCCCCGGTTCGTCTGGACTCGACGGCAGGAGACAATCTATCAGGCGCCGCGGGGGAGGTGCGGTCGCCCCGGAAACGACATGGGTCGCACCCTCGGGCGTAGGGCCGACCCGTGAGGCGGTGGGGTGGCGACCGACGCCCACTGCCTCGGAGCGCCTAGGGGGACCTAGGCGAGGCTTAGTCAGCGCGCCGGCGGGCCGCCCTGCGCCTGTTGCGCCTCTTCGTACCGAGCGCCTCTGAGCACCCCCTCGAAACCGTAGTTGCCCTCGTGGCAAGCGTATTCGTAGACCAGCCCATCGAGGCGCTCCATCGGAATCTCTCCACCCCAGGGCTCGGCATACGTCCGGGGGTCGTGCACCTCGAACGTGTAGAGGATCGTGTCGTCGTCGGCCCTCGTAAACCGCTCCACAACCCAGAGGTCGTCCGAGTGGATTCGGAACCGCTGCTGCGGGCTGATGCCCGTCGTCTCGACGACGAGCGTGTTCCCCTCCCAGCGGCCCCAGGAGTCTCCGAAGTAGGGCCGCACGCTGGGCGGCAGTCGTCGCGGCTCACCGAGGCGGATGATCCGGTAGTCGTGGATCTTCTCCGTCATGATCAGCACATGATCGGCGTTTTGGACGATCGTGTAGTTGTGGTTGTATCCGCCGTTGGGGACGATCGGTGGCCCGAGTTGACTGGGGCTGCCGGCGCCGAACGAAGAGCCGTAGAGGACGCAACGCTCCTGCATCGGCCGGATCTCGGGATGGTCGAACGCACCGAATTGCGAGAGGAAGTCTCGGTACTCGTCCTGCCGCCGTTGACCCTCGGCCGTGAGCGGGGGGATCCGACCGTCCGCCGGGAAGGTGATCATCGATGTCCGGGGCTCCCCGTCGACCACCGCGACCGTAGTGCCGCGCTCCCAGTAGATCTCGGGGTACTCCTGACCACGCAAGCGGGCCGCGTCGCTCCCCGTGCCGGGCTCCACGCCGCACGCCACCGTGGCTGGATTCGGAGGGCAGTCACCATCTGCGCGCTCGAGCTCCTCCACCTCGGCCCACGTGAAAGTCGGCCGCCTTCCGGCAGGCCGCTGGAATGGGGTCAGGGTGGCATTCGTCCAGTTACCCTGGAGGTCGGGGTGGCCCCAGGGCGTGCGGGGAGGGGACCAGCTGCGGTCCCAGGGTGCGGCGCGGTCGGGCGCCTGGGCCGCGAGCGAGGGTGCTGACCACGGAGAGGTCGCGAGACTGACCGCGACCACCACGACGACGGCTCCAATCCGCATTTGCAGCGCCTCCGGTCCCCGGAAAACGGGACGTAGCAGGATACGGAGTCAGGGGTGATTTCGCATCTGTGCGGCGGACCGCCGCGGATGGGCAGGAGCCCTCCCGTTACGGTCCGATTGCCGACGCGTCACGTGTGGGCCGCCACCGCAGACCCAGGGCCATGATGCGCTCGAGGAGGTCGGGGTAGGTGACGCCCGCCTTGGCCGCTGAGCGGGCGAAGTCCTCCGCTTCGGCGAGCTGGGGGTTGGGATTCGCCTCGATCACGTAGATCGCTCCCGAGGAGTTCATGCGGAAGTCGATGCGGGCGTAGCCCGAGAGCTCGAGGGCGCGGTACGTGCGCTTGGCGAGATGCTGGATCTTCGCCACCACGTCGGCGGGCAGCTTCGCCTGGGCGGTGTCGATCCCGTGACGTTTCTGGTAGCTCACGTTCCACTTCACCCGCTCGGTGGCGATCGGCCAGTTGTCGCCGATCATCTTGCCAAAGGTCATCTCCCACACGGGGAAGACCTCCAGCCGGTGGTTCCCCAGAACGCCGACGTACAGCTCGCGGCCATCGATGTACTCCTCCACGATGGCTGGGGTCAGGAGCGTGTCGTGGATGAAGCGCACCCGCTTCTTGAGCTGATCTTCGTTCGCGACCACGGACGCCTGCGAGATGGCGGCCGAGGCCTCGTAGGTGAGGGATTTCACGATGAGCGGGTAGCTCATGCGCTTGGGCACGCGCGGCTTCCTTCCCACCGGCACGACGGTGAAGTCCGGGAAGGGAATGCGGTGATAGGCAAGGAGCTTCCGCGCCAACCCTTTGTCGCGCGCCAGCGTGAGGCCGCGTGGGTTGCAGCCCGTGTACGGAACCCGGAGCAGCTCCAGGTAGCTCACCACGTTCTGGTCGAAGACGACGATGTCGTCGAAGTCCTCCAGCAGGTTGAACGCGACCGTGGGCTTGAAGTCCTCGAGGGCCTGACGGATCGGCGTGAGGTCGTCGTGCACCTCGATGACCCTGAGCTCGTGGCCGCGCGCGCGGAGCTTCGTCACGACGTCCCACTCCATGCGCCACTCGGGCTTCACCTCCCGTGCGGCGATGCCTTCCCTCGGTGTGAGGTCGTGGTGGATGAGCACGAGGACGCGCGATTTCCTCATAGGGCGACGCGATGCCTCCCGCTGTGTAGGTAGTTCATCGTCTGCACGGTGAGGAGCACGGTGAACTCGCTGCGCGCGGTTTCCTCGGGGACGGCGAGCCTGAGCCTGAGCTCCTGACAACGGGCGATCATGTCCTCGAGCACCCGGTCGACGGTGTACTGGTAGATCCCAGTCCAGCTTGCCACGACGCGACGTGCGTGCTTGCGGTTGCGCGTGATGAACTGCGCGGCGGTGGGGTTGTCGCCGAACTCGGGTGCGTCGGAGAAGAGGCGGCGCAGGTCTCGGTCGTAGAACTTCGGATGCTCGACGCCGTAGTGACGTCGCTTGAGGCGGTAGTGGTAGCGCAAGGTGCGGCGCACGCGCCGGAGCGGCTCGACCTCGGTGGGGTCGACCAAACGGGGCTCCTCTCCGCGGAGCTCTTCCATGAGGTCGTCGACGTACTCGAGCTTGGCGAGCGCGGGCCATCCTTCGTAGCGGCGTCGCCAATCCGACTCGGGTGTGAGCCAGACCGCGAACGTCTCGGCGAAGTCCTCGTCGGGATGCGCCTGCGCGTACCACGGGTCGAGGTGCAGCACGAAGCCTTTGCTGTACGGCTTTGGATCGTAGAACTCGGGGTATGGGAGCGAGGATGGGCCGAAGAGCGCTCGCCGGCGCCGCCGGAGCCGGAGGCGGAAGGCGTTGTCGATCACGTGACCGGCCTCGTGCCGCAGGATGCGCATGCACCAGTCCGGGTCCCCGCCCTCGACCGCGAGCATCTGCGCCCGCTCGAGGCGCTCGAGCCGGGGATGCGCGAGATAGAACGGCACCGCCATCGACGTCGTTTCGTCGGGGGTGAACCACTCGGTCGATATGTAGTAGTGGATGGGGAGACGGAGGTCACGCGCGTCGAGCTCGGCCGCGAGCTGAGCGAGGCGCTCCGCCAGGGCCGTCCCTTCGAGGGTCAGGGGGAGATCCGACAGGCGGATGTCGAGCAGCTGCTCGTCGGGTAGCTCGTGCCAGTCGGCGGGAAGAGTGGATCGAGGCATGGGTGACGGAGGATCGGCCGGCGGCGCGGCGCGGGACGGCGCTTGTCGGGGGGGGGCCGCCGGGGCGGCCGGGCTCAACATTTTGGGGGAGGCCGGACTCCTAGTGAAACCCGACCTTCGTTATGGTCTATACTCTGTAGTCTGATCGTGATTGCAATCGGCGGGCGCTCCCGGGCACATTGAGCGGGTCGGCCCGAGCCGACGGAGTGCGTCCGGCCACGCACTTAGGAGAAAGGAATGTCGAGAGTCACCCTGGCCCTTTCGGGCCTCGCGGTCGCGCTGGCGGCGCTCGCGCCCCAGCCGGCGGCATCGCAGGATTGGACCCGTCGCGAGTACCCGCTGGCTCCGCCCAACTCGAAGTCGAACTTCGTCGCGCCGTACTTCGACGGCTTCTACGAGAATCCCGACGGCACCTTCACGCTCTCGTTCGGATTCATGAATCGAAACGACGCGGATGTGATCGAGATCCCGCTCGGGCCGAACAACTTCATCGAGCCGGCCGAGCTCGACGGGATGCAGCCCACCTCGTTCCCGGTCGTCTCCTATCCTGGCTTCGGCGGGCCGCGTGAGCGCGGCGTGTTCGGGGTCGTGGTCCCGGCGGGCTTCGAGGGCGACGTGTGGTGGACGCTCACCACGGACGGATACACGACCCGCGTGCCTGGCCGCCTCTACTCGCCCGGCCCGGTCATCAAGGGCGCCTATGAGCTGAGCACGACGCCCATGGCCGAGGGGTCACTCCGGCCCGTCATCCGCTTCAGCGAGGGCGGACCCGAGGCTTGGGGCGTGATCGGCATCTGGCACCCGCAGACCTTCGAGACGCGGGTCGGACAGCCGGTCGAGGTACGATTCTCGGCCAGGGACCGCGGTGAGCGTGAGCTCGGTCCCGTCAACATGTCGCTCTGGAAGCATCAAGGGCCGGTCGGTGGCCAGGTCGCGTTCGAGTCGTTGGTCGAGGCCGCGGGCGGAGCACCGGGAGGTGTGAACCTCCCGGACGGGCTCAGCCTCGACGACCTCCCCCCGGAGTTTCGCGCCCGGTTCGGTGCCGGCGGCGCCCGCGCCCCCGGGCCTGGCCCGGTGCGGATCGGAGCGCCCATTCGGCTTCCGACCACCGGGGACAACGCCAACGTGGGGCGCTTCCGGGCCACGTTCGACACACCCGGGGATTACGTCGTCAGGATCCGGGTCGATAACTTCAATGCGGCAGGGGACAGCAGCATGGGTAACCAGTGCTGTTGGTCCAACGGGTACGTACGGGTGAGGGTCGCCCCGTAGTTGCGGAAGCCGCGCCGGACAGGTCAAATGAGAGCAGTTCCCACCAAGAGGGAGAAGGATATGCAGCGCATGACGATCGTACGCTGGGCGTCACGCGCGGTCGCGCCGGCTTTGCTGGCGTTGGTCGCGACGCTCGGTGTCGGCTTCGCGCAAGACGCGGCGGCACAACAGGCGCAGTTCGCGAGCGCCAACCGCGCCCCTGCCAACGTGACGTTCACCAAGGACGTCGCGCCCATCATCCAGAACAGCTGCCAGGAGTGCCATCAGCCCGGGTCGATCGGGCCGATGTCGCTCATGACGTATCAGGACGTGCGCCGCTACTCGCGCCGCATTCGCGACCTCGTGGTCGCGCGCGAGATGCCGCCCTACCAGTACGACACGGACGTCGGCATCCAGGAGCTCAAGTACGATCCGCGCCTCTCGGAGGACGAGATCGCGACCATCGTGGCCTGGGTCGAGAGCGGCACGCCCGAGGGGAATCCCGCGGACATGCCCGCGCCGAGGACCTTCCCGGACCCGGCCGAGTTCCGTCTGGCTG
>JBFGFY010000089.1:0-13096 GCA_041579355.1 Longimicrobiales bacterium | reverse complement strand
CGCGGTCGTCTCGGAAGTCGTGGAGGAGACGGGTGTGGACTTCATGCCGCTCGAGGTCGATGCCACGAGCTCCAGCTATCCGCTCACCCCTCAGCGCATCGGGATGTACCAGCGGTACTACGGCGGGAACATGGACGAGGGATGGACCCGTTGGCTCCTCGAGGACTTCGAGTTCGAGTACACGAGCATCCTGGACGCCGACATCCTCGCCGGCGACCTGAGTCAGCGCTTCGACGTGATCATCCTTCCGGCCGACTCGAAGTCGATGATGACCGGCGAGGGCCGCAGCGACGACGGCGAGAGCGACGTACCCCCGGACTTCCGTAGCGGGTTCGGGCAAGCAGGGGTGGAGGCGCTCGAGGACTTCGTAGAGGCCGGCGGCACGCTCGTCACCTTTGCCCAGGCCGGGCGCCTGGTGGTGGACGAGTTCGAGGTGCCCGTCCGGGACGTGGTCGACGGGCTCTCCAGCAACGACTTCTGGGCTCCGGGCTCGACGCTGCGCGTGCGTGTCGACACCGAGGACCCCTTCACGTACGGGATGCCGGCAGAGGCGCTCGCAACCTTCCTCGCCGGCGGCCAGGTCTACGAGACCGTGCCCGGGGCCCGAAGCGACGCCGTGTCACGCCTCGTGACGTACGTGGACAGAGACGTCCTCCAGAGCGGCTGGCTCCTCGGCGAGCAAGTGATCGCGAACCGCGCTGCCGTGGTCTCCGTGGAAAAAGGGAGCGGCACGATCCTGATGATCGGCTTCCGCGCACAGCACCGCGCGCAGACGCACGGCACCTTCAAGCTCTTCTTCAACGCGCTGCTGGACCGCCCGACCGGGCCCATGCAGGTGGCGACCGCACGTGACTGAGGAACGCCTCTACGTCACGCCGGCCTTCCACAGCTGGTCCCGCTCACCCTCGGCGATGGTGATCTACTTCGTTCTCTACGCCTTCGTGTTCTCCGTTTCCTCTACGACGACGCGAGCGAGTCGGCGACGGTCGTCCCGGTCGAGAACCTCGCGCTCCTGAGCCCATGATCGACCTGCGAAGCGACACCGTCACGCGGCCTACGCCCGAGATGCGCGCCGCGATGGCCGCGGCGGAAGTCGGTGACGACGTCTACGGCGAGGACCCCACCGTCAAGGAGCTGGAGGCCCGCACGGCGGAGCTGCTCGGCAAGGAGGATGCGGTCTACGTGCCGACGGGCACCATGTCGAACCAGATCGCACTCCGGATCCAGACCCAGCCGGGCGACACGGTGCTGATCGAGGGGAGCTCGCACATCGTGGCCAACGAGGGCGGCGCGCCCGCGGCCATCAGCGGTGTGACGATCAAGCCGCTCTCCGGTGTGCGCGGAATCTTCACACCGGAGGTGGTGGACGCCGCCGTGGGTGTGCGCCATCGCTTCATGCCCACCACGCTCTCCTCGCCGCCGCGGCTGCTCAGCCTCGAAAATACGCACAACGCAGGAGGCGGAGCGGTATGGGAGCTGGACGCGCTCCGGGCCGTTTGCGCTGCAGGACGGCGGCACGGCCTCTCGCTGCATTTGGACGGGGCTCGCCTCTGGCACGCCTCGGCGGCTTCGGGTGTGACCGAGCGTGACTTTGCAGAGCCGTTCGACACCGTGAACGTCTGCTTCAGCAAGGGGCTCGGCGCGCCGGTCGGCTCGGCCCTGGCCGGGCGCGTGGACCTCGTCGCCAAAGCGCGCCGCTTCAAGCAACAGCTCGGCGGCGGGTTTCGACAGGCCGGCGTGCTGGCGGCCGCCGCGCTGTATGCTCTCGAGCACCACCGGCCGCGCCTCCAGGACGACATTCACAACGCGCGCTCCTTCGCAGAGGGCCTCGCCGCGCTCGAAGGCGTCGCGATCGACCTCACGGGCGTGCAGTCGAACATCATCCGCTTCGAGGTCACGGCGATGCCCGCCTCGGAATTCGCCGAGCGGTGCCATGCGGCAGGCGTCCACATGATCCCCGGAGGCGCCCGAGGCGTCCGGGCGGTGATCCACAGGGAGGTTGCCTCGAGCGACGTCGAGCGAGCGCTCGAGGTTGTCGCTTCCGTGCTGCCGCAGGGCGTCCCGAGCGCTTGACGCTCCGCGTCGTGCGGCACGGCGACGCGGCGGCCTTCCTGCGGCGCGCCGAGCCCTGGCTGCTCACGGCGGAGGATCGCAACAACCTGCTCCTCGGGCTCGCGCACGAGATCGCGGAGGACGAGCCGGAGGCGGCCGAAGCCGAGCGGACGCCACCGGCTCACGACGAGTCGAGTCCCTATCTCGCGACGGTCGAGGAGGATTCGGACATCGTCGGTGTGGCCTTCCGGGCTCCTCCGCACCAGCTGCTCCTGTCCGAGCTGCCCGCGCCCGCCTGCGCGCCCCTCGCGGAGGCGCTCGCCGAAGCGTACACGACGCTCCCTGCGGTCATGGCCCCCGCGCCTGCAGCCGGGGCTTTTGCCCGGGCGTGGGCCTCGCTCCGCGGCGTCGCCACGCATCCTGGTGAGGGCCAGCGGCTCTACCGCGTCGACCGCGTGATCCCGCTCCGTGCGTCCGGAAGTGTGCGGGTCGCCCGATCCCGGGACGTGCGGCTCGTCACCGCCTGGGTTGAGGCGTTCGCGGACGAGCTCGCGATGTCGTTTCGGCCCGGGAGGGCTCTCATCGCCGATTGGATCGAACGCGGCTGGGTCCACCTCTGGGAGGACTCGGGCGCGCCCGTCGCCATGGCGGTCACGCGCGGCCACACCTCGCGGGGCGTGCGCATCGGGTACGTCTACACGCCGCCCGAGCGCCGGAGAAGGGGGTACGCCGGCGCGCTCGTGTCCGGGGTGAGCTCGCACATGCTGGCCGCAGGTCGCGACTTCTGTGTGCTTTATGCGGAGTTGTCGAACACCTCCACGAACGTGCTGTACCAAAGGATGGGCTACCGGCCGGTCTTGGATGTCGTGGTGGTCCACTTTCTCCCACAGGAAAGCCTTTGATGCGCGCACGAAGAGTCGGGCGGGGGGCATACGGACACCGTGCCCCTGCGCTCGGCACGCTCCTCGCGGGGGTGGTATGGACCGTCGCCATACCTGCCGGCGCGGCTGCACTCTCGCCGCAGGTGGTCGAGCGCGAGGTCGCGATGCACGACGGCACGGTCCGTGCGCTCTGTACCTCCGGCCCCCAAGAGGTGGTGCTCGTGCAGGGCGACGGGTACTCGGCCGAGACGTGGCGGCCCGTCCTGGAGCGCCTCGAGGGCATGGTCGGCGCGTGCGCCTACGAGCGGGCCAACCGTGGCGGTACCCACGCTTCCCCGCGTGGCTGGTTCGAGCTGCTCGATGAGATGAGGCGCACGCACGAGGCGCTCGGATACCGGCAGGGGTACACGCTCGTGGGTCACTCGGTGGGGGCGATGTACGTCCGCCTGTTCGCCGCCAGTCGTCCGCGGGACGTCGCGGGTCTGGTGCTGCTGGACCCGGCGCACGAGAATCTCGCGGAGGCCGTACAGCCCGGCATGCCGCGCTCGGCGTGGGAGGACTGGATGCGCCGTAAGCGTCGGCCGAACGCGGACGGCATCACGGAGGCGGAGCTCGAGAAGCGGGCGAGCGAGTCTCGGTTGCCCGACATTCCCACCACGGTGGTCACCGCCGGTCGACGACCCCACGGCGCCGGCTGGGACGAGCGCTTCCTGAGCGAGGCGGCGCGCCGCGTGCACGCGTCCATCCTGGAGGGGATCACCCACTCCCGGCACGTGCCGGCCTCACGGAGTGGACGCGACATTCACCTCGACGATCCGGACCTCGCCGCGCGCGAGATCGTCCGGATCACACGCATGGTCAGGGGATCGATTCGATGAAAGAGACGGCGACGCTGGGTGGTGGTTGCTTCTGGTGCCTCGAGGCGGTCTTCGAGATGGTGGAGGGTGTGCAGAGCGTGCAGTCCGGCTACGCGGGCGGGCGCACGCCGCAGCCGACCTACGAGCAGGTCTGCTCGGGTACGACCGGGCACGCCGAAGTCGTGCAGGTGGTGTTCGACCCGACGATCATCCCGTACCGCGAGATCCTCGAGATCTTCTTCGGCGTGCACGACCCAACGACGCTCAACCGTCAGGGGGCGGACGTGGGCACGCAGTATCGCTCAGCGATCTACACGCACTCGGAGGAGCAGGCGGAGGTCGCACGCGCGCTGATCGAGGAGTTCTCCGTCGATGGACCGTGGGACGATCCGATCGTAACCGAGGTGGCGCCGATGGATACGTTCTATGCGGCGGAGGCGTATCACGACGACTATTTTCGAAGGAATCCTCAACAGCCGTATTGCCGCGCGGTGATTGGCCCGAAAGTTGCGAAATTTCGCCAGCGCTTCGCTCACCGGCTGGTCGCTCGCGGATAGCCTTCCAAAACATCAAATAGAGGGGGAACTTACTGCACCGCGTTGGTATAAGGGCGGCGCATCAGGTGGGAAGTCCCCCCATAGGAGACAGAAATGCCAAGACCGGACGACGATCTCGTCGTCAAGTGGCGGAAGCTCGCCGAGGACGGGTTCCTCTACGCGGAAATCGCGCGTATGTACCCCGCATTCTCGGTCGATCAGGTCCGCCACTACTGCCTCGGGCACACGGGCCGCGGTGTGAGCGGTCCCATTCAGCGAGTCGATCGGTGGTACGGATCGAACGTGTGGCTCCGAGGTGAGAACTCCCCTCACTCTCAGCTTACCGCGACCCAGGCGAAGCGCGTGCTGGACGACTGGGACGAGAAGAAAGACCGCTGGCGGTCTTCTGGTGCCGAGTGGGCCCGTCGTCTCAACGTTTCTCCGAGCACGATCTACATGCTCCGGCGCGGCGAGACCTGGCAGCACTTGAAGCACCCGAATCAGGGCCGCAGGCCGAAGAAGACCGGCCGCAGGAAGAGCAGGAAGAAGTAGCTACGGTGGGGTCTCGCCCGGCTCGTCCGGGCGGGACCCCCACGCCGTTTCTACCCCAACGGAGGCTCGCCTTCCGGAGGTGCTCCTGCACCCCCGTCTCGGTGCTCCATTCTGCCGGGCGGGGGCGCGAGTGGAAGCGCCCCGTCGAGCAGGCGCTCCGTGAAATCGAGGCGCGCGTCCAAGTTGCGCATGTGCCGCCCCAGCTCCGCGACTTCAGACCGGAGCACGTCCACCTCGGCCTCGTTCAGGGCACGGCGTGGGGAAGCCTCGCCGTCGACCTTCTTGAGGATCCATTGGGCCAGGAGCGTGCCGACCGATCCGATCGCACCTCCACTGATGAACACCGCGACGAGGCCGATCACCAGCTCAGGACTCATTGGGGATCTCTCCCTCGGGAGCGGGGCGCAGTCGTGCTCCTCCTCGGACGAGCGGAGCCGGGTCCGGGTTTCACGCGGGCGCACGCCAATGACGCGATCATGCCCTCCTCTACGCACCTGGCGTCGCTCTTCTTCGCGCGTTTCCTTCCGGACATGGACCTCTACGTAGGGACGAGCGGCTACAGCTACAAGGAGTGGAAGGGAAGCTTCTACCCCGAGGACCTCTCCGCCAAGGACATGCTGGGCTTCTACGGGGAGCGCCTGAACGCCGTGGAGATCAACAACACCTTCTATCGGCTTCCGAAGACGCAGGTTTTGGAGGCGTGGGGCTCGCAGGTACCCGGCGGATTCCGCTTCTCGATCAAAGCGTCGCGGCGCATCACCCATTTCGCCCGGCTCAAGGAGGAGGCTCGCGACCCGCTGGGGTACCTGCTCTCGACCGTCGGCGCGCTGGGTGCCAAGCTCGGGGTGTTGCTCTTCCAGATGCCACCGAACCTCAAGAAGGACGTCGAGCGGCTCGAGGCATTCCTCGCCATGCTCCCCGACGGTGTGCCGGGCGCGTTCGAGTTCCGGCACGAGAGCTGGAACGACGAGTCCGTCTACGACGCGCTACGCGCTCGCGAGATGGCCTGGGTCTGCGCGGACACGGAGGAGGGCGAGCACGACGAGCCCGTGGTGGTGACCGCCCCTTGGGGTTACCTACGCCTCCGTCGCCCGGACTACACGGACGGAGATCTCGCGCGCTGGGCCGAGCAGGTCGCGGCAGCCGGCTGGAAGCACGCCTTCGTCTTCTTCAAGCACGAAGACGAGGGGGCGGGCCCCAAGCTCGCCGCGCGCTTCCAGGCCCTGGCGGCCGGCTAGGGCAGGCCCGTCCGGCTGCGACCGATCCGGGGCAACGCAGCCTGGCCGCGCAGCGTCGAAGGGGCGGGTGGACAAGGCCCGGTGCCCCGTATAGAATCGGGCCGCGTCAGTCGAAAATGCGGACTTTTCGTAGCGTCTGGTCAACGCTCGACCGATCGGGGTTCCCCCGATCCCTCGCGCCTGAGCCACGTCGAGCGCAAGCCGGCGCGGCTCTTTCGTCTTTCAGGAGTCCGAATGATTGCGGTAGAAGGTGTCAGCAAACGGTACGGACCGGTTCTGGCCGTGGACCAGCTGAGCTTTACGGTCCAGCGCGGGGACGTGGTGGGCTTTCTCGGCCCGAACGGCGCCGGCAAGACCACCACCATGCGCATGATCACGGGCACGCTCCAGCCCGACGAAGGGCAGGTGCTGCTGGACGGCGTGCGGGTGACCGAGGATCCGATGACGGCGAAGCGCCGCATCGGGTACCTGCCCGAGGCGAATCCGCTCTACGACGAGCTGTTGGTGGCGGAGTACCTCGAGTACGTGGCTGAGCTTCGAGGGCTGTCGACGCAGGAGGCGCGGTCGGGCGTCGCGGATGCGGTGGAGGAAACCGACATCGGGGCGGTGTTCTACCGCCCGATCGGCGAGTGCTCGAAGGGCTATCGCCAGCGGATCGGCCTCGCGAGCGCGATCCTGCACAAGCCGGAGGTCCTGGTGTTGGACGAGCCCACGGAGGGACTCGATCCGAACCAGCGTGTCGAGATTCGCCGCCTCGTGGGAAGCCTCGGCCGCGAGCGCACGGTTCTTCTCAGCACGCACGTGATGCAGGAGGTCGAAGCCACCTGCTCGCGGCTGGTCATCGTGAGCCAGGGCCGTTTGGCGGCCCAGGGCAGCGTGCAGGAGCTCCTCTCCGCCCGGACGGGTGGCGCGCGCTACATCGTCGAGGCGGAGGGTCAGGGCGTCGGCGAGGCGCTCCGCTCGCTGCCCGGCGTCAGCGGGCACACCGAGGAGACGGTGAGCGGGCGGGTGAGGATCCAGCTCGACGCGAGCGACGAAGGCGAGCTGCGGCCCCAGATCTTCAGGCTCGCGCGTGACCGCGGCTGGACGCTCTGGGAGCTGCACCGAGAGCGCGCGAGCCTCGAGCAGGTCTTCCGCCGCCTCACCGCCGAGGCCCCGGCGGCTGCCGCACCGGCCACGGCGCCCGGCCCCGACGGGGGAGAGGAGGTGGTGCAGTGATTCGGCGCATCCTCACCGTGGCGCGTCGCGAGGTCCGAAGCTACTTCGATCAACCCACGGCGTACGTCCTCATCGTCGCCTTCCTGGGCATCTCGCTCTTTCTCGCGTTCCGGACGATGTACGCGATGAGCATCGCTTCCATGCGGCCGCTCTTCGACCTGCTGCCCGTCCTCTTCGCCATCTTCATCCCCGCGGCCACGATGCGGTCACTCGCCGAGGAGCGGAGGAGCCGGACGCTCGAGTGGGTCCTCGCGCAGCCACTCAGCGAGGCCGAGCTTGTCGTGGGCAAGTTCATCGGCGACTGGATGTTCGTGATGCTGGCGCTGTTGGGCACCCTCCCGACGGCGCTGGGGGTTCTCTTCCTGTCGCAGGCTGACGGGGGCATCGTCATCGCCCAGTACATCGGGGCGGGCTTGCTCGCGGCGCAGTTCGTGGCGATCGGGCTGTGGGCTTCGAGCTTCACGAGGAACCAAATCACCTCGTTCATCGTGGCGGCGGCCGTATCGTTCGCGCTCTTCCTGATCGGCGTGCCAATCGTTCAGATCGGGCTGCCTCCGGTTCTCGCGGGGGCCGTGGCGCGCCTCTCGGTCGTGACCCACTTCGAGAACGTCGCACGGGGTGTCGTCGATCTGCGAGACGTCCTCTACTTCGCCTCGACGACGGCGCTCTTCCTCTTCATGGCGCTCGGCGCGGTGCTAAGGGACCGCTTGAGCCATGGGCGCCCCGAGTGGCAGCGGCTCCGCGTGGGGGTCGCCGTCTTTGCCACGCTCGTCGTCATGATCAACCTGCTCGGCAGCTACGTGCGCGGCCGTATCGACCTGACGGCGGGGAACCTGTACACCCTCGAGCAGGGCACACGCGACCTGCTCCGTAATCTGGACGACATCGTCCAGGTGAAGCTCTTCGCTTCGTCCGAGCTTCCTCCGGAGCTCCAGCTCCAGCTGCGGGACGTGCGCGACCTGCTCGCGGACATGCGCAACGCGTCGAACGGCAACCTGGTGGTGGAGGACGTGAACCCTGACAGCGACGAGCAGGCGGAGGCCGAGGCCTCGGCGCTCGGCGTGTATCCCGTCGAGTTCAACGTGCTGCGGGACGACGAGTTCCAGGTCCGACGGGGCTACTACGGGCTCGCCGTGGTCTACGCCGATCGGAACGAGGTGACACCCGTCATCGAGCGTACGGACGACCTCGAGTTCCGGCTGGCCTCGGCGATCTACAACATGACCGCTACGGAGCGGGTGGGCATCGCCTACACGCAGGGCTTCGGCGCGCAGCGCCTCGGCGACGTGCCGGGCCTCATGCAGAATCTCGGCGAGCGCTACGAGATGCGGGCGCTCGATCTCTCGATGGAGGACGCGCCGGCGATCTCTCGCGACAGCACCGAGGTCCTGGTCATCGCGGGTCCGACTCAAACGATCGACAGCATAGCGGTTGGGCGCATCCGCGACTTCGTCGACGCAGGGGGCGCTGCGCTCGTGCTCCTCGAGCCGGTCCGCCTCGACCAGCAATCGCCGATTCCGTTCCCGATCGAGTCGGGCCTCGCGCCGCTCCTCGAGGAGCGCGGCATAGGGACCATGTCGCGTTTGGTGCTCGACCTCGCGTCGAGCGAACGCGTCAACGTGGGACGGCAAGGCATCTTTCAGGTGATCGCGCCCTATCCCCTCTGGCCCATCGCCCGGCCGGCTTCGAACCACGCGATCACGAGTGGCCTCAACGCCCTGACGCTCGGGTGGGCGGCCCCGATCGAGATCCGGGACAGCGTGAACGTGGTGCCGCTCTGGCGCACGACCGATGCGGGTGCGCTGCACGCGGTGGGTGGCGCGATCTTGCCGAACCAGGAGTGGGACGTGCCCGAGTCGGAGCTCGGTCCGCGGACGCTCGCGGTGGCGGCGACGCCGGCCGAGGGCGACACGCGCGGCCGCCTCGTAGTCGTCGGTGACGCCTCCTTCATGGAGCCGCAGTTCGTGCAGGCGAACCCCGCCAACCTCGCGTTCCTCGCCAACGCGATCGATTGGCTCGCCCAGGACGAGGCGCTCATCCGGATCCGGGCCAAGGACCGGACGCCGCCGACGCTCGTCTTCGAGTCGGACGCGGGCCGGAACATCCTCAAGTGGGGCAATCTCGTCGGTGTGCCGCTGATCTTCGTACTGGTGGGCGCGCTGCGCGTGACCGGCCGGAGGCGTCGCGCGGTGTCACGTTGGGGGGAGGTGGTCGCATGAGCGAGAAGGCGCTCAAGCAGCTGGTCGGCGCTCTGGTCGTGGTCGTGGCGCTCTGGGGGATCGCGACGTTGGTCTCGCGGGCCGGCGACGGCTCGATCGGCGCGACGGGAGAGCTCGCCGCGTTCTTCGACGGCGTCGACGCAAGCTCGGTGGGGTCCGTGCGGATCCTGCGTCCCACCGACACCATCGCGCTGAGCGCGGAAAGCGGCGCATGGCGCGTCAACGGATTCCGCGCCGACTCGGGCTCCATCGCACGCTTCTTCGAGACGTTGTCCGGTGCCGAGGTGGGGGACCTCGTGGCGACGAACCCCGCGAATCACGACCGGATGGGCGTGTCCACGGACAGCGCCAAGACACTCGAGATGCGGGTGGGCGGGTCGGCGCGCACGCTCCTGTTCGGCAAGGAAGGGCCCCGCGCATCGACCATCTATGCTCGTCGGTCCGGTGCCGACGAGGTCTACCTCGTCGAGGCCGGTCTCTGGAACCACCTCCAGAGGCAGCTCGACGACTGGCGAAACCGCAGGATGCTGGCGATCGATACCGGTCGCGTAGCGCGTGTGACCGTGGAGCGGGAGACCGATCGGTTCACGCTGGTGCGCGCGGACACGACCTGGACATTCGAGGACGGGGGCGCTGCTCGCACGCCGCAGGTCGAAAGCCTCCTGCGGGAGCTCGGGGGCGGCCTCGTCGCCTCGCGCTTCGTGCCCGACGGCGACTCCTTGGCGGCCCTGCCGCAGGGTGGACGCACCGTCGCGTACTCCGCGGACGGCGCCGTGCTCGCGGAGGTCACCGTAGGGAGCGGCACGGGGGACCGGTGGGGCATGGTCGTCGGCGACAGCGTACGCTACCGGCTCCCGGCGTTCCGCGTCGACGCGGGCGTGCCGACGCTCGAGTCGCTCCGCCCGGTCGAGTAGCGTCCCAGCCGGTAATCAACCGGGCGGGGCGGAGAGGAGGCCGGCGAGCGACGCCTACGGCACGTCGAAGGAGATGCCCTGCGCGAGCGGCAGATGGGTGCTCCAGTTGACCGTGTTCGTCTGCCGCCGCATGTAGGCCTTCCACGCGTCGGAGCCGGACTCGCGCCCGCCGCCGGTATCCTTCTCGCCCCCGAACGCGCCGCCGATCTCCGCGCCCGACGTGCCGACGTTCACGTTGGCGATGCCGCAGTCGGATCCGCGGTGCGAGAGGAAGGTCTCCGCCTCGCGCACGTGGTCGGTGAAGATCGCCGACGAGAGCCCCTGCGGAACGTCGTTGTGGAGGCGGATCGCTTCCGCCAGCTCGTCTACCGCGTCGGCGGGTGAGCTGTCGGCCTTCCCGTAGCCGATCACGTATACGATGGGCGCGAACGTCTCCTCCTGGACCACCTCGAAGTGGTTCTCCGCCTCGGCGATGCAGGGCGTGACATAGAGACCGCTCTCGTATCCCTTGCCCTGCAGCCGTTCCCCCCCGTAGACCACACGTCCCCCCTCGGCCTCCACGCGGCGGCACGCCTCCTGAAGGTCTTCCACGGCCTGCTCGCTCACGACGGGTCCCATGAGGGTGCGCTCGTCGAGAGGGTCGCCGATTCGGACGCTCCGGTACGCGCCGACCATGCGCCGGAGCAGCTCCTCCTTCACCGACCGGTGCACGATGACACGTCGGGTGCTCGTGCAGCGCTGGCCCGCGGTGCCCACCGCGCCGAACACCACGCTCGGCACAGCCAAGTCCAGATTGGCGTGCGGCGTCACGATGATCGCGTTGTTGCCGCCCAGCTCGAGGAGGGAGCGCCCGAGACGCTTGCCGACCACCTCCGCCACGCGACGCCCCATGCGGCAGGAGCCGGTCGCAGAGACGAGCGGCACGCGGCGGTCGTGCAGGAGGCGTTCACCGATCGTCCGACCCGACCCGACCGCCAGCGAGAAGATCGCCGGATCGACGCCCTGCTCTCGGCAGACCGCGGCGGCGATCTTGGTCACCGCCACCGCCGTGAGTGGAACCCGCTCCGAGGGCTTCCACAGCGTGGCATCACCGCACACCGCCGCGAGCGCCGCGTTCCAGCTCCACACGGCAACGGGGAAGTTGAATGCGCTGATCACGCCCACCACGCCCAGCGGGTGCCACAGCTCACGCATGTGGTGGTCGGGGCGCTCGCTCTGCATGGTGAAGCCGTACAGTTGCCGCGAGAGGCCGGTGGCGAAGTCGCAGATGTCGATCATCTCCTGGACCTCGCCCTCGCCCTCCGATCGGATCTTGCCCATCTCGAGCGTGACGAGCGCGCCGAGCGCGCGCTTCTTCTCACGCAGCCGGTTCCCGAGCTGGCGTACCACCTCGCCCCTCCAGGGGGCCGGCACCGTCCGCCATTCCCGGAAGGCGGCTTGCGCCTGGTCGACGATGCGGTCGTACTCCGACTCCGTGACCTCGGTGACGGCGCCGAGGCGTGTCCCGTCGATGGGGGAGCGGACTTCGATTTCGGGACCGGACCCGACCCAGCTGCCCCCGAAGCCGCCCGGATTGACGTCCCGGAGGTCGAGGGCCTTGAGGATCTCGAAGGCCCCGCTCGGGGCGCGGTCGGCTTGGGCTCTGCTCATTGAGTCGATTTCGGCGGGTGTTGGGAGACTCCTTAGTCTCACTTAGTCTCACGGCGGGGAGCGTCGCCGCAAAGCCTCGGGGCTGTCGCTGAGGAATCGATCCCTCAGTCGACGAGTCGCCGGAAGTAGTCCCGCAGCGCCGTGACGGAGTGGTCGAACGGCTCGATCCTGCGGGTCGCTCGCGCCTGCACGATGCCGCCCTCGATCACGGACATGACGAGCGCCGCGACGACGGGCGGTTCAGGTGCCGAGCGCAGCTCCAGGTCCCGCACACACGCCTCGAGGGCGCCTGTGAGCCCGTCGAAGACCCTCCCGAGGCGCGCCCGAGCGTCCGTGTACTCGTTCGAGAGCTCGACGGCCAGGCCGCCCACCGGGCATCCGAGCGAGAAGTGGGTCTCGAGCAGGAAGGCGCGGTAGGTGTCGAGCACCCCGAAGATGCGCTCCAAGGGGTCGGAGGTACGGCGGAACACGGGATCGAGGAGCCACGCTCCGAGCTGATCCTCGTAGTGGGCGAGCACCGCGTCGAGGATCTCGGTCTTGGTCTTGAAGAAGTAGTAGATGCTCCCGGTGCGGGCTTGAGAGCGCTTGGCGATCTGCGCCAGGGAGGTCGCCTCGAAGCCCTGCTCCCAGAAGAGCTCACGGGCGGCGTCCACGATGCGTTCCCGGGTGTCGGTGGCCGTGCGGGGTGCCATGATCCTTGACTTAGTTGGTTGACTAACTAATTATAGCCCGAGAGGCACCCGGGTCAAGCCGAACCCTCGGGAGGAGGCACCGATGAGCGGAATCAACACGGGGCGCGTGCTGGGGGGGGGCCTGCTCACGGGCCTCCTCATCAACATCGGGGAGACCGTGCTCAACGGGTACCTCCTCATGGGCACGTACGCGGAGCGCATGACCGCCTACGGCGTGCCGGAGTCCCCATACGCGGTTCCGATCTTCAGCGTCTACGGCTTCCTGCTCGGCATCGTCGCGATCTGGT
>JBFGFY010000088.1:0-13127 GCA_041579355.1 Longimicrobiales bacterium | reverse complement strand
TCAGGCGCGGGATAGGCACGGACAGCCGATGAGTGCCGCCGTGACGGTCCGCTCCAGCGACACCGGTGTAGCGACCGTCAGCCCCACCCCTGCGGATTGGCCCAGCCCACATACCCTCCTCGGCCTGGCCGAAGGTGAGGCGACCATCGTCGCCGAGGCAGGGGCCGTGACCACGGAAGCCACTCTGACGGTGCTACCCGCGTGGCTGAAGGTAGACCCGCCCCAGTCCACGATCTACGTCGGCCAAGCCACCAGGTTGGCCGCATCGGTCAGGGACGAGCTCGGCAGACCCATCACGCCCGAGGCCCTGTCCCGCTTGGGGATCGTAGTCGCTGTCCAGTGGATGTCGGACGACGAGACCGTGGCGACCGTGGACAGCGACGGTGTCGTTCGCGGCGTGCGCCCTGGTGCGGTGAGGATCTACGGCGGTCCCCTCGGCTCGCAAGGGCCGTACTTTACCGTGGGCGCCAGCGCCCGGGTCACGGTGCAGTAGGCCGCCATCCATGTCGCGCTTGGGGATACAACCCGCGCAGTCGACGCGCGCGCTTCGGGGCGCAATGATGTAGGGCCGGACTCGGACATCGAGCGACGGGTCTCCCGAACCCGTGCCCCGATCCCCAGGAGGCCCATGAAGAAGACGACGCGACTCAAGGCGCTGATCGAGGCTCCCGAGATCCTCGTGATTCACGCGGCGCACGACGCGCTCAGCGCCCGGATCGCGGAGCGGTCGGGAGCGCAGGCCATCACCGTCGGTGGCTTCGCGGCGTCCGGTGTGCTGCTCGGGCAGCCCGACACGTCGCAGCTCACCGCCTCGGAGCTGGCGCGGTTCTACGAAGGCGTCTCGGCGAGGGTCGACGTGCCGGTGTTCGTGGACGCCGATACGGGGTTCGGGGGCGTGGCCAACGTCGTGCGCACGGTGCAGACCTTCGAGCGAGCCGGCGTCGCCGGCTTGTTCATCGAAGACCAGGTCTTCCCCAAGCGCTGCGGGCACACGGCTGGCAAAGAGGTGATTTCGGCCGAGCAGATGGTCGCCAAGTTGGGGGCGGCGCTGGACGCTCGTGCCGATGACGACTTCGTCATCATGGGGCGCACGGACGCGCTCGCCGTACATGGCCTCGAAGAGGCGATCCGGCGGGCCAAGCTGTATCGAGAAACCGGCTGCGACATCGTCTTCGTGGAGGCGCCCGAGTCCCGCGACCAGATGAGGCGCATCTGCGCAGAGGTCGGCGGCCCCCTCCTGGCGAACATGGTCGACTTCGGGCGCACGCCCCTTCTGACTGCGGCGGAGTTGCAGGAGATGGGATTCGCGGCCGCCGTCTGGCCGATCGCTTCGGTGCTCGTCACAGCGCGCGCGCTGCAGGATCTTTACAAGACGCTGAACGAGCTGGGATCGACGGCGCCGCTACACGACCGAATGCTCGACTTCGACGAGTACATGGACCTCGTGGGCTTGCCGGAGCTCCGTCGTCTCGAGGCGCGCTATGAGCAGGGCTGAGATGGGCGGGGCGCCCAGCTGATGGTCCGCCGTGCCGGCCTGGTGGCCGGTCCGCTCCTCGCCGCGCTGCTGTACCTGCTGATTCCTGAGTCGATTCCGGGTAGAGCCGGCGTCGATGTATCGCTCGGATTCGCGGGGCGCCTGACCGGAGCCTTGGCTGCGTGGATGGCGGTCTGGTGGATGACCGAGGCCGTCCCCATCGCCGTCACCGCGCTCCTGCCGGCCATCGTGCTCCCCCTGACCGGTACGCAGGACTTCTTCGACACGACGGCCGTCTACGCGCATCCGCTCATCTTCCTCGCGCTCGGTGGCTTCGTCCTGGCGCTCGCCCTCGAGCGCTGGGGGCTCCACCGGCGCTTCGCCGCGTTCATCCTACGCATCGTCGGCGGTGGCCCGCGCCGGCTCGTGGCCGGGTTCATGATCGTGGCCGCCACCCTCAGCATGTGGATCTCCAACACGGCCGCAGCCGTGATCCTGCTTCCGGTTGCGATGAGCATCATCGCCGCTGACGACGACGCGTCGGAGCATCATGCCCGCTTCGCGCTCTGCTTGCTCCTGGGAACCGCCTACGCCTGCTCCATTGGAGGCATGGGCACATTGATCGGCACCGGCACGAACGTGTTCCTCGCCTCGTTCGTCGAGAGTGAGCTCGAGCGCTCCATGTCTTTCGCACGGTGGATGACCTTGGGCGTTCCTTTGGTGCTCGTGCTCCTGCCGCTGACCTGGCTCCTGCTGACCCGGGTGATCTTCCGGTTGCCCGCAGGAGCCGGTGGCTCCATGGCTCCGATGCCCCCGTCCGGATCCTGGTCCGCGGGCGAACGGCGCGCTTTTGGGGTCTTCTGCTTCGCCGTGATCGGGTGGGTGGGCGCACCGCTCCTGGTGCGCCTCCCCTACCTGGCCAACCTCTCGGATCCGGGGGTGGCCCTGCTCTGCGTGCTGCTGCTGTACGTGATCCCCGACGGTACGGGCACGGGCTCGCCGCTCATGGATTGGGCGACCGCGGCCAAGCTCCCGTGGGGCGTCTTGATCCTGTTCGGGGGTGGCCTCGCGCTCGCCGGGGCCATCGACGAACACGGGGTCGGGGCGGCGCTGGCCCACTCTGCCGCGGGCCTCGGCGGGGTTCCGCCCGCCCTCCTGATCCTGGCCACGGTCACGCTGATGACGCTGCTCACCGAGCTCACCAGCAACCTGGCGAGCACGGTCACACTGCTCCCCGTGCTCACCGCGGTGGCGCAGGGTATGGGCATCGATCCCCTCGAAATCGTGATTCCGACTGCCCTGGCAGCGAGCTGCGCGTTCATGCTGCCCGTGGCGACGCCGCCCAACATGATCGTCTTCGGCTCCGGCCTCCTCCGGATCCCCGACATGATGCGTGCAGGCATCTGGATCAACACCCTCGCGATCGTGGTGATCTCCGTGTTGGCCTATCCGCTGGTGCGGGTAGTCTTTTGAGGTACAACATTGCCGAAATACCAACGGCGGCCGCTTGGGCATGAGCCAAGCCCGGATTCCTAGGCCTCGTCGTTGCACGTCACTGGGAAGAGGGAGCTCGAATGACGCTCTTCGTACTGTCCGTCGTCGTCGTCATCTCCGTTTCCGCGTTTTGTTCGCTGAGCGAGGCGTCCATCTACGCGGTGCGCCGGCCCTTCATTCGAACCCTGACCGAGACGGGAAGCGCGACAGGCCCCGTGCTCGAGGCCTTCAAGGACAACATGGGTCGCCCTATCGCAGCGATCTTGATCGTGAATACGGCAGCCAACACGGCAGGGGCGTCTGTGGCCGGAGCTCAGGCGTCGGCGCTCTTCGGCCCCGAGGCTCTGCTCTGGTTCTCCATCGTCTTCACGCTCATGGTCCTGACGATATCGGAGATCTTCCCGAAGATGCTCGGCGTGGTGTACAGCCGCGGCGTGGCACGCGCGGTGGCGCTGCCGTGGAGCGCCGCGATCAAGCTCCTGTCTCCTGTGATCTGGTTTACGGAGCACATCTCGATGTGGGTCAAACCCTCAGGCCGGGTCTTCGCGGCGCCCGAGGAGGAGGTCATGCAGCTCGCTCGCATCAGCGCCGACGAGGGAAGCATCTCGGCTCAGGAGGCCGAAATGGTTCGCAACGTGCTGATGCTGAACGACATCACGGCCGGCGAGGTCATGACGCCGCGCACCGTCGTGTTCCGTCTTCCTTCGAGCATGACGCTCGGCGAGGCACGCGAGCACGTCGACGAGTGGCACCACTCCCGCATGCCCATCTTCGATCCGAAGGACCCCGACCGCTGGGAGGGGCTCGTACGAGCCACGGACGTGCTCGTGGAATTGGCGCACGGCCGGTACGACTTGCCTCTGAGAGAACTGGCCCGGCCGCTCCATATCGTCCCTGAGAGCACCCGCGGGCATCTCCTCCTGCAACGCTTCATCCAAGAGCGGACACACCTCTTCGCGGTGGTGGATGAGTTTGGTGGCATGGCAGGGGTCGTGAGCCTCGAGGACGTGCTCGAGTCGCTCATCGGCCTCGAGATCGTCGACGAGGTCGACAAGGTCGCGGATCTCCGCGCCGCAGCCCGGCAAAGGGGAACCGCGAAGAGGAGTCCGCCCGGAAAGGATCGGCCGCTGGGATAGGGCTCTTCGAGGGAATCGCTCAGAGCATGCCCGACAGGAGCGTGGCGATGCCGAGGAAGCTCAGGAAGCCCGCGACGTCCGTGATCGTCGTGAGGACGATGGACGACGACTGCGCCGGGTCCTGACGTAGAGCCGAAAGCACGATCGGCACCATCGACCCGGAGAATCCGGCGATCACCATCGAGAGCACCATCGACACGAAGATCACCAGGGCCAGGCCGGTCGAGCGACTCCAAAGGTAAACGCCCGCCGCGGTCGTGGTTGCCACCGCGAGGCCGTTCAGGAAGCCCGCTGTGATCTCCTTCACGACGACCCTCGGCCAGCTCTTGAGCCGTATCTCCCGGAGCGCCAGTCCTCGCATGGTCACCGCGAGGGCCTGCGCCCCCGTATTGCCGGACTGACCCGCCACGACCGGCAGGAGCACGGCGAGGGCGGTGAACTGTGCAATCGTGCTCTCGAAGATCCCCACCACGGCGGCCGCAAGGAACGCCGTCAACAGGTTGATCTGGAGCCAGGGCAGTCGCTTGCGGACTACGAACAGGGGGCTGGAGAGGGCGCGCTCCTCCTTGCCTGCACCGACCATCGAGACGAGGCTCGCCGCCGCCTGAACTTGAGCGCTCTTGAGGAGCTCGCCCTGCCTCAGAAGCCCGACGAGCCGGCCGTCGAAGTCCACGACGGGCAAAGCGGTCACGCGATGGTGCTCGAGCTCCTCTAGCACCGCTTCGAGGCGCCACGTCACCTGCGCGCTCGCCACGGGAGGGGTCGCGAGCTCGCCGAGTCTCTCGTTCGCACGAGCGACCGCAATGTCCTGGAGCGGCACCATGCCGACGAGCCGGCCTTCGTCATCGACCAGGAAGACGTCCTGGATCCGCTTGCGCCCCAGCGTGCGCAGCCGGCCGAGCGCTTCTCCGGCCGTCGTGTCGGGCCGGAACGCGGTGACGCGAGGGTCCATCATGGTCCCGACCGTTCCGGCAGGGTACTGCGTCATCGCGCGTAGATCTGTCGCGGTCGACTGATCCAGCGCCGCGAGGTTCGCCTCTCGCGTCTCCTCGTCCATGCGCGCCAGCAGGCTGGACGCGCGATGCGCATCCATCAGCGCTAGGACCTCTCCTGTCCGCTTGTCGCCGAGCCGGGCAATGACTTCGACCGCCTTGTCGGCGGAAAGGCGCTCGAGCACGGGCACCACGCTGGGGGCCGGCTCCCTGTCGAGGAGTTCAGCCACTTCGGAATCCGGAGCAACCTCCATGAGCCGCGCGGCCTCGTCCGGATGTCGGGTGACGAGTGTGCTCGCGAGCGTGCGCCGGCCGCGTTCGGCTTCAGTCGCGGACAACCGAGACCCCCGTGGTCGGGCTGGCAACGATGTGCGTGAATGCACCCAGGACTCCAGCCAGGCCAGCAGAGAAGAGGTCGCCGAGCGCGTCGGCGGTGGTCGGATCACGGCGGGCGCGTTCCCTGGTGGCGTCCTCGAGAAGGAGACGCCAGGTGCGGTAGCGGATCGCCCCCAGGTAGGTGCCCTGCCGGTCCACGACCGGGAGTGAATGAGCTTCGCGCCAAGCCTCGTGCGCCATGACGACAGAGCGGTCGGCCCGCCCTTCGACCGACAGCACCTCGCGCCGCGCGATGGATCCGAGCTCCGCGTCTCGGTCCGCGAGCATCAGCTCACGTAGGTTGAGAACCCCGACGAGGCGACGCTCCCTGTCGACCACGTAGAGGTTGTACCGAACGTGGTCGGGGGCCCGCCGAATCTGGTCGATCGCGTCGCCGGCGGTCACGTCGACCGGAAGCGCGAGGACGCGCGAGTCCATGAGGGAGCCGGCGGTCCCTTCGGGGAACTCGAGCAGCGTCCGAAGCGGAGTGGCGAGCTCTGGCTCGAGCGAAGCGACGAACCGCTCCCGCGGCTCCTCGTCCATCCGGCGCACCAGGTCGGCGGTGTCGTCGAAGCCGAGATCCCCGATCACGCCCTGCGCGAGCTCGGGCGGTAGTTGCCCGAGGACGAACGCCGCCTGGTTGGGGGCCGATCTCCTGAGCACGCCGGCTATCGTGGTCGCAGGGGCGTCGACGAGCGTCGACGCCGCGACGTCGGGCGACATCGTCTCCAGCACTGCGGCCGCCTCGGACGGGTGGGCGGAGAGCAGTCGGATCGAGAGCGTCCTCTCCAGGCTCATGATACGGGGCACTCCGGAAGCGCCGAACGTCGCGAAGATGCGTGGGACCCCTAGTGGCTGGGCGGATCCGCTGGAGCGAGTATGGACGGCGGGCGGCCCCACGGCAACGGAGGGGCCGGCCGGGTACTCCCCCGCACAAAGCCGACCGAGGGCGACCAACACAGGAGCAAACTCGATGCAAGACATCTTTCAGCTCGACGCTTGGCGTCAGATCGTCGTGAACGCCTTCCAGCAACTGGGCAACAACCTGGTGGCCCTCTTTCCGAGCCTGGTCGGGACGGCCGTGCTGCTGCTCCTCGGTTGGGGAGGCTCCAAGCTCGGTGAGGCCGTGGTGAGAAGGGCGATGAAGCGGCTCGGCTTCGACAGGGCATCGGCTCGCCTCAAGCTGCCTGAGATGCTCGCCCGGGCGGGTATCAATGCTCCGGTGTCGTGGATCCTGGGGCGGATCTTCTTCTGGATCGTGATGCTGACGTTCGTGCTCTCCGCTGTGGAGACGCTCGGACTCACTGCCGCCACGGCCACGATCGACCGGCTCGTCGGGTATCTGCCGAACGTGATCGCCGCGGGCCTCATCCTGTTCGTGGGGCTGCTCGTCGGGCGGCTCGCGCGGAGCGTCGTCTCCTCGGGAGCGCAGGCGATCGACGTCGCCCGGGGCGAGCGTCTCGGCGCTGCGGTCGCCGGGATCGTCTTCATGTTCTTCTGTGTCCTGGCGCTCGAGCAGCTCGGCGTCGAGACCATGCTGCTCGTACTCCTGCTCACGGTTCTCGTCGGCGGGGCGACGCTCACGTTGGGCTTCGCCTTCGCGCTCGGAGCGCGATCCGTCATTAGCCACATCCTGGCCGGACACTTCCTCAGGCAGAGCTTGGTACAAGGCACGCACGTCGAGGTCGGCGGCCGCGAAGGGCAGGTCGAGCGCGTCGGGCCGGTGGAGACGCTCCTCAAGAACGCGGAACGGTCCTGGAGCATCCCGAACGCAGCCCTACTCGACGAGGTGATCCTCCGATGACCCGCCCGCTTGCGCTCTCAGGCGCCTTCGCTGCCACCGTTACGCGCGCGGGCCCGCACCGGCGGCCACATGCGCGACAGCACCGGATTCCCGTCGATGAGGCGATGGCGGAGGACGGCGCTGACGTGGACGGCCACGAGCGCGGCGAGCAGGATCACGGCGAACTGGTGCACCACGAGCATGGCGCGAGCCACGGCGGGCACCTCCGGGATCAGCGGCGGGACTCCGAGCGCATCGAGTAGCTCGATGGGGAAGCCGTCGCCAATCGTGCGTACGTACCCGCTCACCACCATCGCGACGAGCAGGACGTAGATGGCGACGTGCGTCGCGTGCGCGATCCTCCGCTCCAGGGGCGGCATGTAGTCGGGAAACGGTGGGGCCCGGTGGGTGAGGCGCCACAGCACCCGCGCCAGTACGAGCACCAAGAGGACGGAGCCCGATCCCTTGTGGAAGATGTAGAGAGGGTCCGCGTAGGATGCGAGCGGCTCGCTCGTCATTCCGATGCCGGCTGGGATCTGCAGCACCACGAGGATCGCCACGAGCCAATGCAGGAGCCGGGCGACGGTACCATATCCCCGGTCGGCCGATGCAGCCTGATCCTCGGTGACCATCCCTGATCGTACGACCGAGGCGTGCCGCGCGACACCTCGCCGGTGGGAGGAGGGGAGACCCCCTGTTCTTTCCACGTCGCATCAAGCTCGGCATGTTCCCCGCCACGCCCAAGTACCCGCAGAGGAGCTCGGACATGCGCCGCTCAGTTCTTTGGTACACGCTGGTAGTCATTGGTCTCTTCCCGCAGGCGGCTCCCGCCCAACAGCCGGCGGCACCGACGGGCGCCTACGACGCGGCCCCCTACCTGGGCCAGATCCGTAATGACGTCGTCTACGGCGACATCTGGGAGCGGCCCCAGCTCTCGCCGCGCGACCGGAGCCTGATCACGGTCGCGGTCACCCAGGCGCTCTACGCGACCAACGAGCTCCGGCTCCACATCGGGCGAGCCCTCGACAACGGCGTCTCGCAGAGCGAGGTCGCCGAGGTCATCGCGCACGTGCTGTGGTACTCGGGGTTTCCCACCGCCGTGAACGCGGCCCGGGTCGCGACCGCCGTGTTCCAGGAGCGGGGGCTTCCCATCCCCACGCCCGGCAGCTCTCCACGGGAGCCCAGACCCGATGCCGAGCCCGAGTTCCCGAACGCATACCCGGCGATCCCCTACGTGAGGGACCTCCTCAACCTGCTCTACGGCGAAACGTGGACACGCGCCGAGCTGTCTCCTCGCGACCGCAGCATGATCACCGTGGCCGTCGGAACGGCGCTCTACGCGACGAGCGAGGTGCGCTACCACATCGGGCGGGGCCTCGACAACGGGCTTACGCAGGAAGAGGTCTCCGAGCTCATTACGCACGTGACCTTCTACTCGGGCTTTCCCACCGGCGTCAACGCCGCCCGCGCGGCGGCCGAGGTGTTCGAGGCGCGGGGCCTCCCCTTGCCCGACGCCCGCTTCCCGGGAGCTCCCTATCTCGACACGCTCATCGACGGTCTGGTCTTCGGCGAAGCCTGGGCGCGACCGGAGCTTTCGCCCCGCGACCGTAGCCTCGTGACGATCGCGCTCACCCAGGCAGGCTACCAGACCGATCAGCTGCGAGCGCACCTGCGGCGCGGACTCGACAACGGGCTCACCCCGGAGGAGCTGTCGGAGCTGATGGCGCACGTGACGCTCTACTCCGGCTTTCCCGCCGGGGTGAACGGCTCCCGCACGCTCGCGGAGGTGTTCGCCGAGCGCGGCATCCCGCTCCCGAACTGACGCGGGGCACGACGCCGTGAACCCCCCAAGGCTCATCGTATCGGACCCGCCTCACCCCGGGGTGGCCCTCGACGCGGCTGCCCGCCTGATCGGTCTCGATGTCTACAAGACGAGGCTGAAGTTCATCTTCCCGGCACCCGAGGTGCTCGCCGCTTCGGACGGGGTGTACGCGAACAAGATCGCCGAGTCGTATCAGGACGCCGGCGTGAGGGTGACGGTCATCGACGGCCAGGAGCTCCAGCAGATCCCGTGGCCGGAGCCGGTTTCCTCTTTCCAGTTCACCGCGGCAGGGCTCACCGCACGCGCGCGGCACGGAGACGTCGAGCTGCCCTACGACGAGGCGGTCTTGGGCGTGCACTGCAAGCCCCCCTCGGACTTCCGGCCTAAGCCGTCCGAGAAGAAGATCGGACTCTTGAGCACCGGGCTCGAAATCGCCGAAGCGATCGAATGGACGGCGACGCTGGACCTGTACTTCGTCCGCGGCGGCTCCCTCCGACGCCTCTCGATCGTCCGGGACGTGACCGACTTCTCCGGCTTGGGGACGAGGGCGCAGCACACGGCCGTGCAGAACATGGAGGCGACCGTCGCCGAGTGCAGCCGGCGCTTCACCCGCATGCACCTCGACACCCGTCTCGAGAACGTGCGTCCCAGGCGCAGATTCGTGGGAGGAGACGCCGCGTTCAACCCGGATTCGCGGGAGCGCTACTCGTTCGGGACACTCCTCCTCCGGGGAATTCTCAGCTCCATCTCCCCGGAGCTCGCGGATCTCACGCAGTACGAGCTGGGCTCCCGACTCGGGTACGTCACGAGCCGCCCTCGAAGCTCCCTCTCGGTGGCTTGACCGTAGACCCCGAGAAGAAGAGCCCCCCGCCGATCGAAGATCGACGGGGGGCGTCTCACTTCTGGCGATCCTCTCCTACATCGACGACCAGAGCCAGCTGTAGCTCAGCCGGATGTAGTAGAACCCACCGTTGAAGCCGAACGGGGTGCTCTCAGGGTAGAGCGCACCCAGATCCCGCGCGTTCGGATTCTCGTCGGGATAGGAGTTGAAGAGATTGTTCGCACCGATGGCGATCGACGCATTGTCCGTGACCGGCACCGACAGCTCCGCGTCGACGATGAAGCGCGCTCCGTACCGCTGATTGGGATCGCTGAGCTCGGAGTCATAGAAGCCGTCGTAGTAGCTCCCACGCAGGAGCCCGCCGACCGGGCCGAAGTCGTGCAGGATGTTCAGCACGCCCCGGTAACGTGGAAGCGCCCTCTCCAGCTGGTCGACCCGCGCGTCGTCGACGACCGTCGGGTTGCGGTCGGTGACCTTCGTCTTCGTGAGGTTGAAGAGCAGGGCCACGTTCGTCGCCTCGGTCGGCGTGTAGTTGGCGACGACGTCGACACCCTGCGTGCGCGTCGCGAAGTCGTTGGTGAAGAAGCGGAACTCGGAGAGGTTCGAGGCGCTTGTGATCCCCTCCGCCACCAGCTGTGTGACCTCGGCAGGGGTCAGCGCGAACGTGCTGGTCTGCGCGATGCGGTCAGAGATCTTGATGTTGAAGTAGTCCGCCGTGAAGCGCCAAACGTCCCTCTCGTACACGAGCCCGCCGGCGAAGCTCACAGAGGTCTCGGGCTCGAGCTGCTTCCCGCCCCGGAGCGCGGCCACGGCCGACGTCGAAGGAATCGTGCCCCGGTTGACCAGGTCGTTGATGCTCGTGTCGAAGACCGTCGACACGTTGAACGCGTTCTGCTGCCCGGGCGTCGGCGCGCGGAAGCCTGTGTTGACGTTGCCGCGGAAGGCGATCTCGTCGGTCGCCTCGACGCGGAAGGAGGCCTTACCCGTCAGCTTGCCGCCGAAGTCCGAGAAGTCCTCGTAGCGGCCGGCAAAGCCCAGCGCCCAGCGGTCGGTGGCCCTGCCGAGGTTCAGGTCGGCGTAGACTGAGGTGTTGCGGCGCGACCAGTCGCCCGCGGCGAGCGGGCTGAAGCCCGGGAACCCGTTGGAGCCGGAGCTGAAGCCCTGGGCCGCGTACGGTCCGATCTGCCACGACTCGTCCTGGCCCTGATGAATCTCGAAGCGCTCCTCGCGCTGCTCCACACCGCCGGCTAGATCCGCGAGCTCGTTGATCTGGTAGGAGAGATCGAGGTTGAAGCCGATCTCCTGCTGGTTGTACGCGCCCGGGTCGAACGACGTGGGCGTCTGCGGGCCGAGCGCCGCGTTCACCGTGTTGTAGATGAAGAAGTCGGCGAAATTCCTGCCCCAGTTGGCGCTGGCGTCCCAGTTGATGCCGCTGTCCGTACGGCCCCTGACTCCACCGATGACCGAAGCGTCGAGGACCTCGCCGCCGAACTGCGGGGTGAAGCCCCCGGGGAACATCTCCTGGAAGGAGAAGCAGTTCGGGTCGTTGCGGACCTGCGTAAGAGCTGCAGCATCCGGGACGTTGTTCGTGATCGTGACGGTCGGGCACCCGGCGTTCCCGGTGCCTCTCGCCTGCAGCACGTCGCCGATCAGCAGGGTCTGCCCGCCGTCGCCGGAGAAGACGCCGCTGCGGGTATTCGGATTGCGGAAGAAGAAGCCACCGTCCACCCGCTTCGTGGCGATGTTTCCGAACGCATAGACCTGCTCCTCGCCGCTCAGGGTGTAGCCGGTGTTCAGCCAGACCTTGAAGTCGTCGGAGACCCTGGGGGCTCCCCAGACCTGGGCCGTGGGCGTGCGCACCGCCAGGTTCCCCGCCGAGCGCACCGCCTCCGCGTCGCTGCGCTGGATGGCCCGATCGGTCGGATCCTGATTTCCGTACTCGATGGTGAAGTTGGCGAATCCCGACTCACCCAACGGGAGCCCGAAGTTCGCCGCTACCGAGTAGAGGTTCCCATCTCCGTCCCACTGCCGACCGGCCCCGTCGGTGAAGCCGTCGCCGTCGTAGTACTGCCCTTGCTTGAACTGGAACGATCCGCCCGAGCGGTCGTTCTTGAGCTGGAAGTTCAGCACGCCCGCGATGGCGTCCGACCCGTACTGAGCAGACGCGCCGTCACGAAGCACCTCGACCTGCTGCAGCCCGATCGTCGGAATCGACCCGATGTCGGGACCCTGCGAGCCGTCGGAAAGGCCACCGCCGAGCCAGCTGATGACGGCTCCACGGTGCCGGCGCTTGCCGTTCACCAGAACGAGCGTTTGGTCGGAGGCCAGCCCACGCAGGTTGGCGGGACGCGTGATCGTCGCCGCGTCGCTGATCGGCTGCTGATTCACGTTGAACGACGGCACGACGTTCCGAATGAGGAAGTCGACGTTGGTCTCGGCCTGCTGCGTGATCTCACGCACCGGAACCACGTCGATCGGGACCATCGACTCCGTGACCGTTCGCGGCCGGGCGCGGCTGCCCGTGACGACGATCGCATCGAGCTCGAAGGCCGAGGCTCCGAGCAGGATGTCGAGGTTCACGGTCTGGCCACCCGCGACGGTCACTTGTTGCGTCTGAAGACCGTAGCCGAGTAGCCGGACCTCGAGGGTGTACGTGCCAGCGGCGACCCCTGCGATCACGAACTGACCACTCGCATTGCTGAGAGTGACGCGTCCGAGGGCCGGGAGCTCGACCCTGGCGTTGCCCAGACCGAGGCCGCTCTCTGCGGACCGGACCGTTCCTGAGACGGTGCCCTGGGCGTGAGCGCCGACTGGTATCGCTGCGACAGTCAGAGCTACCAACAGCCATTTGCACTTGCTCATTCGGCAGTCTCTCCATTCAGTGTGGCGGGACCGGCCGTTTCAGGCCGATTGGCCTGCAAGAGATGGTCATCGCGGGGCTTTCGCAATGGCACAGGGTGGTCTGTGCGATCGGCAGCGGCGAAAGGGCCCTCCGCTACGCCTCTCAGCTACCCAGCCGGCTCGCATCTTGCAGCGCGTCCACGACCCATCCTCGCTGCGCGCGTTCTAGCCTCCCACCGCCAATCTTCCCGGGCACACAAGCCAAGAAGCCCGAACCACCGAAGTGGCTCAGGCTTCCTCTAGTGGAGGCGGCGGGAGTGACGTCGGCCTCCGGCCTCCGTCGTCTCCTCGGTCAACGAAGCGGCTTCC
>JBFGFY010000087.1:0-13190 GCA_041579355.1 Longimicrobiales bacterium | reverse complement strand
CCGGTCTCGATGTTCGCGACCACACCGGGGACCGGCCCGAGGCGGGCGAGGTCGTCGGCCTCGATGCGGGCTTCGATGCAGCGCACGCGGTCGGCGAGCCCGTTCCGGGCGACGTTCTCGCGCAGCGCTTCACAGGATAGCGGATCGGCCTCGACGGCCACGCACGAGCTGGCTCCGAGGAGCACCGCCGCGATGGCCAGGATGCCCGACCCGGCGCCCACATCGAGCACCACGTCACCCGGCCGCACCACGCGGTCGAGCAATCTCAGGCACCCTCTCGTGGTACCGTGCTCCGAGGTGCCGAACGCCATGCCCGGGTCCAGCACGATCGTGGCTGCCGGCGCGTCCGCGGGGGCGGGCAGCCACGAGGGGAGCACCAAGATCCGCTCCGTGATGCGGCGCGGGCCGAGTCCGCGCTTCCACGTCTCGGCCCACTCCTCGTGCTCACGCACGCGCGCCCGCACCTCGAGGGAGGCGAGGGCGGTATCCGCGCGCAGTCGCCGGCGCGCCAGGTCCAGGAACGCGGCGGGGTGCTCGGGCTCGGGGAGGTGCGTGACGATCCACCCGTCGCGCTCCTCGACGGCCCGACCACCCAGGGTGAGGAGCGCCTCGACGATGAGCGCGGAGTCCTCGTCGTCACCCGTGGAGCGGGCGCTCAGCTCGAGCCAGCGACGCCCGCCGGCGCTCATCCGCCCGTGAAGGCTTCCTTCACGCGGGACCAGAATCCCTTGCGGGCACCCGGCCGCACCTTTTCGGGCGCCGGCGACTCGATCTCGCGGAGGCGGCGGAGGAGCTTCTCCTGCTCGGAGGAGAGATCCTCGGGCGTCCACACGACTACGCGCAGGAGCTGGTCGCCCCTCGTCGTGCCGTTGAGCTCCGGGAGGCCGAGACCCTTCAGGCGGAGCACTTCTCCGCTCTGTATGCCCGCCGGAATCGTGACCCGCGCCACCCCGTCGAGCGTCGGCACCTCGACATCGTCCCCGAGCGCCGCCTGAGCGAAGGTGATCGGAAGCTCGTAGAGCAGGTCCGCGCCCTCACGCACGAAGCGCGGATCCTCTTGCACCTCGAGCAGAACGACGAGGTCACCTCGCGGGCCGGAGCGCGGACCCGCGCTCCCCCGCCCTCGCAGCGTGAGGAAGTTCTCCGACGTGACACCGGGCGGAACCTCGACCGAGATCTCACGCTCGGCGCGCACGCGTCCTTCCCCGGAGCACTTCTGGCACGGCTTCTCGATGATGCGCCCCTCGCCCTGGCACACCCGGCACGGCTGCACGCTCACGAACTGGCCGAAGACCGAGCGCTGCACGTGCCGCTCTTCTCCGCTGCCTCCGCAGTTCCCGCACGCGATGGGAGACGTGCCCGGCTCGGCCCCACTCCCCTTGCATCGCCCACACTCGTCGAGCAGGGCGACGCGGACCGTCTTGGTGACGCCCGTGGCGACGTCGGCGAGGGTGAGGGGCAGGCGGATCCGCACCGTCTGCCCACGCCGGCTCGCGGAGCGCTGGGTGCGGGCGCCGCGCATGCCGAAGAGCTCCTCGAGCCCCGAGAAGCCGCCGAAGTCCCGCATGAAGACCTCGATGGCGTCGCCGAAATCGAAGCCGGCAGCGGCCCCGCCCTTCAGGCCCTGCTCACCGTAGCGATCGTAGACGGCCCGCTTCTCGGCATCACGGAGGACCTCGTAGGCCTGCGTGACCTCCTTGAAGCGCTCCTCGGCCTCCTTTGAGCCCTGGTTGCGGTCCGGATGATACTGGAGCGCGAGCTTCCGGTAGGCCTTCTTGATCTCCTCGGTGTCCGCCGAGCGCGAGACTCCGAGGAGTTGATAGTAGTCAGCCATCCGGCGGGTCGTTGATGGGCAGGCTTACGTCGCGAGCACTCTCGTGACGAGCGAGGACGTGTAGTCCACGATCGTCACTACCTTCTCGTACGGCATGCGCGTCGGCCCAATGACGCCGATGACGCCCTTCAGACCGCCGACGCTATACTCGGCGGTCACGAGCGTGAAGTCCGCGAGGGCGCTCGAGTCGTTCTCGGCGCCGATCGTGATCTTCAGGCTTCCGCCGTGCTGCCGGTTACCCACCGCCGTGGTGAGAAGGTCCCGCTGCTCCGTGAGGTCGATCAGGCTCTTCAGCCGGGGACCGCTCTCGAACTCGGGCTGGGAGGCGAGCACGCTCGCCGGCCCCAGGTGGAGCTTGGAGGCGTCCAACGACTGCAGGTCGAAGAGCTCCGCACCGGACTGCATGAAGATGTTGACGAGCTCCTGTCCCGTCTCGTCGCTCGTGCTGTCACGGAGGCGCTGGGGGAGGGTGCGGCGGATCTCCTGCAACGAGAGCCCCGCGAGGCGATCGTTGAGCAGGAGCGTCACCTTGACCAGGGTATCGGCAGGCACCTCGATCGGCAGGTCGACGTACACCGTTCTCACGACCCCGCCGCGGATGGTCGCCACGAGGAGCACCTTGTTCGACGACACCTGGATGAGCTCGAGCTTCTCGAGAACGGCGTCCTCGAGGCGTGGCGCCACCGCCACTCCGAGCTCGTTGGAGATCAAGCTGAGCACCTGCGTCGCGTGCAGGATCAGGCGCTCCACCGCCGAGGTGTCCGCCCGCTCGAGCTCACGCTGAAGGCTCACTCGCTCCTCGAGCGAAGGCTGCAGGGGCTCCATGAGCCGGTCGACGAAGAAGCGGTACGCGAGGTCCGTCGGGACCCGCCCCGCGGAAGTGTGCGGATGGAAGAGGTATCCCTTCTCTTCCAAGTCGCTCATGGTGTTCCGCACCGTGGCCGCGGAGATCCCGAGGTCGAAGCCCTTGGAGACGGTGCGGCTCCCCGCCGGCTCCGCCGTTTCGACGTACGTGCGCACGACGGCCTCGAGCACTTGCCGCTCGCGCTCGCTCAGGTCCGTGCCGCTCGCGTCCTTCGGGTCCGGGGAGGCCATGTGTCGAAGATCGAAAGCGCCCTCCCCGCGGGTCAACCCGCGTGGGAATCGCCCCACACGACTGCACGCTTCCACGTGGCGAGGAGCGGCTCGGTGTCGGCCGTAGGGCCGCCCTCGACGCCGTCGAGCTCGACGGCGAGCCCATCCAGCTCCAGCCACCCGGTCGGGGTGAGGCGCACCCGGTCGGCGGTGGAATGCGCGAGGCCGCGGGCCTCCCAGCGACGTACGCGCGTGTAGGCCTCGGACCCGAGACCGGACAGCGGGAGCCCTTCGGAAGTCCGGAGCGAGAGCCAGATCCGCTCCAGGCGCAGCGCTTCCGGTTCGAGCCGCTCCCTTCCTTCCTCGGGGGAGCCGCCGGCGATGAGCCGGGCCCGGTATTCACCCCAGTCCCGCACGTTCCAGCGCCGCAGCGGGTGTGCATAGCTGTGGGCCCCGTTGCCGAGGCCCAGGTACGGCCGTCCGTCCCAGTACGCGCCGTTGTGCCGCGACCGGAAGCCCGGGCGCGCGAAGTTGGACACCTCGTAGTGCTCGTAGCCCGCGGTCCGGAGCCGCTCGCTCGCCTCCAGGAACTCCTCCCGGTACCGCTCCTCGTCGAGCGGAGGCTCTTTGCCGTCGGCGACCGCCCGTCCGAGCTGCGTCGCGGGCTCGACGGACAGCCCGTACAGGCTCACGTGCGGCACGTCGAGAGAGAGCACCCGCTCGAGGTCGCGGGCCCAGTCTCGGCCGACGTGACTCGGGAGGCCGAAGATCAGATCGACACTGACGTTTCCCAGGCCAGCGTCGCGCGCCGTGCGCACGGCCGCCTCGGCACCCTCGGGACCGTGCATGCGCCCCATCCATCGCAACGTATCCGCGTGGAACGACTGGACGCCGAGGCTCAGCCGGTTCACACCGGCGGCTCTCCAGGCCCGTGCCAGCTCGGCCGTGAAGCTCTCCGGGTTCGCTTCGGCGGTCCACTCCAAGTCGGTGCCGCCGAGCCGACGCTCCCCGAGAACGCTCACGAGCGACGCCATGGCGGTCGGACCCAGGAGCGACGGAGTGCCGCCCCCCACGTAGAGCGTGTCGAGACGAGGCGCGAGCTCGAAGATTCCCTCGCGGGCGACGGCATCGAGCTCCGCCCCCACGGCCTCGGCCCACCCCACGACGTCTCCCGTCCGGCTCACCGTCACGGCGAAGTCGCAGTAAACGCAGCGCCGCACGCAGAAGGGCGCATGTACGTAGACCGACGCGACGGGAGTCGGCTCGCCCGTCCGCTCCGACCCCCGCCCGGTCACGCGGCCCTCCGGAACCTCATGCCGGGAAGCTGCTCGACGAGCCCGCTCGCCTCCAGCTGGGTGAGCAACACCAACGTGGCAGGGGGCGTGAGCGCCGCGCGCGCGGCGAGCACGTCCACGTGGAGGGTCTCCGCGCCGAGTCGGTCGAGCAGCGCCGCGCACGAGCCACCCACCGGGACGGCCTCCCGCGCTGTTGGCGCCTCGGAGCCGGTGACCTCGCGCACGAACGAGGAGATCGAGACGAGGGGGCGCGCCCCGTCCGCGAGGAGACGGTTGCTTCCCGTGCACGCGTCGAGGTCGATGGGGCCCGGCACGGCCCACACGTCCACCCCGAGGTCGAGCGCGTGGTCCACTGTGATGAGCGCGCCGCTCCGAGCTCCCGCTTCGACCACGACCACCGCCCCCGAGAGGGCAGCCAGAACGCGGTTGCGTCGGGGAAAGTGGTGCGGGAGGGGCGGGGTACCCGGCAGGAACTCACTCACGACGAGGCCGTCGCTCACGATCTCCTCGAAGAGGCGGCGGTGGGTGCGCGGGTACGCCTCGTCGGCCCCGCGTCCGAGGACCGCGAGCGTGGCGCCAGCGGCAGACAGGGCGCCACGGTGCGCGGCACCGTCCACGCCGAGCGCGAGCCCGCTTGCGACCACCGCCCCGGCGTGTCCCAGCGCGGCGCCCAGCCGCTCCGAGACTCCGCGGGCCCTCGAGGTCGCACGCCGAGAGCCGACGACGGCGACCGCCGGTCCCGCCAGGAGCTCCGCTCGCCCGCGCAGAAAGAGGACCGGCGGCGGGTCGTGCAGGTTGTGGAGCCGTCCAGGATAGTCCCGGTCAAGCCACGTCAGGACCTTCATTCCGAGTCGCTCGGCTTCCTCGAGCCCCGACTCGACCGCCCGACTCCAAGCGGAGTTCCCACGTTCGCGCTCGGCCTCGTCACCGGCGAAGCGCCGAAAGTCCGGGCCCCGGGAGCGCAGCGCGGACGCCGCCGAGCCGAACGCATCCACGAGCGCGCGCAACGTGACGAGACCGACACCCGGCAGCTGGTCCAGCAGCAGGAGGGCGCGCGCCTCCTCGTAGCGGTCACCCCCGTGGCTCAGGGCGTCCACCACTCCTCTTCCTCTTCGCTCCCCGCTCGCTCGCGCTCCCGCGCCTCCTCGCTCACCTGCCAGAGCCGCTCGAGGAGCTCGGGGAGCCCCCGTCCGCTCACCGACGAGAAGGCCAGCACCTCCACGGCGTCCGGTGCGGAAAGCACCGGCGGCTCGGCGTCGGCCGGGAGCAGGTCGGCCTTGGAGACCCCGACGACGTACGGCAGCGCCGCGAGGTGATCGGAGTAAGCGGCCAGCTCCTGCCGCAAGCGCGTGAGCTCCGCAGGTGGGTCGGGCGAGTCCATGGGGACCAGGAGGAGGAGCACACGCGTGCGCTCGATGTGACGCAGGAACTGGTGACCGAGCCCGCGTCCCTCGTGCGCCCCTTCGATGATCCCCGGCAGGTCCGCGATCACGAACGTCCGAAAGCCCGACAGCTCGACCACGCCGAGCCCGGGCTCGAGCGTGGTGAAAGGGTAGTCGGCGATCTTCGGGCGGGCGGACGTCGCCGCGGCGAGCAGCGTCGACTTACCCGCGTTCGGCTCACCGACGAGTCCGACGTCGGCGATGAGCTTGAGCTCCAGACGGATGCGGCGGTCCTCGCCCTGCTCTCCCGGCTCCCACTCCCTCGGCGCCTGGTGCGTCGAGGTCTTGAAGCGGGTGTTCCCCCGCCCTCCCCTACCGCCCTTGGCGACCACCAGCCGCTGACCTTCCTCGAGGAGCTCACCGAGCAGGACGTCGGAGTCGGCGTCGAAGGCCGCGGTCCCGAGCGGAACCCGCAGGAGGAGATCCTCCCCGGAGCGGCCGGTCTTGTTGCTCCCCTCGCCGTGCTGGCCACGCTCGGCGTGGTACTGGGTCCGATACGAGTAGTCGAGCAGCGTGGCGAGCTGTGTGTCCCCCACGAGCACGACCGACCCGCCGTGGCCCCCGTCCCCGCCCGAAGGCCCCCCCCGCGGCACACCCTTCTCGCGGCGGAACGCCTCGGCACCCGCTCCCCCCGGGCCCCCGCGCACCTCGATGACCGCTTGGTCGATGAACATGGGTCAGGTATGAGACGGAAGACGCGGCATCCTCGAAGACAACGTCCGACCCCGGGACGGCGACATGCCTAGAGCGGCCCGGACGGCCTCGGGTCTAGGGAAGCGCGAGATCGGGCTCGGCCGCCGCAACGCGCGACAGGAGCTCGGCCGGGGTGCGGACACCCTCCAGGACCTGGAGGGCCCGTTGGAGCTGACGGTCGTACCGTTGGGACTGCCGGAACTGGCCCACGTCACCCCAGGCCTGCAGCGCGATCTCGCGCTCGAGATGGTAGCGCACGAAGCGAAGGGCACGGTCGAAGTCACCGCGGTCCACGGCGGCATCGTACTCGGGCAGAGACCGGTAGAACGCGTCCAGCTCGGCGTCCGTCAGCGAGAAGCCGGGCTCGAGGCCCGGATTGCGCTGCACGTACGCGACCGAGTAGTTGAAGAGCGCGAGGGAGAAGCGGCCGAACCGGGGGATCAGCCGGCGCACGCCTTCGACCTCCTCGGGGCTCAAGGTCTCGGGAGATACGAAGAGATCGGGTGTGATGCCGCCCCCTCCGTAGACCGTCCGGCCTCCCGTGGTCCTGTACTCCGGCCGACCCTCCATGCGGCTCGGCAGGACGGCCTGACCCGAGAGCGAAAGCACGTGGGGCCCGTCCGACGGCCGCTCGACCTCGTCCAGCTGGATGGAGCGGCCTGCGGGCGTGTACCACTTCGCGGTCGTCAGCCGGAGCACGTCGCCCCCCGTCAGCGGGAAGAGGCTCTGCACGGAGCCCTTGCCGAACGTGGTCTCCCCGATGACCACGGCGCGGTCGTGGTCCTGGAGGGCACCCGCGATGATCTCGGAGGCGGACGCGCTCGCCGCGTCCACCAGCACGACGACGGGAAGCCCCGGGTACTGGTCCTCGGATCGCGCCCGATACGTCTCGTTCTGCCTTCGCTCCCGACCCCGGGTCTCGACGACCACCTGATCTCGCTGGAGAAATAGCTGGGTGACGGCGATCCCCTCGTCGAGGAGGCCGCCGGGATTCCCGCGCAGGTCCAACACGAGCGCCCGGAGCCCCTCGGACCTGAGAGAGTCGAGCGCCGAGGTCATCTCGGCCGATGAGGTCTCGCGCACCGTCAGGAGGGGCACGTACCCGACACCGTCCTCGAGCAGGAGCGCGAAGGGAACGGCACGCAGGCGGATCACGTCACGCCGGATGGTGAACTCGATCGGCTCCTCGACCCCGGGCCGCATCATCTGGATCGTGACCTCCGTGCCCGGCCGACCGCGGAGCAGCTCGACGGCCTGGTCGGTCACCAGCGTGTCGACCCGGACGCCGTCGATCGCGTAGAAGCGATCTCCCCCCCGCACCCCGACCCTTGCGGCAGGGCCGCCGGGAATCGGGCTCACGACGGTGACGAAGCCGTTCCGCTCGCTCACCTCGAGACCCACGCCGCCGTACTCGCCCTCGGTCCGGATGCGGAGGTCCTCGTACTCGGAGGCACGGATGAGTGAGGTGTTCGGATCACCCAGATCGCGCAGCAGGCCGTCGATGGCGGAGTTGTAGAGCGAGCGCTCGTCGACCTCCTCGACGAAGCTCGAGGCGACACGGTCGACCACCTCCTGGAGCACGCGCACGCGGACGTACACGTTCTCGGCGCGGTCCGCGCCTTGCTGAAGCAGCCACCCGCCCGTGACCGCGGACAGCAGGAACACCACGACCGGCGCCACGAGGCTCCGGCCCGTGCTCCTCTCTTCTCCGTTACCTGCCATCCCTGCCCCCCACCTCGGCCGGGCGAAAGGAATCCGGGAACCGGGCCTGCAGGAGCGCTCGGATCCGCCCGTGCACCTGTTCGGGCGCCCCTTCGGCGCTCACCACTTCGACCGCCGGCTCCGACTCCGCCAGTGCAAGATAGGCCTCCCGAACCTTGCGTCGGAAGCCCTCTCCTTCGCGCTCGATACGGTCCGGGCGGCCACGGCTGGGACTCGAGCGCTCGAGGGCCCGCTCGACCGGCAGGTCCAGGACGACGTACAGGTCCGGGGTGAGACCCTCCGTGGCCAGGGCCAGCGCGATCCGCACGGCCGCTTCGTCGAGCCCCCGGGCGCGAGCCTGGTAGGCCAGGGTCGAGAGAGCGAAGCGGTCGGCGATCACGACCCGACCGGCCTCGAGCGCCGGCCGGATCGAGTCGCGCACCACGGCGGCCCTAGCCGCCAGGATGAGGAAGAGCTCGGAGACCGGAGGCACGTCCAGCTCCGTGCGGGCCAGCACGACCTCGCGGATCGACTCGCCCACGGGAGTCCCGCCCGGCTCCCGGACGACCGTGTGCGGGACCCCGAGTGTCTCGAGCCAGGACGCGAGAAGGGCCACATGGGTCGTCTTGCCGACCCCATCGATGCCCTCGAGGACGACGAATGGCCCCCTCACTTCGTGAGCCCTCGGCCGGCACTGTTCCGGAGACCTAGCTGCTTAGTCGTAGTACTCGACTCCCAGGTGGGTCAGGACCTCTTCGCCCTTCATCCAGCGGAGGGTGTTCTTGAGCTTCCAGTGCTGGATGAAGATGTCGTGCTCCGGGTAGAGCCCCGGCGCCGTCTGAGGGGACTTGAAGTAGAAGGAGAGCCACTCCTGGATGCCGCCCATGCCAGAACGGGAGGCGAGGTCCAGGAAGAGCGCGAGGTCGAGCACGATCGGCGCGGCCAGGATCGAGTCGCGGCAGAGGAAGTCGACCTTGATCTGCATGGGATATCCCATCCAGCCGAAGATGTCGATGTTGTCCCACCCCTCCTTGTTGTCACCGCGGGGCGGGTAGTAGTTGATCCGCACCTTGTGGTACATGTTGCCGTACAGCTGCGGGTACATCTCCGGCTGCAGGATGCTCTCCAGCACGCCGAGCTTCGACACCTCCTTGCTCTTGAACGACTCCGGGTCGTCGAGGACCTCGCCGTCGCGGTTGCCGAGGATGTTCGTGCTGAACCACCCGGACAGGCCGAGCATGCGGGTCTTGAAGCCCGGCGCGAGGATGGTCTTCATCAGGGTCTGGCCCGTCTTGAAGTCCTTCCCGCCGATCGGGACCTTCTTCTCCTTCGCGAGCGCCTCGAGCGCCGGGATGTCGCCCGACAGGTTGGGAGCACCGTTGGCGTACGGTACGCCCTCCATGATCGCGGCGTACGCGTACAGCATGCTCGGCGCGATCTGCGGGTCGTCGGCCTTGAGGCCCTTCTCGAAGGACTCGAGCGTCTCGTGCACCGGCCCTGGACGGAGGAAGACCTCGGTCGAGCCGCACCAAACCATGACGGCGCGCTCGCATCCGTTCTCCTTCTTGAAGCGTCGGATGTCCTCGCGGAGCTCCTGGGCCTGCTCCCACTTGGTGCCCTTCTTCTTGTTCGGCCCTTCCAGCTTCTTCACGTAGTCCGTGCTGAAGGCCGCAGCCATCGGCTTGATCGAAGACAAGAAGTCCTTGATCGGATCGAGGTGCGTCTCCTTCTGAAGCACGCCTGCGACGATCGCACTCTTGTAGCCGTCGTCGGGGATCGGGTCCCAAGCGCCGAAGACGAGGTCGTCGAGCGAAGCGAGCGGCACGAAGTCCTTGATGAGCGGCGAGCGGCCGTCGGTGCGCTTGCCGAGCCGGATCGTGTTCATCTGCGTCAGGCTCCCGATCGGCTGCGCGATCCCGCGCCGGGCGGCCTCGACCCCCGCGACGAACGTCGTGGCCACGGCGCCGAATCCCGGCAACAGGACGCCAAGCTTTCCCTTGGCGGGCTTGATCTCAGCAGGCTGCTTCACTGTTTCCTCGTAGGTTTCTTGGTTCGCTCGTCCGCGCGCAGTCGCCGCCGCTCAGGACGAGAGGATGATGCGGCTCTGGGCACCGGCCTCGATGCCCTCGGCCACGGTCTGATTCACCTTGTGCATGATCTTCTCGAAGTTGGCCTGGGCCGCGACCAACCGCTGGTACGAGGCGAGCCTCTGGAGCTCGTCTGCCGCCTCCATGTACGACTGCTTCACCTCGTCGGACGGCTCCTTGCCCGCACGCAGGTCGGCCTCGATGCGGGCCTCCAGCTCCTCGATGCGCGTCCGGACCTCGGTGAGCTCCCGGTCGTCCGCGGTGGCGTCCATCGCGCGCTTGAGTGCCTGGTACTCGTCGGTGCGAGCGAGCGCTCCGCCCAGCTCCCTCGCCATGTCGTAGATTCCGGCCATCCGCTCCAATCTCCTGGTCAGTCGTCTAGGTCAGGCGCCTTGGACGCCGTCACGATGCGCTCCCGTCCCGCCAGATCGCGGTGGGCCTCCACGGCTTCCAGGCCCGCCTCACGGGCCAGGCCGACCACCGCCGCCGCCTGGTCGTGCCCGACCTCGAGCGCGAGCAGGCCGCCCTTCTCGAGCACCCGCGGTGCTCCGGCCACCAGGCGCTCGAGCACCGAGAGTCCTTCAGGGCCCGCGAAGAGCGCCTCGGCGGGCTCCCAGTCGACCACCTCGGGGGCCAGCACGTTGCGATCACGCTCCGCAACATACGGTGGATTCGACACCACGACGTCGAAGCGCTCACCCGCGCGCACCGCATCGTAATACGACCCGAGGCGTAGATGCAGTCGCTCACCGACGCCGAGCTCGTCCCGGTTACGCCCCGCCACGTCGAGCGCGGCCCGCGAGGAGTCCGTCGCGGTGACGTGTTCGAAGGGGCCTTCGGTCAGGAGGGAGAGGGCGATCGCGCCACTCCCGGTGCCGACATCGAGGGCGGTGAGCCCGCCCCTCGGTCGCCGCCGCGCCCAGTCGAGCACCACCTGCACGAGGACCTCGGTCTCCGGTCGCGGGATCAGGACGTCGGGGCCGACCGCGAGCTCGAGGTCGCGGAAGGCGCTGCGTCCTAGGATGTACTGGAGCGGCTCGCGCGCCGCGCGCCGCTTGAGAAGCGGCCGAAAGGCGTCGAGCTCCGCAGGTTGTAGTGGGCGCTCGTGCTGCAGGTACATCTCGAGGCGGCCCAAGCCGAGCACGTGCGCAAGCAGATACTCCGCGTCGAGGCGTCCCCTCTCGATGCCTTTCCCCTTCAGGTAGTCGGCGCTCCACAGCATCAGGCGGAGGACGGTCCACGGGCCGTCGAGGCCGCTCTCGGTGGATACGCTCTCCGCCCGTGCCCGGGCCGTCACTTCTCCCCTCCGAGCTTCTCTTCTTCGGCCGCGAGGCGGAGCGCAGCGATGAGCTCGTCGATGTGCCCGTCGAGCACGTCCTCGAGCTGGTAGAGCGTGAGCCCGATGCGGTGGTCGGTGACCCGGTTCTGCGGGAAGTTGTAGGTCCGGATCTTGGCGGAGCGATCGCCGGTCCCGACCTGGGCCTTCCGGTCGCGCGCCCGCTCGGCTTCGCGCTCGGCCACCATCTGATCGAGCAGACGGCTGCGCAGCACCTTGAGCGCCTTCGCTTTGTTCTTGTGCTGCGACTTCTCGTCCTGGCAGCTGACGACGAGCCCGGTCGGGATGTGTGTGATGCGCACCGCCGAATCGGTCGTGTTCACGGACTGCCCTCCGGGTCCCGAAGAGCGGAAGACGTCGATGCGCAGGTCCTGGGGATCGATCTGGAGGTCGACCTCCTCCGCCTCCGGCAGCACGGCGACCGTCGCGGCGGAGGTGTGGATGCGCCCCTGCGCCTCGGTGGCCGGAACACGCTGCACCCGGTGCACACCCGACTCGTAGCGGAGGCGGCCGTAGGTTCCCCGGCCACGTACGGTGAAGATCGCCTCCTTGATCGAGCCGGGGATCCCCTCCGAGAGGCTCACGAGCTCGACCGACCAACCCAAACGCTCGGCGAGATGCTGGTACATGCGCATCAGGTCCGCCGCGAAGAGTCCCGCCTCGTCGCCCCCCGCGCCGGCCCGGATCTCCACGACGGCAGCGCGGTCCGCGAGAGGGTCCTCCGGCAGGAGCAGCTCACGGACCTGCTGGCTCAGGACCTCGATCCGCTCCTCCAGCCGGGAGATCTCCTCCTCGGCGAGGCTCCGCATCTCGGGATCGTCGGTATCGAGCAGCTCCCGCGCGCCACGGTGCTCGGCGAGGGCGCCGCGCAGCTCGCGCCCCGAGGTGACCACCGGCTCCAGGTGCGACCGCTCCTGGCCGTACTCCCGAAGCTTGTCGGGGCTCGAGAGTACCTCGCGCGAGACGAGCGCGTCGTTCACCTCGTCGAAGCGCCGTTCGGCCTCACTGAGGCGTTCGTCGAGCTTCGGATCGAGGGTCGGGGATTTCATCAGACGGCTACGGGACGGGGCGCCGTCGCAGCGAGGGCGCGGGACACGGCCGGCCGGGAGGAACGTCCCGGCCGATGCGCTCACGCCGTCTCGGCCTTCTCGTACTTCTTCTTGAAGCGATCGACGCGCCCGGCGGTGTCGACGAGCCGCTGCTTGCCCGTGTAGAACGGGTGGCAGACCGAGCAGATCTCCACGTGGACCTCCTCCATCGTGGCCATCGTCTCGAAGCGGTTCCCGCAGGCGCACACGACGGTCGCCGTCTTGTACTCGGGGTGGATTCCCTGCTTCATGTCCTGCTCCAAACGCCTAGTGGATCTCGCGACGTGGCAGCCGCGGTTGCCGCCGTAGCAGCCGGAAAAGCTAAACGGCCGGGCCTGAGGGGTCCAGGGAGGGGCCGCGCCGCCCGAGCGCGATGGACGCGAGCACGAGGATCAGCGCGGCGGCCGCGGCTCCGTTTCCGGCGAGGTCGCCGTACCGGGTGTAGAAAGTGACCACGTCCGTCGTGTATACCGCATCCGCCCGCTCGTCGGCGGTGAAGAGCTCGGTCTCGTTGTACACGCGCCCCACCGGGTCGATGAAGAGGGAGATGCCGGTGTTCGCCGCCCGCGCCACCCCCATCCGGTTTTCTATGGCCCGCATAACCATGTGGGCGGGGAGTTGCCAGAGCGCCGTCGTGCGT
>JBFGFY010000086.1:0-13607 GCA_041579355.1 Longimicrobiales bacterium | reverse complement strand
GGGAGAGGGCGCGCGACTGCCGTTGGCCGACCGCCGCGTGATCTTCGTGGGCGGGAAGGGTGGGGTGGGGAAGACCACCGTCGCAGCCGCGGTGGCGCTCCGCCTCGCCGACGCCGGCCGCCGCGCGCTCGTCGTGTCCACCGACCCGGCGCACTCGCTGGGCGACGTCTTCGACGCGAAGATCGGCGACCGCGTGCGAGACCTGGCGCCCAGCCTCCAGGGCCTGGAGATCGATCCGGACGCGCAGGTCGAAGGGTATCTCAAGGACGTCAAGCAGAGCATGCGCGAGCTCGTGCAGCCGGCCATGTACCACGAGGTGGACAAGCAGGTCGAGCTGGCGCGCACGTCGCCGGGGGCCGTCGAGGCCGCCATGCTCGAGCGCGTCTCGGAGATCATGATCGACGAGTCGGGGAGCTACGACGTCGTCGTCTTCGACACCGCCCCCACCGGACAGACGCTTAGGCTCTTGTCGCTGCCCGAGCTCATGGCCGCCTGGACGGACGGCCTGCTGCGGCACCGGGACAAGTCCGACGAGATGGGGAAGGTGCTGCACCGGATGGGGGGTGGGCAGGCCCGCACGGGCGACGACCTTTCCCACTTCGACCAGACCGAAGAGGCGCACGAGGGTGACCCGCGCTTCTCGCGCCTGCGGGAGACGCTGCTGAGGCGCCGACGCACCTTCGGGCGTGCGCGCCGCATCCTCCTCGATGCGGACGCCACGGCCTTCGTTCTGGTGCTCGTCCCCGAGCGGCTCCCGGTCTTGGAGACGCGCCGGGCGGTCGAGGCGCTCGAGCGCTTCCAGATCCCGGTGGTGGGCCTCGTGGTGAACCGGGTGCTCCCCGAGGGTCCGCTGGGGGACTTCCTCGAGCAGCGCCGGGAGCAGGAGCGAGAGTATCTAGAGCAGATCGAGCGGCACTTCGCGCGTCGGCTTCGCATACGCGTGCCGCTCTTCAGTCGCGACGTGGGCGGCCTCGACGCCCTGCGCGAGGTCGGAGCGCACCTCCTCCCTACTGCCGGCTCACGCTCAGCGTAAAAGCGCCTGTGCCATCGGACAGGGAGGAGACGATGATTCGGTACACACCGCTCTCGCCCAACGTGATGGTCAAGCGCGAATCGAGACCGTCCCCGCCGTCGTCGTCGGAGAGCGGCTCCACCAGTCCGGGACCCGCCACGTACAGGTACGAGTCGAAGTCCTCCGACATCAGGTCGATCGTCACGCTCTGCCCGGCGATGCCGCTGAAGCCCCAGACCTGACCACGGCGGCCCTCGGTCACGACGGGCTCCGTGCCGACGAGCTGACCCTCCACGCGTTGGCCCAGGTCGATGGTGCGGCCGTCCGTGGGAAGCGTCGCGAGGTCCACGGGTTGGTCGACCCGCAGCGTGTACGCGCCGGCCGATCCCGAGGAGAGCGCCGCAGCCACCACTCGGTACGGACCGTCGGCGGGAAGCGTCAGCTCGATGAGCGAGTTGAGCCCACCGCCTCCGTCGTCGTCCATGCGTACCGCGTCGAGCCCGGGGCCCCAGAGGTAGAGGTACGCGTCGAAGTCGTCGGACTCGAGCCAGATGGACACGCGGTCCCCGGCACGGCCCTCGAGCCGCCAGGCCTCACCGGGCCTGCCGTCCTGGAGGGTCAGCGACCGCGGACCGAGCGTGCCGCCCGCGACCGATCCCATGCGGACCGTGCGGCCCTCGACGGGCATGGACTCGAGAGCCCGCGGGTCGATGTCCCCGCACCCGTGGGTGGGTGGGGGACCCGGCTGGTCGGACACCCGGATGTCGTATGTGCCGGTCTCACCCGAGCCCGACGAGCTGACCACGACGCGGAATACCCCGGTCTCGAGCGGCGTGAAGGTGAGGCGCGCGTTGCACCCGTCGCCGCCGTCGTCGTCGGTGAGAGTCTGGGGGAGCCCCGGCCCCACCACGTAGAGCAGCGGATCGAACGCGTCCGAGAGGACGTCGACGGTCACGCTTTGCCCGGACCGGGCGCTGAGCTCCCACGCCTCGAGGAAGCTGTCGTCCGGGGAGCGCAGGTCGGCGGTCGAGAGCGCTCCGGTCTGCTGGGCACCGCCGGCGAGCGTGCGGCCCTCGGTCGGCACGAGGCTGAGGATCGACGTCCCCTGGGCATGCGCGACGCCCGGGCACACGGGGAGGGCCGCCAGGACAAGAACGGCGGCGGTGGCGGCGAGCCTTCGGCGAGACACGAGAAACCTCCGGGGCGTAGGGCTGGGGAGCCGATCCCAAGGTGCCCGCGCCCAGCCCGGTGGGTCAACGGAAATCTCGGGCGGGCGCCGCCCCGGAGCTGGCGCGGTGGCGCCCGAGGCGAACTACTCGGCGCTCAGTGCCGGCGAGAGCGTGCCCCGCCGCTCGGCCAAGACCTCACGCGCGAGCTCCACCAGCGTCCAGTACGGTGCCTCGAATCCGTTGGTGGCCCGGAAGGCGTCGAGGCGCGCCTGCAGCTCCTCCTTCACCACCGGATGTACCGAAGAGACCAGCGCGTCCACCCGCAGCGCGGTCGCGGCGCTCATGCCTTCGGGGATGGCCGGCGTGCCACCGAGCGCGGAGCGCGTGGCCGAATAGGCCTTGAGCAGGCGCGCGGCGGGGAGCGTATACCACGCGTACCCGAGTCGCGCCCCCCGGTCGGCCTCCTCCAGCAGCGCGTCGATGACGGCGTTGTCGAGACGGTAGTCGAAGAGCGCGGGCGCGTTCCGCCACTCCACCACGGCGCGCAGCTGGGGGTCGTACTCCAGGTCGGACGGCACCAGCGTCGTGAACTCCTGCACGCCCATGTCCGCGAGCCAGCGCACGAGGCCGGGCGCCGACATGGAGGCCCGCAGCGTCCACAGCTCCACACCCTGACCGCTGTAGGCGTGGTAGATGATCTCCGAGCAGAACGCGGCCGCCGGGTCCGACCACGCCATCGCGAAGTCGTACGGGATGTGCCCGCCCCGGACGCGCTCCAGCATGGTGGTCGCGGCCCGGTGGGGCAGAAGGGGATCCCGCGCCAGCGCCGGATGATCGGGACGCATGCGCAGCACGAGGATCCTGTGCTTCTTCGACTCGAGGTACTCGGCCACGGTGCTCAGGACCGAGCCGGCCTCGATGAGGGACTCGACCACGGTCCCGGAGCCCGTCTCGGGGTCCACGTGGACGAGCGCCGCGTGGGAGAACGGGTTCGGGAAGTCGTTGCCGCGGGCGATGAGTGCCGACGTGGGTGCGCCGCCCCGCGACAGCAGGACGTCCCCGGAGTGGATGCGAACTCCCTCTACGACGATCGAGGGGGTCGCGCTCGGGACGTCTTCGATCGGGACGAGCGCCGGAAGCGCATCGGACCCGGCCTGCACGAGCGCCTCGTCGAGCGCGATCCGTCCGCCCATGAGCACGCGGTAGAGGCCCTCGTGTGCGGGCCGGTCGAGCGTCCACGTGGCTGCCGCATGCATGAGCCGGACGCGGGTCCGGACCACGAAGTCGAGCACCTGCGGAAGCAGCTCCGGGTGCGCCGCGCCGTGCACCGCCGCGCGGAACTGCAGCGTGGCCAGCGTGTCGAGCGGCAGGCCGAGTGGTGGCGCGGAGCCGAGCCGGGACAGCACCGAGTCTCCGCGTTCGAGGAGAGCGGCGAGGCGAACGCCCGCGCCCCCGAGGTCGGTCTCCTCGAGCCGGACGAACTCACCCTCGAGCTCGCGGAAGAGGCCGTCGGCGTCCCAGCGGAACGGCGACGGCTCGATCGACGCCGGTCGGGAGGGGGTGGATGCGGGCCACACGAGCGCCGCGGCCGCCACCGCTCCGGCACCGACGAGGACGGTGCGGGCGCGCCGTCGCGCCCCGCTCACCGTTTCGCGAACTCCTCGAGGAACCGCTCGAGGCGGTCGAGGTCGGCGTCGGTCGTCGGGATCGACACGGAGGCGCGCATGGCTCCGACAGGCACCCCGTCGCCGAGGCATTCCGCGAGTCGCTTCAGGCTGAAGGCGCCCCGAGGAATCGACTCGACGCACTCCGCCATGGCTCCGATCGGCAGCCCCAGCGCACGCTCGGCCGAGCCCGGGTTGCAGAAGCAGCCACCGCGGAGCGCGATCCCCTCGACGCTCGCCGCCCGCTCCACGTCGCCATACGGGACCACGCGCCCGTCGCGGCGGAGCAGGTTGAAGGCGACCGTGCCGCCGCGCTCTTCGGTGCTCGTGGGACCGTACATCCGCACCAGCGGCTCGCCCCCGGGGTAGCGGGCGAGGCCCAGGATCTCGAGCAGCCTGGCCGTGAGGGTCTTCACGCGCCGGTGCACCCGGGGCATGCCCAGGTCACGGAGGAAGGCGAGCCCACCTTGCACCGCCGCGATGCCGAGGAAGTTGAGCGTGCCGTCCTCGAAGGCTCCGGCGCCGAGGAGGAGCCTGTGGGCGCGCCCCTCGACGGTGACGAACTCCACCGTGCCGCCGGCGAACCAGGGCCGGTCCAGTCGCGCGAGCGCCTCGCGTCTCGCGAGCAGCGCCCCGAGGCCAGTCGGGAAGCCGAACATCTTGTAGAAGGACACGCACAGGAAGTCGGGGCTCACCCTGCCGAGGTCCAGCACGTCCGTGGGAACGAAAGCCGCCGCGTCGAGAAGCACGTCGTAGCCCAGCGCGCGTGCCTGCTCGACGAGTGCCGACGGATGGCGGACTCCTGAGAAATTGGACTGCGCGGGGTAGGCGAACAGGCTCGGCCCGTCGCCCGCTGGCGGCACGGTCGCCTCCGGGTCGAGGCGAAGCTCGTCGTCCAGCGGCAGGTAGACGGTCTCGGCTCCGGCTCGGTCGGCGTACATGCGGATGCCGTTGACCGAGTTGTGGTTGTCCTGCAGCAACGTGAAGCGTGAGCCCGGACCGAAGGGGTAGCTCTCCCCGACGAGCTTGAGGGCCGCGGACGCGTTCGCCGTGAAGACCACCGTGTACAGCTCGGGATCGGCTCCGAAGAAGTCGAGCACGTCGCGCCGCGTGTCCTCGACGATGCGCGTGGCGGCGGCCGAGGCCGGGTTCTCGGAGTGGGGGTTCCCCAGGACGTGGTGCTTGAGGAACTCCTCGTGGGTGCGCAGGTGCGACTCTGCGTAGAGCGCGCTTCCCGTGTAGTCGAGGTACACGTAGCCGCACTCGTCGAGGCGCCCGAACTCCCGCGCGCGCAGCTCCTCGAACCGCTGGCGGAGCCCAGGGTCGTCGGTCCGTGGGGCCAGGACGTCCGTCATGGACCAAGTCTAACGCCGGCGCGTGCCCGCGGGGGAGCGTCGCTTGCGCCGGCCATCCGTGACGTCGGATGTTGGCCTCCCCATCAGGTCGCCGAGAATGGAGCGTAGCGATGATGCGAAGCGCCCGGAGCACCCTCCTCGCCGCTGCGGTGCTGGCGAGCTCGACCGTACCCGTCCACGCGCAGCGAACGGTGGAGCGCTACACGCCGGTCACGGAAGCCCGCCTCGCGGACCCCGAGCCGGGCAATTGGCTCTTCTACCGGGGCACCCGAGACGGCTGGGGGTACAGCCGGCTCGACCAGGTCGACGCGACCAACGTGCAGAACCTCACGCCGGTCTGGACGTTCTCGACGAACGTCATGAGCGGCCACCAGGCGCCGCCCATCGTGAACGACGGCGTCATGTTCATCACGACGCCGCGCAACCTGCTGTACGCGCTCGACGCCCGCAGCGGCGACCTCATCTGGCGCTACCAGCACGAGCTGCCCGAGAACCTCGTGGCGTTCCACAACACGAATCGGGGCGTCGCGCTGTGGGGGAACAACGTCTACATGGCGACGCTCGACGCCCGCGTCGTCGCGCTCGATGCCCGTACCGGCCGCCGGGTCTGGGACGTCTCCGTGCAGGACAACTCGCAAGGTTATTACATGACCCTCGCGCCGCTCGCCGCCGAGGGGAAGATCATGGTCGGCGTGTCGGGGGGAGAGTTGGGCATCCGCGGCTTCGTCGTCGCGCTCGACGCCGAGACGGGACGTGAGGCGTGGCGGACCTACACCGTGCCCGCGCCGGGCGAGCCGGGCAACGACACCTGGCCCGGCGACTCGTGGCGGACCGGGGGTGCGTCGGTCTGGGTGACCGGGCACTACGACCCGGAGCTCCGGCTGACCTACTGGGGGACCGGTAACCCGGGCCCCTGGATCGGTGACCAGCGCCCGGGAGACAACCTCTACACGAACTCGGTGCTCGCACTCGACATCGACACCGGCCGCATCCGCGGCTACCACCAGTATCACTGGAACGACTCCTGGGACTGGGACGAGGTGTCGACGCCGATCCTGATGCCCGTGCAGCGCAACGGGCGCACGCTGCGTGCGTTGGTGCACCCCGGACGGAACGGGTACCTGTGGCTGCTCGAGCGGCACGCGAACCAGATCTCGTTCGTCGACGCGACGGCGTACGTGTACCAGGACGTCTTCACGAGTATCGATCCAGAGACGGGACGACCCACGTACGACGACGCGCACAAGCCGGGCACCGGGTACGCGACGCCCTTCTGTCCTTCGCTCTGGGGGGGCAAGGACTGGCCGCCCGCGGCGTACAACCCCGGAACCGGGCTCGTCTACATCCCGGTGAACGACAACCACTGCGGCATCATCACCGGTCGCGAGGTGGAGTACGTACCGGGCACGTCCTTCACGGGAGCCAGCAGCGAGTTCACGCTGCGCGACGGGGCCGAGACGATCGGTGAGATTCAGGCGTGGGACATGAACACGGGCAGGGAAGTGTGGACGCGCCGCTTCACGTCGCACAATTGGGGCCCCATCCTGACGACCGCGGGCAACGTCGTCTTCGCGGGCGGCACCACGGACCGCTACTTCCGCGCCTTCGACGCGCGCACGGGCGGGACGCTCTGGGAGTTCCGCACGAACTCGGGGGTGATCGGCGTGCCCTCGACCTACATGGTGGACGGCGTCCAATACGTCGCGGTGCAGTCCGGCTGGGGCGTGGACGCGGCCTCGATGACGAGCCGCATCGACCTGCAGCGCGGCACGAGCACGTACGTGCCGCAGGGCGGGGTCGTCTGGGTCTTCGCGCTGCGGCGCTGAGACCCTAGTCGACGAGCCTCGTGGCGAGACTCGCCGGTCGCATGAGCTTGTAGATCGGCACGACCGGGGGCTCGGCCTGTGCCGCGCCACGGCCGCGTCCGCCGCCCGCGGGCGCGGCGCCCGGACGGGGGATCCACGCGTCCATCGTGTTCCAGTAGACCACGTTGTCCGTGCTCTCGGGCTCGAGCATGTGCGCGACGAGACGGCCGAGGTACTGAGCCGTCGGCACCACGAACGAGCCCGCCGGGAAGTCTCGGTCCAGCGTCACCACCCTGCCCACCTCGACCCTGAGCGCCGCGGCGTGGTTGTACGCCTGCTCGTGCGTCAGGCCCGCAACCGTGTAGGCGTCCACGCGGAGCCGAGCCGGAGCCTCGAGACGCTCCACGGTGATCCCGTGGCGGCGGAGCATCGCCACCGCGTCGACGGCGTCGCGGGGGAGCACGTACGCCCACGGGCGAGGGCGCAGGCGCGTCGGCACGGGCTTCTTCATGAGGCGCGCGCCGGTGATGCGGATCGTGTCCCCGGGCGGCCCCCGCCTCCCGCCGCGCGAGAGAAGGTAGTCGACCGGATAGTCCTCGGGGGCGTATTCCATGGTGACCGCGATCTCGCCTCGCGGCTCCGCCCCCATCGCGACCGTCTCGTCGCGTGCTCGCTCGAGAAGCGCCATCACGCGCGGGGCGTTGTCCGCCATGAAGTGCAGGACGGTGAGGTACGTGAGATATCCCGCGCGCGCACCGTCCTCGAGCCGCTGCCACTCGGGCGCCTCCAGGAGCAGTCCGATGCTGTTCACGAAGCCGACGTAGTTGCGGCCGATCCGCGCCTCGTAGCCGCCCCCGCGCCACTCCCTCTCGTCACCCGTCTGGTAGTACCACCCCCGGTATCCCTCGGTGGCGAGACGTGCGTCGATCGCCGGGAAGATGTCGCGGTCGCAGAGCAGCGTGATCTCCAGCATCGAGTCATAGTGGCTCGGGCATTGGTAGTTCACGTGGTAGGGACTCGACCCGCCGTCATGTCCGTCGACGAAGATGTGTGGCCGCCAGCGGCCGACCACGTTCGCCACCAGGTTCGCGATCGAGGGGTGCTCGAGCTTCACGTAGTCCCGGTTCAGGTCGATGCCCCAGGAGTTGCCGCGCTGGCCTTCCAGGCTCGCCTCGAAGCCGTCCGGGTTGAGCTGGGGCGTGACGAGGATCGTGACCCGGTCGAGGAGCGCGTTCGCCTCGGTGCCCGGGGTGGCGAGGTCCCGCATGAGGATGAGCAGCCCCTCCCGGAAGATCCGCTCGTCGCCGTGTACGTTCGCGGCGAGCAAGACGATCGGTCGGCCGAGCTCCCACGCCTCCCACGGCTCGCTCACCAGCGGCCGGCTGAAGATCGCGTACGGAAGCCGCCGCCCCTCGCGGGTCTCCCCGTAGCTGCCGAGGCGCATCTCGGTCGTCGCACCCCGAAGCGCCTGCAGGTAGTCCCACATCTCGAGGTGCCGCGTGTGCGCAGTGAATCCGTTCTGCTCCGCAGCCGTTCGGGGGAAGGCGGCGGCGACGGGCGTCCACGGCACCTGACCGACGACGGGCGCGGCCGAGCCGAGGAGCGCCAAGACCGCGAGCAGGCGGAAGCGAGTGGAGGTCGGGGCAGCAGGCATGAGGCTCGTGGTTCGGATGGGGTGTCGTCCAAGCTACCCCGGAGAAGTGGTGACGTGGAAGTGTGAATCCGCTAGGATGGCCAGCCGGCTAGCCCCCCTGCGGAAAAGGAGATCACGGATGGACGGTGCGATCGTCGTCTCTCGCCTCGGCGGACCCGAGGTGCTCGAGTGGAAGCGGAAGGCCCCCGGTGAGCCGGGCCCCGGACAGGCGCTCGTCCGGCACACGGCGGTGGGGCTCAACTTCATCGACGTGTACCACCGCACCGGGCTCTACCCACTGGAGCTTCCCTTCACACCCGGCGTCGAAGCTGCGGGTGTCGTCGAGCGGGTCGGCGAAGGGGTGACCGAGCTCGAGCCCGGGGACCGCGTCGCGTACCTCCAGGCCAATCCACCGGGGTCGTACTGCGAGGCGCGCGTTCTCTCGGCAGAACGTCTCTTCAAGCTGCCCGACGGCATCAGCGACGAGATCGCGGCCGCCATCATGCTCAAGGGGTGCACGGTGGAGTACCTCGTGCGCCGAACCTTCCCGGTGAAGAAGGGCGACTGGGCGCTCGTGCACGCCGCCGCGGGCGGCGTGGGACTGCTCATGTGCCAGTGGCTGCACGCGCTCGGCGCGAACGTGATCGGCACGGTCGGTTCCGAGGCGAAGGCGAAGCTCGTGAAGGCGAACGGCTGCGACCACACGATCCTGTACCGCACCGAGGACGTGGCGGCGCGCGTGAAGGCGATCACCGACGGGCGCGGCGTCGACGTCTCGTACGACTCCGTGGGCAAGAGCACCTTCGAAGGCTCGCTGAACTCGCTGCGTCCGCGGGGCATGCTCGTGAGCTTCGGCAACGCGTCCGGCCCCGTGCATCCGCTTCCGCCCCTCCTGCTGTCGCAGAAGGGCTCGCTCTTCCTCACCCGGCCCACGATCGCGCACTACTACCGGAATCGGCAGGAGTCGTCGGAGGGGGTCGCCGCGCTCTTCGAGGTCGTCGCCTCGGGGAAGGTGCGCCCGCACGTCGGGAGCCGATTTCCGCTCCCGAAGGCCGGCGAGGCGCATCGGGCCCTCGAGGGGCGCGAGACGGTGGGGTCGACCGTGCTCACGGTTTAGGCTTGACACTCCCCAGTTCGGCGGCACACAGTCTCGTTCAGCCCCCTAGACGATTTTGCCGAACCATGCCCGAGAGACGGGGGGGCTTCCCCCCCGGTCCCTCGATCACGATCTCTAGGGAGGTGTCTTGAGCGACACGACCCGCTTCACATCGCCGCTCGACGACGTCATCGAAGAAACGGATTTCACGTTCGAGCTGCCGGACCTCGCCGAGAGCGTGGTCTTCGTGGTCGACAACGACCGCACCTCGGGTGCGCTGAACGCGGGGATCCTGAAGAGCGCAGGGTACCAGGTGCGTCTGTTCGCTACGCCCCAGGAGGCGCTCGAAGAGCTCAAGAAGGAGACCCCGAGGATCCTCGTGACGGACTTCGCCATGGGCGGCATGTCCGGACTCGAGCTCGCACAGGCCGCACAGGAGCACGATCCGGACGTCCGCATCATCCTCCTCACCGGGAGCGGCGACGAAAGCACGGCCCAGGCCGCCCTGCGCATGGGGATCTCCGACTACATCAAGAAGCCTCCGGAGCCCGAGGCGCTGAAACGGTCGGTGCAGCGGACGATCCACAAGCGCGCCGCGGAGGAGCACCACCGCGCGATGGTGACGTGGATGCGGGAGGAGCTCGACCGCAGGGGGCGGCAGATCCGAGAAGTGACCGTGAGCGCGCTCGCGTCGCTCGCGAACGCGCTCGACATGCGCGACCCGCACTTCCAGGGTCACAGCAAGGCCGTCGCGATCCAGGCCGCGGCGATCGCGGAGGTGCTCGGGTCCGACGCGGACGAGGTCGACGCGGTGCGCACGGCCGGTCTGCTCCACGACGTGGGGATGATCGCGATCCCGGACCGCCTGGTGCAGAAGCCCGAATCGCTCACCGCGGAGGAGTACGCCCTGATCCGCACGCACTGCGAGCGCGGCGTCGAGATCCTCGAGCCCATGAAGCATCTCGGGCGCAGCATCCGCTACGTGCACGAGCACCATGAGCGGTGGGACGGCTCGGGGTACCCACTCGGCAAGAAAGGTGAGGGGATCTCCCTGGGCGGTCAGATCGTAGGGATCGCCGAGGCCTGGACGGCCATCCTGGAGTCCCGCGCCTACCGGGCCGGGCTGACCCGGGACGAGGGGCTCAAGATCCTGGAGGACAAGCGTGGCGTCTGGTTCTCGCCCCAGGTCACGGACGCGCTCCGCGAGGCCGACGTCGGCATGATCTGAGTCGCGGGAGACGAGCCCCTCGCCGCACCCGTTACGAGATGATTGCGGGTCCGGTTGGCGTCCCGTAAGCTCTGGCCCGTCCCACCTCGGAGCCCTCCCTGCATGAGCCACTGCGGACGCACCCTTCCGCTCGTAGCCGTAGCCCTCCTCACGCTCGCGGCCCCGGCGGCGGGACAGGGGGTGGAGCGGGTCCGGCCGTCGCTCCTGCGTCAGGTGATGCCGGAGGCCGACCGCTTCGACCCGGCCGAGGGCAGCCCTCCGATCAAGCGGGCCTACCGAGGCGAGGAGCTCCTCGGCTACGTCTTCCTGACCTCCGACCTGCCGCCCGAGGAGCGGGGCTACAGCGGGCCGATCCGGGCGGTCGTGGGCATGCGGCCGGACGGAACCCTCACGGGCGTCCGGGTCACGGAGTACCACGAGTCGTACATGAGCCAGCGCGGCGACTTCCTCCGCAGGCCGGGGGTGCAGGAGCAGTTCGCGGGCAAGTACATCGGGGACGGGTTCCGCCCCTACGGCGACGTCGAAGGCATTTCCCGTGTCACCATCAGCGTACGGGCCATGGCCCGGGGCGTCCGCGACGCGGCCCGCCGCGTCGCCGTGGCGTATCCTCCGGCCGAGGTCCGGCCCCTGGGCCCGGCCGGGGATCTGCTGGAGATGCCGTGGTTCGAGATGCGCTCCCGTGGGATCGCGGCTCACATGGACGTGACGCTCGAGGGGGAGGACCCCGTAGGGATCGCGGTCCTGGAGCTCGAGAGTGAGGAGCTGTCCCGGTACCTGCTCGGAGGCCTCCACCAATACATCGTCAACGCCGTGGAGCGGCGGGGAGGGGCCGAGGAGCTGGTTCTCTACGTGGTCGATGGCGCCGGCGGCCGACTCCCGGTGCAGCAGGGTTGGTCCGTGACGCAGGGCGGGACGACGACGGAGCTGCCGGTCGACGACGTTGTGATGCTCGGGGCGCCCTGGGAGGGCCTCCTGGCCGGCGAGGCGCCGATCGTGGGCGTCCTGATCCTCGACGACACCCCGGTAGACCTCTTGCGTCCGGCAACGTTCACCTTCGCCCGCGCCGGTAGGACGGCCAGCGTCGAATACACGAGCCGGCGGGCCCTCGCGCGCGTGGCCGAAGCCGAGACCCCCTCTGCGCGCGCGCCAACCGCCGCAGCGCGGCCCGGGGGGGATGGCCCGGAGGACGTCGGTACGAACGGAGCGCCGTCTCCGCCGGTCTCGGACGAGAACGGCCCGCCGGAGGCCCCGCCGGCCGAGCGGCCCGCGGCGACGCCCGCCGACGCCGAGCCCGCGATCGAGACTGCGGTCGGGCCCGCGGCGGCCACGCTGCGCGCCCCGGCGCTGACGGCGCGGCCCGTCGAGCAGCTCGTCCAGCTCGACTTCACGGAAGTCCGCGAGCAGAGCGCATTCGGGCGGCTCGTGGATGAGGCCTCGTGGGCGCGCGTCTCCTGGACCCTGCTCGTCCTCGTCCTGGCTGGGCTGGCCTTCTTCACCAAGGCGACGGCGCTCCGGTGGGTGTCCCTGGCGACGACCTTCGGCGTGCTCGGCTTCCTCGACGGGGGCTTCCTCTCGGTGTCGCATCTCACGAGCGTGATCTGGGTCGGGCCGTCGGCGCTCATGAGCGACCTCCCCCTGCTGCTCATGGTGTCGTTCACCGTGGTCACGCTGCTCGTGTGGGGGCGGGTCTTCTGCGGCTTCCTCTGCCCGTTCGGGGCGCTGCAGGACTTCCTCGACCGGCTCGTTCCGTCGCGGTTCAAGCGTGTGCTGCCCGGCCGCGTGCACCGCATCGGCCTGAAGGCGAAGTACGGCGTGCTGGCGCTGATCCTGCTCCCGGCGCTCGCCGGTAGCGGCGCGAGCGTCTACCAGTACTTCGAGCCGTTCGGCACGGTCTTCTTCCTGAGCACGAACGCGGTGCTGTGGGCCATCGCCGGGGGCATCCTCGTCGCCTCGGCCGTCGTGCCGCGCTTCTACTGCCGGTACGTGTGCCCGCTCGGGGCGGCCTTGGCGGTCGGCTCGCTCGTCTCACTGCGGCGCATCCGGCGGGTCGAACAGTGCGACTACTGCAAGGTGTGCGAACAGAAGTGCCCCACCGGCGCCATCGAAGGGCCCAGGATCGACTTCAAGGAGTGCGTCCGCTGCAACGTGTGCGAGGTGCAGCTGATCGAGCGTACCGGGGTCTGCCAGCACGACATGGAGGAGATCCGCCCGCGCCTGGTACAGCTGCAAGTGCGCGCCACGGCCCGTTCGGGCGCTGCGCTGGCGGAGAGGCGTGTCTAGGGCCGCGGCCTAGGGCCGCGGCTCGCGGTCACTCGAAGGAGTCGGTCCCGAGCTGCGACGTGGCCAGGACCGGCGTCTCGAAGATCAGGTCGTCGAGGCGCACGATCAGCGACGCGAGCACCCCTTGGCTGGAGGTCGTCGGCGAATCCAGCAGGGCTGCTGCGACGTACTTGCGCCCGTCACGCTCGATGAGGGCCGCGTCGGAGTGGAAGTTCCGCCAGGAACCCGACTTCCGGTAGATCCGCGAGTCGGGGTGCGAGTTCTCGAGGCCGAGCACGAACTTGTGGTGCAGCGCGGGGTCGCCGAGGATCGACTTCATCTCCTGCGAGGCCCACGGGCTCACCAGCTCTCCGCGCTCGAGGAGC
>JBFGFY010000085.1:0-13650 GCA_041579355.1 Longimicrobiales bacterium | reverse complement strand
GTTCCCCCTCCTCAACTTCTTCGTGCACTCGGCGGACAACATCACGGCCATGGAGTTCAAGCGGTACGACAGTGCCCGGTATCAGGCTGCTCGGGATCGATCGGACTTCGGGGTGCAGGACCCGCCGCTGAGGGATGTTGTGCTGGGCATCGTCCGCTTCATGGTCCGCCACGGCCTCGTGGAAGGTCGCAACGCGGAGCTGGTCCACGCGCACGGCTAGGAGCCAGACCGTGTTCGACTCGCCGATTACGAATGCACCTCACGTGCCGCGGTGGAGAACGTTCCGGGAGGCCGGCGCCCTGGTGCGGAACCCGGTGGAGATGATGGAGGTGTATCGCAGAGAGTTCGGCCGCACGTTCACGCTGCACCTGGGAGGGGCCAAGGCCGCCATCGTTTCCACCGAGCCCGCATTCATCCACCACGCCCTCCACAACCCGTCCACGTACCAGGTGTCCACCGTGCGCGTGGATCGCATGGCCGAATTCCAGGGCCAGGGCCTCATCAACAGCCACGGGGAGAGGTGGCTGAAGAAACGGCGCTTCCTGTCCCAGGGCCTGCGTAAGGAACGGTTGGTGCTGCTGCTCCCCCACCAGCAGAAGCTCCTGGGGGAGCTCCTGGACCGTTTCCAGCCGGCGGCGGAGCTCGGACCGGTGGACGTGCACCAGGTCGTCACGGACATGATCTCGCACATGGTGGCCCGATCTATCTTCGGCCGGCGCATGACCGACGAGCAGATCGACCACATCGTGACGGGGATCAAGACGGTTCAGGGCCTGGTGCTGCAGCAGATCTTCCGCCCCTACCTGATCCCCTGGAACCGGATCAGCGGCCGGACGCGGCGCTATCAGCGAATCCGTGCCGAGGCGGACCAGATCGCCCGCGACTTCATTGCGGACAGGGCCGCCGACCCAGGGGAGGAGAGCGGGGACATCCTCGAGCTCCTGCTGTCGACCCCTTTCGAGGAGTCGGGCGAGCCTTTGGACGACGAGCAGATCCTCACCGAGTGCATGCAATTCCTGGTGGCGGGCTGCGAGACCTCACCCGTGGCCCTGTCGTGGACGCTCTACCTACTGGCGAAGCACCCCGAGTACATCGGGCAGATCCGGGAGGAGGCCGAATCGGTGTTGGGGTCGGGGCCCGCCACGTTCGATGCCCTGCATCGGCTCAAGCTGACCCGGCGGGTCATCGACGAGGCCATGCGCATCTACTCGCCCTTCTGGATGATCGACCGGCTCGCCGTGGAGGACGACGAGATCGACGGCATCGGGATTCCCAAGGGCACCATGGTCCTGCCCTACATCTACGGGCTGCACCGTGACCCCGAGCATTGGCCGGATCCAGAGGTGTTCGACCCGAGCCGATTCGAGCCCGAGTCCGCGGAGGGCCGCCACCCTTCCGCCCACATCCCCTTCGGCGGGGGGCCCAGGAAGTGCATCGGCGCGAACCTGGCCATCCTGCAGATGCTGCTGCTGCTCTCGACCTTCGTGCGCCGTTACGACTTCGAGCTGGCGAGCCCAGACGAGGTGAGGATCGCGCCGAAGATGATCGCGCATCCGGAAGGGCCCATCGAGATGATCATCAGCAGGACCTAGCATCTCCCGGTGAGGCAAGGCTCTGAAGGGCCGGCTCGGAGCCCTGGAAACGCTACGCGGCAGCTCAGCACTGCCCCGGGCGACGTCGCTCCGGCTCCGGGAGCGCGCGCTGCGCGACCCGCCCGAGACCGCCGAGTCCGCCGAGCCGGCTGCGCGCGGCGTCCGTGGCCCGGTTTTGCGCGTCCTGCTGCGCACGGTCCTGGAGGACCTCGAACGTGGCCTGCACGAGCGGCGAGCCCGGAGCCGCAGACCGGACGCGTTGGATGGCCTCGAACGCCTCCGGATACGCCCCGTAGTCGAGCAGGCAGAGCGCCTCCGAGAAGGCGAGCACGGTCTCGATGTCGTCGATCCGGTTCGCCTCTTGGCGCTCACGGAGTCGCGCGCGCTCCTCCTCGGTGAGAACCAGCTCGAGCCCTGCGATGAGCGTGTCGGCGAGCGCCTGTTGCAGATCGAAGAGCGACTGTCCCTGTCCGCGGACGTCCGCGGTCGTGACGATCTCGGTGGTCTCGGTGCGCGTGACACGGGTGTCGAGCCGCATCTCGGGATCTGCAGTCACGAACGATCCGAAGACCATGTACTGCGCGCCTACGATCATCCCGAGGCTCTGCGCCGTCTCGGGGTCGACGCGGCCGGAGTACTGGAGGTCCAGCTCGGACATGACCTCCTCGAGTCGCTCGCGCTCCACGAGCTGGATCCTGTCGATCACCGAGAGGTCGGAGATCATCATGCTCGACATGGCGCGGCCGAGGTGGTCGTAGCGCGCATCGCCCGTGTTGTTGTCGAAGCGCAGGACGGCGACCACGCTCCGCTCCTGAGGGCCTGCCGCGACGAGCACGGAAGCGAGCAGCAGGGACGAGGCGATGGCGAATCTCGTGCGGATCATGGGCCCTCCCGACGGACCTCCGGTGGTGGCTCGATCGCCGCGCGCGGCGTCGGCGGGAGGGTACAGCATCTCGGCCCGCGGGGCGAGCCGGTCTCGTCAGGCGATCGCGGGCACCGGCGGGCGTCTCTCGAAAGCGTCGAGCAGCCGCGAGGCCCAGGGGACCGGCTGCACGACGACCGTCCCTCCGCTCGACCACCGCCCGCGGCCCCGCTCCGGAATCCGGAGCCCGGCGCGGAAGAGCTCGAAGAGCTCCGGGTCGAAGACGTGCCCGGCGTCTCCGGCCATGATCTCGAGCGCGACGTCGGCCGAGAAGGCGTGGCGGTAGCTGCGTGTCGTGGTCAGGGCGTCGAAGACGTCGGCCACGCACAGGATCCTCGCGGCGAGCGGGATCTCGCTCCCGGCCAGGCCGTGCGGGTATCCTCCTCCGTCCCAACGCTCGTGGTGGTGCAGGATCATCGGGCGGATGTCCCAGGGGAACTCCACGTTGGCGACCAGCTCCACGCCGGTCTCGGGATGCCGCCGCATGACCGCCCACTCGTCGTCGGTGAGCCCACCGGGCTTGTTCAGGATGCCCGAGGGCACCGCCACCTTGCCGACGTCGTGCAGCAGGGCGCCCATCCGGAACCAGGTGAGCGAGGCGCGCTCTAGGCCGGCGTCCCGCGCGAGCGCACACGCCATGTCGGCGACGCGATCGCAGTGGCCGCGCGTGTAGAGATCCTTCGACTCGATGGAGTCACCCCACTCGGAGACGATACGCAGGAAGCTCTCCTCGAGGCGCGCGATCTCCCGGTCGACGTCGGCCAGGTCGTCCCGCACCCGGAGCTCCGCGAAGGCGTCGTGCGCCCGGTTCAGGCACTCGAGCATCTCCCGGTTGCGCTCCTGCGAGCGGTACAGGAGTGCCATCTCCTTCGAGATCTCGGCTTGCAGCAGCAGCTCCTGTCGGCGCCCGGCCTCGGTGAGCGCGCGCTGGAGGCTCTCCTCGGCGAGACGGGGCCGCGCGGTGCGTCGCAGGATCACCCCACGGTGCTTGTGGATCTCGCCGAGCCAGCGGTCCTCGTCCAGCGCCAGGGAGAGCTCGAGCGCCTCCTCACACGCGTCCCGCGCCGCCTCGACGGCTTCGCGGGCGAGGAAGAGGCGCGCCCGGTTCACCTGGATCAGCACTCGGTAGGACCGGTTACCGGTGCGCGCGCAGCTCTCGAGCGCGCCCGCCAGCGCCGCTTCCGCTTCGTCGAAGTCCCCGAGGTCCGTGTGGAGGCGCCCGAGGTTGTTGAGTAGCGGACCCACGTACTCCTCGAGGCCCAGCGCCCGATACCGCTCGAGCGCCCGCCCGTAGCCCGCCCGAGCCACGTCGTGGTGGCCACGCACGTTGGCGACGTTGCCGAGGTTCTGGTCCACCATCGCGACGAGCTTCCACTCCCCCGCCTGCTCGGCCAGGGAGCGTGCCTCGCGGTAGAGGTTGCTCGCTTCGTCGAGCCTGCCGCGCTCGAAGCACAGGATGGCAATGCAGTTCAGGGCATGCGCGACGTCGGCCGTCGACTCGGTGGCACGTGCGACCGAGAGGGCCGCATCGTAGCAGTCCATGGCGGCCTCGAGGTCACCCGTCGCCTTGTGCGTGCCGCCGATCCAGCGCAGGAGCGCGCTGGCCAGGGGCGCGTCGCCGGGGGCTCGCAGCCGCGCCAGCGCGGCCTCGTAGCGCTGACGCGCGACGCCGTAGCGTGAACCCCGCTCGGCGCTGCGCGCCTCTTCGATGAGACCCGTGACGTGGGCGTCGACCCTGAGGGGGGCACGGACCATCACGCGGTCCCGCTGTAGGGCGCCCCGTACGGAGCCAGGATGCCGTACTTCTCGAGCTTACGCAGCAGCGTGGGCCGGGAGATTCCGAGCATGCGGCTCGCGGCGCTCTTGTTCCCGCTGGTGAGCGAGAGCGTGTGGTTGATCGCCTCCGCCTCGATGTCGGCCATAGACCGACCACGCTCGGGAATCATGATCACCCGGGGAGCCGGTCCCGCCGCGACCGCAGCGAGGGGATTCGGCCGTTGCGAGATCAGCAGGTCGTCGGCGTGGATCCGGGGGTGATTACCCAGCAGGGCCGCGCGCTGGATCACGTTCTTCAGCTCGCGCACGTTCCCGGGCCAGTCGTGGGCGGAGAGCACCTGAAGGGCGCGCGGCGACAGCTCTTTGGCCGCGATTCCGTGCTCCTGCGCCACGGCCTCGGTGAAGTGCTTCGCCAGCACCTCGATGTCTCCCTCCCGGTCCCGGAGGGGAGGCAGCTCCAGGCGTAGCACGTTGAGGCGGTAGAAGAGGTCTTCGCGGAACTTGCCCTCGGCGACCTCCTGCTCGAGCGAGCGGTTCGTCGCGGCCACCACCCGACAGCGGATTTCGACCTCCTTCACCCCGCCCAGCCGTCGTACCCGCCGCTCCTCGAGGGCGCGCAGGAGCTTGGGCTGCAGATCGAGCGGCAGGTCGGTGATCTCGTCCAGGAAGAGCGTACCACCTCCGGCGAGCTCGAGCAGTCCCTTCTTCATCGAGCGGGCGTCGGTGAAGGCGCCTCGCTCGTGACCGAAGAGCTCGGACTCGACCAGGGCGGGGGGGATGGCCGGGCAATTCACGGCTACGAACGGCTCGCCCGGGTCGGGTCCCGCGTAGTGGATGCCCCGCGCGAAGAGCTCCTTGCCCGTGCCGGTCTCCCCGGCCAGGAGCACCGTCGTGAGGCGCCGCCCAGCCACGCGGCGCGCGAAGTCCACGGCGGCCGCGAGGGCGGGGCTGTCGCCGACGACGTTACGGAAGGCGAAGTCGGTGGCCTGGGACCGGTCGGATCCGGCGGGGAGATCGTCCTGGGACGCCAGCTGATACGTCATGCGCGACCTCCCATGGCCTCATGGGAGGGGGCCGCGGCGGGGAGGGTGGCCAGCTGGGCCTCCACGGCCGCCGCGTCCAGGGTGGCGTCGAGGCTCCGGAAGAGTCCTGCCGCCTCCTGCCACGTGGAGCGTGCCCGGCTCTGGCTTCCCTCGCGCTGCCAGGTCGTCCCCTTCTCCTTCAAGATCTCGGCGACGAGGAGTGTGTCCTCCCCTTCCCGCGCCAGCCACAGGGCGTCCTCGAGGTAGCGGTGGGCCGCCGCGAAATCCTTCCGCTCCCGGGCCAGCACCGCGAGGAAGCGGAGAGAGTCCGCACGGCGCAGCGAGTCGCCGCGCAGCGAGGCGATCTCGAGTGCCCGCTCACACGGCACCTCGGCCTCCTTCCAGCGGCCTTCGCCGATGTAGGCCTCGGCGAGGTTCAGGTGGAAGAGACCCTGCATGCGCAGGTCTCCGCGCTCCTCGGCGATGGCCAGGCCGTTCGACAGCGAGCGACGCGCCTCCTCGAACGCACCCATGTCGGTCTTGAGCATTCCTATGTTGTTGAGAACCCAGGACATGCCTTCCTTGTCTCCAGCCGTTTCGAAGGCGGAGAGGGCGGCGCGGTAACGCACGAAGGCACCGTCCAGATCTCCCCGGATGTTGGACAGCACCCCGAGGTTCTGCTCGACCATTCCGGAGAGCCGGTGCTCGCCGGCCAGGTTGGCCAGGCGGGCGGCCCGCCGGTACAGGGCGGCCGCCTGGTCGACCTCACCCTTTCGCTGGGTGACGATGGCCAGACAGTTGACGGCGTGGGCCTCTCCGGCCAGGTAGCCGGCGGCCTCAGCGACTCGGAGGCTTTCGCGGTACAGGGACTCGGCTGCAGACGTGTCGCCCATCTCCCGGCGCACCGTGCCCATCCAGCGGACGATGTCGGCCCGCAGGGGGGTGGGGGCGTGGGGCGAGGCGTGGAGGGCCTCGGTGAAGTGCGCCAGGGCCTCGGTCAGCTGGCCGCGGCGCTCCTCGTCCCGGGCCACCTCGACCAGGCGCTCGACCTCTCGGACTGCGCCGAGGTCGGCCTGCTCGGATTCGGCGATCTTGCGGGTGGTCATCGGCTTATTCGGGCTCGGGGGACATGGAATCGGACGGGGGGCCCGATTAGCCCGACGCGCAGGCGTAACCCGAGAAGTGCCGTATCGGGAAGACGACCTCGCCGTACTCCAGACGTGCGGGAATCGACTCCAGAGGATCGACGGCCTCGCCCGCGCCCGGATCTCCATCGAAGTACACCCCCAGGAACTCCCCGAGCGGTAGGGAAGTCTCGAGCCAGTTCGTGGAGCTCGTGCTCAGCCAGCTCCAGAACCACCAGCTCTCGGCCTTGGTTCCCTCGACGGCGACGCGGATCTCGGGGGGCACCTGGAAGTAGATGCCGTGCGGTTGGAACTCGAACGCCACCGCGTCGCCCTTGAGGGCGGTCATCGAGATCTCCACATCGGTCAAGAGGGCGCCCGCCGGAATCGCGAGCGTGACGCCGGCCTCCGGGATCTGGAGCATACCCCCCTCCGGCCCAATCATCCGCGACGTCGACATGTCGTTCGCGAGCGCTACCTCTCGCCGGACGACGTCGAAGCCGGGGGCCGGCTCGTAGCTGAAGAACGGCTTGACGGCGAGGGGCGCCGTCGGCGCTTGCACGTCGGTACAGCCGGCCACGGCCAGGGCCGCGGTCACTGCCAGCGTCGCCGTCCAACCGAACATCCTCCTCATGGGATGTCTCTCCTTCCGGGGGCAAAGGGGCGTCTCATCGGCGTGGGCCGGTCCTTTGGGCACGGAGTGTGCCAAATGTTTCTCTCCCCCTCAAACCGTTCTCGCCCAAGGAGTTGAGTCCGAAACCGACCGGTTCGGAGTGTCGCTCGGACGTGTCAATGTGTGTGACAGGCGCAACGATTCGTTACAACGTTTTGTTACAGTCGTCCGGAACCGTCACGTTCTTTGACGGTGGGGGCCCTCGAGGGGGAGCTTCAGGGCAGGACGACGAGCTGCTCCGGGCGCGCTGCGGGCACCACGCCGGCGTCGAGCCGGGCGTCGAAGGTCACGAGGCGGCCTCCGTGGTGAACGGCGAGCAGGAGGAGGTAGGCCGCGGTAACCTGGTCGTGGCCCCCGAGCCGGTCCGCGTCCATACGGGAGGAGCGCCGGAGCGAGGTGGAGTCCGGCCAGAAGTGGTGATCTCCGCTTTCTGCGAACCCCTGGAGGCGCTCGAGCGCGTCGGTCACGGTGCTGCGTCGGCCCGGGTACTCCGGGTGCGCCACCACCCGCACGAAGCCGTTCTCCGAGGCCGGACAGGTGGCCCACCCGGCGGCCCGGTTCTCGTCGAGCCAGGCGTGCGCCGCCTCATGGTGCAGGTGGGCCGGGTCGAAGAGGGCCACGAGGGTGCCCACGTCCAGGAGCGCGATCACCCGTCCCCCCGGAGGGAGCGCACGGCCTCGGGGGTCACGACCCCGGCTCCGGGACGGGCGGGGAGGAGGGGCACCCCGTTGCGAACCTCCGCGTCGAGCTGCGGGCGCTCGCGGGCCAGGGCCTCCCGCGCGAGCTCGGACAGAATGGCACCCGCGGTGCTCCCCCGGAGGCGGGCGAGCTCCTTCACCGCCCGCAGGACGTCGGCGTCGAGGTTCAGCGTCGTCCGCATCCGAAGAACATCACGCATCACGCATCATTGAGCAAGCAGAATCAAGGGCTCTCGGCGTCGGCGGGGGCTGAGACCGCGGTTTCTCGTGAAACGGGGCCGCGGCCCGCGGCGGAGTCGCAGGGGGTTGCGGCGGGGCGGCCGTCGTGCGCACAATCGGCGGACCCAACACACCCCGCACCCACACGGAGGGGAGGGCCGATGGGCGAGGTGGTCTACACGGCGGACATCCGCATCGAGCGCATCAAGGGTCCCCACCGCCACGCGTGGCTACCCGCGCACGCCGGCCCGGTCGAGTTCGGCGTGCATGGAGCCGTCAAGGAGCACTACGGCGTGGAGCCCGAGCGGGAGATCACCACCACCCTCGACTACGTGATGGCCGCCACGGGCGGCTGACTCACGGGGACCTTCGGAGGCGCGCTGGAGGCGCGCGGGATCGATGCCAGCGGCGGGGCGCTCACGGCCGAGGTGCGCGGAGAGGTCGAGAAGGACGACGGGGTGCTCGTGATCCGACGCATCCACGTCCGGTACCGGCTCGAGGCGGGTGAGGAGCACCGGGAGACCGTGGAGCGGGTGCACGGGTTCCACCGTGACAAGTGCCCCGTCTACCGGAGCATCCACACCTCGATCGACATCACCACGGATTTCGAGCTGGCCGTCGGCTGAGATGCCCCGGCCGGCCCGGCCTCAGGTCATGGAGGCCGCGTAGATGCTCGCGATCGAGCCGTCGAGGTCTCCGTTGAACTCCGCGTCCGACTGTTGGGCCGTCAGACCTTCGACGAGCGCACGGGAGAAGCTGGCCACCACGCCGCGGTTCTTCGTCAGGCGTGCGTTCGCCTCGTCGCGCGAGTAACCGCCCGAGAGCGCCACGACCTTGAGCACCTTGGGGTGCTCGACCAGTGGCCTGTAGAAGTCGGGCTCCTCGGGCAGCGTCAGCTTGAGCATGATTCGCTCGTCCGCCCCCAGGCGCTCGAGGTCCGCCAAGATCTCCTTCCGGAGCAGCTTTTCGGCGCTCGCCTTGTCGGGGCACTTGATGTCGATCTCCGGCTCCAGGATCGGGATCAGCCCTTGGGCCAGGATCTGCTTCCCGACTTCGAACTGCTGCCGGACGATCGCGTCGATCCCGGCCGGGTTCGCCTGCTTCACCACGGACCGCATCTTGGTGCCGAAGACGCCCTTCGCCTTGGCCCGACGGAGCGTCGCGTCGAGCCCTCCGATCGGCTTCATGAGCTGGACGCCGTCGGAGACGTCGGCGAGGCCCTTGTCGACCTTCAGGAAGGGGACGACGCGCTTCTCACGCCACAGGTACTCGGCCGTGGGCACACCCTCGATGTCGCGGTCCATGGTGCCCTCGAAGAGGATGGCCCCCAGGATGCGGTCGCCGTCGAAGGCCGCGCTCGTGATGATGCGCGCCCGCATCGCGTGCACCAGGTCGAACATCTCGTCCTCGCCCGACCAGGCGTCTTCGGCGATCCCGTACTGCCGCAGCGCCTTCGGAGTGCTCCCTCCGCTCTGATCGAGGGCGGCGATGAAGCCCGTGCCCGTTCGGATCTTCTGGAGTTGGTCGTCGAACGTGCTCATCTCGGCGGCTCCGTGCTCGGTGTTCGCTCCTCGCGGCTGCGCCTAACAGTCTGACGCCTCCCGCACGCCTTGTGAAGCGCTCCGGCTCAGATTCCGGGAGGCGAGAAGCGTCCGTCGATCGCGGTCCAGCCGCCGTCGGCGAAGAGCACGGTGCCGGTGACGTAGCTGGCCGCGTCGGAAGCGAGGAAGATCGCCGGACCTACCATCTCCCGGGGTGACCCCCAGCGCCCGAGGATGCTGCGTGCGGCGTAGGCGCCGTGCCACTCAGGCGACTTCTTGATCGGTGCCGTGAGGGGCGTGTCGATCACGCCCGGTGCGATCGCGTTGACGCGCACCCCCGAGGGGCCGAGCTCGGCTGCGGCCGTACGGACGAGCTGCACGATGCCGGCCTTGGTGGCCGCGTACATGCTCTGACCCGGCTCTACCACGAGGGAGCGGATCGACGAGAAGAGGATGATGGCCCCCGAGCCCTGGGCCGACATGATGCGACCCGCTGCCTGCAGCACGTGCACGTTGCCCTTGAGGTTGAGGTCCAAGACCCGGTCCATCTCCTCGTCGGTGTAGTCGAGCAGCCGCTTGCGGACGTTCACCGCTGGGGTGCAGACGACCGCTTCGACCGAGCCCCGCTCCGCGTGCACGCGCTCGAGCGCCGCGGTCACCGCGGCACCGTCTCGGATGTCGAGGCGCTCCGCGGTCGCCGCCCCACCCATCTGGAGGATCGTGTCCGCGGTCTCGACCGCCCCGTCCCCGTCGATGTCGAGGCACGCCACGGAGGCGCCCTGCTCGGCGTAGCCCAGCGCGACGGCTTCCCCGATGCCGGAGCCGGCGCCGAACACCGCGGCGGCGCGTCCCTCCAGGCTGAACAGCTCGCTCACTCCGTGTCTCCTGAAGACGTGGATCGGGGCCGGCGCACCAGGAATACAGCGGTGAAGGCGACTCCGGAAGCCAGGATGGCCAGGAGCGCGGGGTCGAGCAGCCTCGACGCCGAGGGGAGCCCCGAGAGCCTCACGAGGAAGAGCGTGGCGATCCCCACGCCGATGGCCGCGAGCGCCTCCGGGACCCCGGGCCGGCGCGAATGCAGGCCCACGGCGATCGGGACGAAGAGGCTCACGCCCAGCACGGCGTAGAAGATGCGCAGGGAGTCGATCACGGTCGGAATCACGACGGCCAGGAGCACGCCGAGCACACCCCCGGCGATCGCGGCCCAGCGCGCCACCTTGAGCACCTGGGCGTCGGTGGCGTCGGGAGCCACGTAGCGCTTGTAGAGGTCCTTGGAGAGTGACGTCGCCAGCATGAAGAGCACGGCGTCGGCCGAGCTGACCTCGGCGGAGAAGACCGCGGCGAGGCCGAGCGCGCCCAGGAGGACCGGAAGCCCTTCGGTGAGCACGATGGGGACCGCGAACTCGGGGTTTGCGAGCGCGGGATCGTAGACTCGCGCGATCATCCCCATGAGCACGGGGGCGAACGCGAACGCGAGCAGCACGAGCCCCTGCGCCGCGACGCCGAGGCGGAGAGCCCGCTCGTCCCGGGCTCCGTACGCCTTCTGGAGCAGGCCCGGAGAGACGATGAAGGCGGGCACCAGGAGCGCCACGAGCACCACGCCCGACCCCGGGCCCAGGAAGAAGCTCGAGCCGTCGGGATCGGCGGGCGCCACCGCCGCGACGGCTTCCCACCCACCGGCCAGGCTCAGCGCCAGGGGCACCCCGATCACGAAGCCGCCCAGGAGCACGATGAGCTGCACGAGGTTCACCCACGCCGAGGTGAGGAGCCCCCCGGCCGCGAAGTACGCCGTCATCACCAGGCCCCCGAGCAGCGCGCCGACCCACCGCGGAGCACCCGCCACCCACTCGAGGATCTCCGACATCGCGATGAGCTGTGCCGCGAGGATGAGGAGCGTCGTGAACCAGAGCAGGACGGCGATCGTCGCGCGCACCGAGCTGCCGTAGCGGTGCTCGAGGTAGTCGCCCGCCGTGTATAGGCCGTGGGCCTTGGCGATGCGCCAGATGCGCGGGCCCAGCCAGAACGCGAGCAGCAGGGAGCCCAGGCCGGCCGAGCCCACCCACCACCACGCCGAGAGGCCGTCGGTATACCCGAGCCCCGACGCCCCGATGACCGAGCCCGCCCCGATGTTCGCGGCCAGGAAGGTGGAGAAGAGGAGCCCGGGCCCGAGCCTGCGGTCCGCCACGAAGAAGCTGCCGCTCCCGCGCACGCGCCTCGAGACGAAGAGTCCGAGGCCGACGAGCAGGCCCGAGTACCCGAGGAGGACGCCGAGGTAGAGGGCCAAGGCCTGTTGCGGCTTCTAGCGACCCAGGTCGGACACGGCGGGAATGCCGGGGAGGCCGGAGGCGAGACGCACGGCCCGGAGGATCGCCTCGGCGAGCACGTCGGCCGCGAGCGCCCCGATCACCGTGACGTCGGGGGTCCCGGTCCACGCTCCGGTCGCGAGCGAGAAGACGGTGTCACCGTCCCGGGTCGTGTGCGCCGGGTAGGTCGTGCGCGCCAGGGCGTCCTGCGCCATCTGCGCGACCTTGGTCACCTCGGGCTTGGTCAGGCGGGCGTTCGTCGCCACCACCCCGATCGTCGTGTTCGTGCCCGGCGGAGTCGGATCCACCTGCGTCGCCTCGCGCAGCAGGCGGCGCGCGTCCAGGAACGTACGGCCGTCTTCGGCGAGCGCGCCGGCGACGATCCGGCCGGTCGCCGGGTCGACGATATCGCCCACGGCGTTCACGGCGACGGCGGCGGCGACGGTCAGCCCGCTCGGCAGGGTGACCGAAGCCGTTCCGAAGCCGCCCCGCATCGGCCGGCCGCCACCCCCGAACTTGCCGACCGTCGCACCGGCGCCCGCGCCCACGGAGCCCTCCGGCGCCGCCGCGGTCGAGGCGGCAGAGGCCGCGGCGTATCCGCAGTCGGCCCCGGGCCGTACCGTCACGTCCCCCTCGAGGCCGAGGTCGAAGAGGATCGCGCTCACTACGATTGGCACGACCGCGCGGCCGGCCCGGTAGCCGATGTCGCGCTCGTCCAGATACCGCATGACTCCGGAAGCGGCGTCGAGGCCGAACGCAGAGCCTCCCGCGAGCACGACCGCGTGGACCTCGGCCACCGTGTTGACGGGGTCGAGCAGCTCCGTCTCGCGGGAGCCCGGCGCGCTCCCGCGCACGTCGACGCCTCCTACGGCACCGGCCCGCGCGAGCACGACGGTGCAGCCCGTCGGGCGCTCGCTGAGCGTGTGATGGCCGAGCTCGAGGCCCTCGACCGCGGTGATGCCACGCGCCTGCATCCGAGCCGCCTCCTGGGCTTGGCACCCCTGCGCGATCGGGGCCCCCGCGAGGAGGGCCCCGATCATGAGTGTTCGCGTCTTCGTCACGCTGGTTCGGCTCCCCCGTCCGGGGCGGAGCGGGTTATTCCTCTTGCAGGGCGTCCTGATCCCCGGGCGCGCCGCTGCTCGTCGCGAAGCAGTAGAAGTAGCCGTTGCCCCCCGTGGACACGAGGTTCTCCTGACTGCAGCCCCGCGAGGTGTGCGCGGAGTTCCACGAGGTCGGGTTCTGTCCCCCTCCGGTCCGGTCGAAGTGACCCACACGCGCGCCGCCCTCTGAGCCGCTGCTCGTCCAGTTGGCGCACGCGTCGTGTCCCTCCTGCGTGTACACCGTGCCATCCAGGTTGGAGCCCGTGAGGATGTCGTGCTGGTTGGGCGTATCCCCGCGGCCGTTGACCGTCGCGCCGCGCTCGGTGAGAGCAGTCTCCTTGTTGACGTTCGAGCTCTCCGCGTGCAGCGCGGTGACGTCACGGGCGACCATGACGCCGTTGAAGTTGTACCAGGGACCCGTCCCGATCCTGTCGCGCGCGTTCACGGCGGGTCGGCCGTCCCGGGCCACGGCGCTCAAGTAGGCCCGCCAGGTCTTGCTTCCCTGCCCGACACCGTACGCCAGGTCCTGGCAGTGTTGGTCGGCGCCCGAAAGCCCTCCGAGGTCGGCTCCGTACCCGGTGCCCGAGCTCGTGATGAAGAAGCTCATGTTGGCGGCCTGTCCCGAAGCGGGAAGGGTCCAGACGAGCGTGAGGACGGCGAGGGTCGCGAGTGCCTTCTTC
>JBFGFY010000084.1:0-13723 GCA_041579355.1 Longimicrobiales bacterium | reverse complement strand
CTTCGGTGAGCTGCGCGCCGTCGGCTGCATCCTCGTCGACACCACCTGTGGGTCCGTGCTCCACGTGTGGAAGCGGGTCGATGGATACGCCCGTGACGGTTTCACGGCGGTGATCCACGGCAAGTACACCCACGAGGAATCGCGCGCCACCGCATCGCAGGTGAATCAGCACAAGGGAGGGAAGTACGTCATCGTTCGTGACATGGACGAGGCGATGCTCCTCTGCGACTTCATCGCCCGCCGCCCCGGGCACCTGAGTCGGGAGGAGCTGGCCACCCACTTCGAGAAGAAGGCGTCGCCGGGCTTCGATCCGGATCGTGACCTCGAGCGCGTGGGCGTCGCCAACCAGACCACCATGCTCGCCAACGAGTCCATCGCCATCGGCATGAGGGTGCAGAAGGCGATGGTCGAGCGCTACGGCGCCGAGAAAGCCAAGGAGCACTATCGCTCGTTCGGCACCATTTGCTCCGCCACGCAGGAACGGCAGGACGCGGTCGCCACGATGATGGAGAGACCACCGGACATCATGCTCGTCATCGGTGGGTACAACTCCTCGAACACGAACCACCTGGCGCACCTTTGCCGGCAGCACACCCGCACCTACCACGTCGAGGACGCGGCGTGTATCGACGTCGAGACCGGAACCATCCGCCACAAGGCCGTGCTCGACCCGGACGCGGAGGAGCTGATCGAGCACGACTGGCTTCCCGAAGGCCCCTTCGAGTTGGGCATCACGGCGGGTGCATCGACGCCGAACAACAAGATCGGCGAGGCGCTGCTCCGTATCTTGACGATCCGCGGGATCGAGCCGGCGCTCGGGGGTGCGCAGCCGGCGACTGCCTGATCGAGAGCGGCTCCCAGAGCCGCGCCCGTCCTTACTTTCCGAGATCCTCGCGGGCGATGCCCTTGCCGAGGTCCTTCAAGAGGCGCCTCAGCTCCTCTTGCTCCCTGCCGTCGAGGTGACGGCAGAGCTGCTCGATCAACTCGGCATGCTGTGGGAAGACCTGTGCGACGAGCGTTCGCCCCTCTTCGGTGAGGCGAGCGTGCACGACGCGGCGGTCGTTTTCGCTCCGGTACCGGGCCACGAGCCCCTGTGCCTCCAGGCGATCCATGACGTACGTGACGTTGCCCCCAGTGACGAGCAGTTTGTCCGCGAGCTCGCCTAGCGTGAGCGGGCCCAGATGGTACAGCGCTTCGAGCGTCCCGAACTGGGGTAACGTGAGGCCGTATTCCTGTACGGCGCCGGCGACCGCCCTGGAGTACGTGGAGTAGCAACGGGCGAGCACAACCCAGAGCCGGAGCGCCCGCTCCTGCCCTGGCGTCCACTCACGCGGCGGTGGCTCGAAGGTGTCGTCGCTCATGCCGCCCGCCGCCGTTTCGGTACCGATCTCAGATGTGGATCGGGCGCCCGAGTGCGGTGAGGGCCGCCTCCGAGACTCCCTCCGACAGGGTCGGGTGCGGGTGCATCGCCTTCTCGAGCTCCTCAACCGTGGACTCGAGGTGGCGACCCACGACGAACTCGGCGATCAGCTCCGTGGCGTGTGGGCCGACGATGTGAGCGCCGAGGATCTCCGAGTAGCGCTTGTCCCGGATGATCTTCACGAACCCGTCGGTGTGTCCTGCAGCCACGGCGCGGCCGATGCCGACGAAGGGGAACTTGCCGATCTCGATGTCGTGGCCCGCCTCCTTGGCCTGTGCTTCGGTGAGCCCGACCGAAGCGACCTCGGGGTGGCAGTAGGTGCAGTTCGGCACGTTTCCGTAGTCGACGGTGCCGTGCCCATGGCCGGCGATGTGCTCGACGCAGGTGATACCCTCATGGCTCGCCTTGTGCGCGAGAAGCTGCCGCCCCGCGACATCCCCGATCGCGTAGACTCCCTGCACGTTGGTTCGCATGGCGGCGTCCACGACGATGAAGCCCTTCTCGTCCAGCTTCACGCCGGCCGCTTCGAGGCCCAGATCGCCCGAGTTCGGAACGCGACCCACGGCGGATAGCACGTAGTCCACGTCGAGGGTGTGCGCCTCTCCCTTCTTGTCCTTGAAGGTGGCTTTGACCCCCTTCTTGCCGACCTCGGCCTTCTCGAAGCGTGCCCCCGTGTGGACGTCCATGCCGCGCTTCTGATACGCGCGCTCCATGAACTTCGAGACCTCGGCGTCCTCGAGCGGGAGGACTCGGTCGAGCGCCTCCACGATCGTAACCTTGGTCCCGTACGAGGCGTAGACGTCGGCGAACTCCATGCCGATCGCCCCCGCGCCCACGACCAGGAGGGTGGCGGGAGCCTGCCCCTGCATGAGCGCGCCCGTGGAGGACCAGATCCGGTCCTCGTCGATTTGTAGGTTCGGGAGGTTCCGCGGCCGGGAGCCAGTCGCAATGATGGTGTGGGTCGTCTCGTAGGTCTTCTTGTTGCCGTCCGCCGATTCGACTTCGACCTTTCCCTTGCCCTTCAGCCGGCCGAATCCCTCGATCGCGGTGATTCCGTTCTTCTTGAAGAGACCCGTCACGCCGCGACGCATCTGGTCGGCGACTTTCCGGCTCCGCTCCTGTGCGGGTCCGATGTCGAAGGTCACTTCTTTGGCCTTGATGCCGTGCTTCTCCGCGTCCTTCATCTCGTTCACGAGGAACGCGCTCGTGAGAAGGGATTTGGTCGGGATACACCCGATGTTGAGGCAGACGCCCCCGAGGTGTTGATCCTCTACGCAGGCCACGCGCATGCCGAGCTGGGACGCGCGGATCGCGGCCACGTATCCTCCAGGACCGCTGCCGATGACGATCAGGTCGAAGCGCTCGCCGCCGTTGGCTGCCACGCGGTTCCCTCACTCTCTACAGGGGGCCGAAAGGCCCTTGAAATGCGCCGAATTGCGGAGTCTACGAAGGTAGACCGGGTGCCTGGGGGGGTAAAGGTTGAGGTGTCGAGGATCCGGCCGGGGGCGTCATGAGCCGGCTCGCCGTGACCTTCGTAGTCCAGGGCGAAGGGCGTGGACACATGACTCAGGCGCTCGCCCTCGCCCCGCACCTGCGTGCGGCGGGCCACGAGATCGTGAGGGTGCTCGTGGGCACGAGCCCGTTCCGTTCCGTGCCGGCGTACTTCGTTCGGGACATCGGGGCGCCGGTGGAGAGCTTCCCTGCGCCGACACAGGTTCCGGACCGCGAAGGGCGCGGAGTGTCCGTCGTAGCGTCCGCCCGTGACGCCCTCGCGCGCTTGCCGCGATTCCTCCGCGCGGGACGCCGGATCCATCGAGAGACGGCTCGCGCCGAAGTGGTCGTGAACTTCATGGACCTGGTGGGCGGGGTGTCCCGGGCGCTGTTCCGGACGCGCACACCTTGTGTGGCGGTGGCGCACAACTACGTCTTCCTGCACCCTGCGCTCGCGAGCGCTCCCGGCCGGGCCTGGGTACGGGCGGTCGTCATGGGGTACGTCCGGGCCACGGCCCTCCGATGCGAGCGCGTCGCGCTCTCTTTCGATCCCCTTCCCGAGGCTCCTGGGGCCCGGATCGTCGTAGCGCCGCCGCTCCTGCGTCCCGGCTTGGACGAGCGCAGGCCCGTGGACGGGGGCTACCTCCTCGCCTACGCCCTGAACGCCGGCTACGGGGATGTGTTGGCAGCTTGGCATCGCAGGAATCCGGGCACGATCATACACTGTTACCTGGACGGCGGTGCGGGTGTGCTCGCGTCGCCGCCGGCGAACGGATTCCACGTGCACGAGCTCGACCAGGACGGGTTCCTCCGTCACCTGGAGGGGTGTCGGGCGTACGTGGGCACGGCGGGGTTCGAGTCCATCTGCGAGGCTTGGTACCTCGGCAAGCCCGCACTCGTCGTTCCGACCGCGGGCCAGTACGAGCAGACCTTGAACGCGTGGGACGCCCGCCGTGTAGGAGCGGCCCGCCCGGGAGCCTACGAGGACTTGGACGATTTCTGGAGACACCCACCCGTGCCCGATCCCGAGCGGGTCGAGCGCTTCCGGGCTTGGGTCCGCGAAGCTCCCGAGATCCTCGTCCGTGAGGTCGAGCGCGCGGCAGCGCGGAAGCACTAACGCGTGAGCCTTACCGTAGAACGGGTCGAGGGGCGGCGGGGTGTGTCCCGTTTCATCGACGTCGCGTGGCACGTCCAAGACCCGGCCCGCACCCCGTGGATCCCACCGCTGCGAATCATGGTGCGCGACGCGCTGGACCTGCGCCGCAACCCGTTCTACGTGGAGGCGGACAGGGCGCTCTTCGTCGCCCGCTGGAACGGCAAACCGGTCGGCCGCGTAGCGGCCATCGAGAACCGGCGCCACAACGAGCACCACGGCGACCGCGTCGGGTTCTTCGGCTTCTTCGAGTGCGTCCACGACGCCCAGGCAGCGGCGGCCCTGCTCGAGGCCGCCGAGGGATGGCTGCGCTCGCGGGGCCTCCGCGCGTCGCGGGGCCCCATCAGCCCGTCCATGAATCACGAGTGCGGACTCCTCGTGGACGGCTTCGAGCGGCCACCCATGATCATGACGCCGTGGAATCCGCCGTATTACGGCGGCCTCGTGGAGGCCGCAGGCTATGCCAAGGCGCAGGACCTGCTCGGCTTCTGGATCCCGGCCGGAGACCCGGAGGCGATTCCCGAGCGCCTCCGGCGGCTGGCGGAGCGCACCCGCCGCAAGACCCAGGTCACCTTCCGGACGCTCGACGTCGACATCTTGCAGCGCGAGGCGCGTAAGGTGCTCCAACTCTATGACGAGGCCTGGTCGGGCAACTGGGGCTTCGTCCCCCCGTCATGGGAAGAGTTCTGGCACATCGCCAAGGACCTCAAGGGCGTGGTGGCCGCCGACTTCTCGTTCGTGGCGGAAGTGGAGGGGGAGATCATCGGCTTCATGCTCATTGCCTTCGACCTCAACCGCATCCTGAGCGACATGCCCTCGGGTCGGCTCTGGCCCTGGAACGTGGTGCGTCTGCTACGCGGCGTGCAGAGGCTCAAGAGTGGACGAGTCCTGTTGCTTGGCCTCAAGTCCGAGTACCGCAACCGGGGCCTCTTTCCGCTCTTCGTCTTCGAGGCGCTACGACGCGCCGTGCTGATCCACGCCGACGGGGCGGAAGCCTCTTGGGTGCTCGACCACAACGAGGCACTCATCGCGCCGCTCGAGGCGATTGGCCTCGAAGCCTACAAGCGCTGGCGCATCTACGAGAAGGCGCTCTAGCGCCGGACGCGACCTAGCGCCGGTAGACGATGCGACCCTCGAGGACGGTCAGATCGACGGCGACGTCGGACACCTCCGTCGGGTCGATGGTGAACAGGTCGCGCTCCAGGACGACCAGGTCGGCGAGCTTCCCGACAGTGACCGAGCCCGTCTCCGCCTCCATGTCGGCCGCGAGGGCGCCGGCCACAGTGTACGCGCGCACGATCTGCTCGAGCGAGACGATTTCCTCTTCGAGCCACGGCTCACCCGCAGCCAGCCGAGGGTTCACCCGCCGCACCGCGGTCTCCATGGCCAACAGGGGATTCATGGAGCTCACGGACCAATCGCTCCCGGCTGCGACGATGGCTCCGGATCGCGCGAGCGAACCGATGGGGTAGAGCCAGCGGGACCGCGCGGGGCCGAGTCGCGGCTCCGTCAGGTCTCGAATGTAGCTGTCTTCATAAGCCCAGAGCGGCTGGAAGCTCGCGACCACGCCGAGCTCGGCGAAGCGAGGAATGTCGGCCGGGTCGAAGAGCTGGATGTGCGCCAGGATGTGCCGCGGACCCGCGCCGCCGTCCTGCGCGCGACGATGTTCGATCGCGTCGAGTGCAGCCCGTATCGCACGATCGCCAATGGCATGCACGTGCACCTTGAATCCGGCTTGGTCGAGCGCGGCGACCAGCTTGGGCAGGGTATCCGCGGGAACGTTGAGCTCACCCCGCCATCCCGGGCGGTCTACGTACGGCTCGAGCAGAGCGGCGGTGCCGCCTTCGATGACGCCGTCCAGGAAGATCTTGGCGGCTCGGGGCTGAACCAGGCGCCCCGCGTAGCGGTCGCGCAGCGCAGCGAGCTCGGCCACCTGCGCGGCGCCGCGGGCCGGGTCGACGCGCAGGGATACGATCACGCGCGCCGTCAGCTCACCGGATCGTTCCGCCTCGGCGTAAGCGCGCACGAAGCTCTCGTCCGCGCTCGCTTCGTGCACCGTCGTGATGCCGAAGGAGCGCGCCATGGCCAGGCCGCGCTCCAGCCCCGCGCGCACTTCCTCCGCGGTATGCGGGGGCACGTACCGCCCGACGAGCCCCATCGCACTCTCGCGAAGCGTGCCCTGAGGCGTGCCGTCGGGGCGCCGCACGATCACGCCATCCGGAGGCGGATCGGGGGTCGTCGCGACGACGCCCGCTACTTCCAGGGCGCGGCTGTTGACCCATGCGGAGTGGCCGTCGGCGGAGCTCAGGTAGGCCGGTTTGTCCGGTACGAGGCTGTCGAGCAGCTCTCTGGTCGGCGCGCCGTCCGGGAAGATCGGGAGCTGCCACCCACCCCCCCGCACCCAGCTCCCGGCGGGTGCCCGGTCCGCGCACGCCTGCACCGTGCCGACCACGTCGGCGCGGGTCTCGGCCTGGTTGAGGTCGCAGTCGCCGAGCTCGATGCCTCCCGAGGCCGGATGCACGTGTGTGTCGTGGAAGCCGGGGAGGACCATACGGCCGGCGAGCTCGACGACCTCGGTGTCCTCCCCGACGAACGCGTCGACCCCCTCCTCGTCCCCCACGTAAACGATGCGCCCGGCTCGCACGGCGACCGCGCTCGCCTCGGGAATCGCGTCGTCCATCGTCCGCACCACGCCGCCCCGGAGCACGAGGTCGGCATGTTCGACGTCACTGGTGCCGCACGCGCCCGTGAGGACCATGATGACCGCCGAGCACGCAGCGGTATAGACCTGGCGAAGTGGGCCCCTCACGCTCCCCCTCATGCTTCTTGCGGCTCCAGCACGCGAACGGCGCTCGAGCCGAGGGCCGCCGCCAACAGGTAACCGCTCACCGCCGCGAAGAGCGAGGTGAGGTACGGATACGGCCAACCCGCAATGTACGCGCCGACGATCCAGGTCGAGACGCCGATCACGAGAGCGGTCGCTGCGCTGCCGCGGCCGCCGATGCGGGTGAAGAGACCGAAGAAGACGACCGTGACGATACCGGCGCTGCCGAACGCGGACGCCTCTTCCACGAGTGCGTACACGGCGTCGGCCCGGATCGCCATCACATAGGCGAGAATCCCGAACACCGCGACCCCCGCGCGCGCGATGCGCACCTTCGACCGCTCGCTCAGGCCGGGCTTCATCTGGACGATGACGTTGTGCGATACGAGCGCGGAGGCCATGAGCAGCGCGCTGTCGACGGTCGAGAGGATGGCCGACACGAGCCCCCCCGCGAAGAGCACGTAGAGAACCGTAGGCAGATAGGTCTCGGCCAGGGCGGGCAGGATCTGCTCGGGCTCGGCCAGGCCGGGGAGCAGGGTGGCGCCGACGAGCCCCAGACCGACCGGCATGAGCCCGATGACGAAGTACGACATGCCGGCCACCACGGTGGCGTTGCGGGCGATTCCGGCGGAGCGTGCGGCGAGGATACGCGCCACTAGCTCGGCGGCGACCATCGAGCCGATCACGGGAATCGCCCAGTCCTCGACGATCTCCAGGATGGGCCGCGGCTCAGCGCCCAGCGGATTGAGGAGTGCCGGATCGAGCCCCGTGAACAGCTGGCCGCCCTCCGCCCGGAGCACCATGAAGCAGAGCACCACGAGCCCGACGATGAGCGCGATTCCCTGGATGAAGTCGGTCCAGGCGTCCGCGAGGAGCCCGCCGAACATGGTGTAGGCGATCACCACGACCGCAGCGAACGTGATCGTCAGCTCGACCTCGAAGCCCGACGCGTGGGAGAGCACCTGACCGAACGCGCGCACTTGCGCCGCGGCCCAGAAAAGCGAGGTCGGCACCATCAACATGACCGCGAGCCGCTCGATCGACTTGTCGAAGCGGAGACGGAAGACGTCGGCGAGCGTGGTGAGCTTCAGTCGCCAGAGGGGGACCGCGAAGATGAGCCCCGTCAGGATGACGCAGATCGCATAACCGAAGGGGTCGTGGGAGCCGCCGACGAGCCCCCGTGAGTAGACCGCGCCAGCGGCCCCGATACACGTCTCTGCTCCGAACCAGGTGGCGAACACGGTGAACGTCGCCACCCACGGACCCAGTGAGCGGCCGGCGACCAGGTAGTCGTCTTCGGTCGTGATTCGACGCGAGACGTAGATGCCGATCGCCAGCGTGACGAGGATGTATCCGAAGATGCCCAGGACGATCGGGTTCACGCGCAGCCTCCCGTGGGCGCGCGCGGCGCCCCCGCGCTACTCCGCAACGTCTCCGATGCGTCGAAGCATCATGCCTTCTCTGCTCCCGCGCCGACGAAAGGACCCTGGACTCGGCGCATGTTAGAACAACCGCGGCCGCCCCACAACGGATCCGGGCGACGTCCTCGCCGACGCCGCGGGACGCGTCTACCTTCCCGTTCCTCCCGGGCCGGCCGGCCACCCGCGCCGGAGGCCCGGATCGGAACGTTGATAGCCCTCCGTGACTCGCGCGTCCGGAGGAAGACGAGTGAGGTGCGCATGAGCTTGCGACTGATCCTACTGCTCGCGATCGGGGTCGCCGAGCCCCTTTCCCTAGCCGCTCAACAGCGGATCGGGAGCGTCGAAGAGGCTCTCGCCGTGACAGGGCAGCTCATGGGCCGGCAGGGGCCGGCGAGCCTCAATTGGATCGACGGCGGGAGGCGCTTCTCGTACACGCTGACGAATCCGCAGACTCGTGCCCCGGAGGTGCGCGCCTTCAACCCGGCGAACGGCGCCGACGAGCTCCTCTTCGATCCGCGCGGGTTGGTCGTGCCGGGCACCGGGCAGCCGCTGCGCTACCAGTCGTTCACCTGGTCTCGCGACTCGCGGCACGTCGTCTTCGAGACGGACTTCCGACCCATCTACCGTCACTCGGGCGTGGCGGATTTCTGGGTCTACACGGTGGAGAACGAGACGCTCGTGCTCGCCGCCGACGACGCGCGCACGGCGGAGCTCTCACCGGGCGGGCGCCTACTGGGCTACGAGCGCGGAGGCGACCTCTTCGTTTACGACATGGACGGCGGCGGCGAGCGCCAGTTGACGACCACCGGCAGCGAGTCGGTCTGGAACGGCGTCTTCGACTGGGTCTACGAGGAGGAGTTCGGGCTCACACAAGCGTGGGACTGGAGCCCCGACGGGCGTAGGATCGCGTACTGGCAGACGCACGTGGCGGACGTCCCCACCATCCAGATCACGGACTGGGAGGGCCAGTACCCGACCTGGACCGTGATGCCGTACCCGAAGGTCGGGCAGGACAACTCCGAGGTTCGGATCGGCGTGGTCGACGTCGTCTCGGGCGAGACGCGGTGGATGGATCCGGGCATCGAGGTGGAGTACTACGTGCCCCGCATCTACTGGACGAGCGACCCCAACACGCTGGCGGTCGTCACGCTGAACCGGCCACAGAACCACCTGCAGCTCCACTTCTTCGACGTGCGCACGGGCGCGCGCCGACTCGTCATGGAGGAGCGGAGCGAGGCGTGGATCGACGTGTTCGAGTTCTTCGCGCAGATCCTGCACTACTTCTACTTCCCGGAGGGCGTGCAGGAATTCTTCTGGCTCAGTGACCGCGACGGCTACAACCACCTATACCGGTACTCGTACGATGGACGCCTCCTCGGTCAGGTGACCTCGGGCCGCTGGGTCGTCACGCGCGTGGAGGGGATCGATCCCCGCTCGCGCACCATCTACTACACCGGCACGGAAGAGAGCCCGCTCGAGCGCCACCTCTACGCGATCGGCTTCGACGGACGCGGCAAGCGCCGGCTCACGCGTGAAGCCGGGACGCACTCGATCGATATGTCGCCGAGCACCGAGTACTGGATCGACTCATGGTCGAGCCGGACACAACCACGAACGGTCGAGCTCTGGGCCAACTCCGGCGGGGGCCGGCAGGTCGCGGTGCTCGAGTCCAATCCGCAGATCCGCGAGTACGTTCGATCCGCGGCGTACTCCCCACTCGAGCTCTTCCGCTTCACGACGTCCTATGGTGTCGAGCTCGACGGCGCCATGATCCGGCCGCCCGGCTTCGATCCGACCCGCCGGCACCCGGTCCTGCTCTTCGTCTACGGCGGTCCGAGCTCGCAGGACGTCTACAACGAGTGGGCCTACGACGGTTGGCACCAGTATCTCGCGCAGCAGGGGTACGTCGTGGTGCGGCTCAACAACCGCGGTGGTGGCAACTACGGTCGAGACTTCATGAAGGTGGTCCACCGCGAGCTCGGCATCCGTGAAGCGGAGGACTTCGCGGAGGTCGGCCGTTGGCTGGCGTCGCAGCCCTGGGTCGACGGCGAGCGCATGGCGATCCACGGCACGAGCTACGGCGGCTACACGACGTTGATGACCCTCATGCGACACCCGGGTGTCTTCCGGCTCGGAATCGCGAACTCACCCATCACGGACTGGTCGCTCTACGACACGATCTACACGGAGCGATACATGGGCCTTCTCCCGGAAAACGCCGGGGGGTACCAGGCGAGCGCTGTGCTCACGTGGGTCGACCAGCTCCAGGACCAGCTCCTCCTGATCCACTCCGGCATGGACGAGAACGTGCACCCGCAGAACACCATGCAGCTCCTCACCGCGCTGGCCCGTGCGGGGAAGGACGCCGAGCTGCGGTTCTTCCCGCCCGGAGCGCACGGCGCGGCGTTCGACTACACGAGCTACGTGACCATGATGGAGGTCTACACGAACGCGCTCTGCGAGCACGTCGCCGCGAGCTGCACCCCGATGAACCTGAACCGCTGACGAGTAGGTACTCAGTCCTCTCTCACCGCGGCCGATGACGTCCACTTCCGGGCACGGACGAAGTGGACCGGGTCGTCCACGGACTCGGGACGAGCTTCGCGCGACAGCTCGCTAACGGCGCGCGCCCGGCGAGCCCTCCGTTTCGGCGTAACGTGCGCCCCGCAAGACGCCTTCGAGCGCATAATTGCCCTCGTGGCAGGAGTACTCGTACACGAGGTCGTTCAGCTGCCTGAACGGGAGCTGCCCGCCCCACGTGCCCGTGTACGTCTCCGGATCGTCGACCGTGAACTCGTAGAGAAGCGTCTCCGGGTCCACGCGCGTGAAGCGCTCCACGACCTTGGCCTTGTCGGAGAAGGGAACGCCCCGGAACGCGAGATCGGGGTTCATGTTCGTCGTTTCTACGACGAGCGTGTTCCCGTCCCAGCGCCCCCACGAGTCACCGAACCAGGGCCGGATCTCGCCCGGCAGCGGATTCTGCTCGCCGAGACGGATTACCCGCACGTCGTGCACCATCTCCGTCATGATCATGACGTGATCGGGTGTCTGCACGATCGTGTAGTTGTTGTTGTACCAGTAATTGGGGAGCATCGGCGGGCCCGCGTTGGACCCGAAGGAGACGATGCAGCGCTCGGCGAGCGGCCGGAGCTCGGGGTGGTCGTACTCCCCGAAGCGCGCGGCTCGCGCACGCTGCTGGACGAGGTACTCGCGCGCGCGGGGCGTGAACTCCGGGATCCGCCCGTTCGCAGGATGCGTAACGATGGAGCTGCGCGCCTCGCCGTTGATGACGGCCACCCGGTCGCCCGGATCACGGTAGACCTCGTTGTAGCAGGTCGTGCCACCGTCGATACAGATCGGGTTGTCCCCGCCGGGCGGGAGGGGTCGGTTCGGATCGCTCGGTGCCGCGCGCTCTTCGACCACCGCCGCCTGGCCCGATTCGATCTCGCGCACTTCGTCGGGAGTGAGGACAGCGGATCGTCCGGCCGGCCTCTCGATAGGGGTGAGCGTCGCGTTCGTCCAGTTTCCCTGTAGGTCCGGCTGGCCGTGCTCGGTGCGCGGGGCCTGCCAGCCACCTCGGCTGCTCTGCGCCGCGGTCGCCGTAGCCAGTGAAGCCGATGCCACGAGCACGAGCGCGACCTGCGCCGTGCGCAGGAGCGAGGGCGGGCGGGCGGATACGGTCATCGGGCACCTCCGGGCGTCTATGCCGAGCGACGGGAACAGCAGCGGCGCCGGGCGCCGCCAGACCTGCAATATGTCACGCCCCAGCGCGAAGCGGCCAGCCGGGGGCCGGGCCGGAGGCGTCGATCTTCGCTGCGCCGTCCGCCGTCAGGGCCCCAGGAGGGGAAGCAGCACCTCGAGGCGGCCGTCTGCGTCGGAGCTCGGCGCGAGGCCGAGCAGGTGGGCGAGCAGGGGATAGACGTGTACGGCCTCGAAGGGCGGGATCACCTGGCCGGGTGCGATCCGCGGGCCCATGGCCAAGAAGATCGCGCCCATCTCGGGCACGAGGTTGTCCCAGCCGTGTGTGTACGGGTCGCGCGGCGTGCGATCGGGTGTCACCACCCTGCGCCCCGGCGCGGCCGAGACGACGATGTCGCCGATCCGGGGATCGGTTCGGTAATGGAGACGAGCAGGGACCTCCTCGCGGAGCCAGACGTCGTTTGCCGGCATGAGCGCGGCGATCGAGTCTCGCAGGCCCGGCCCGCGTGCCGTGCCACCCTGCTCGATGAAGAGGGAGGCATAGGGCCCGACCTCCGCGAGTCGCACCCCCGGAAAGAGCGCCATGTCGAGCTCGTCGAACATCTCCGGCGGGGAGGCGAGGAGCCCGTGGTCGGAGACGAGCACGAGATAGACGTCGCCTCCGTGCGGCAGGCGCTCGATTCCGTCGAGGAGCCGTCCGAGGCTCCGGTCCACCTCGCGGATCGCTTCCCCGGTGGCCGGATCGTCGGGCCCGTTGTAGTGGAAGGCGAAGTCGACGTCCTCGAAATAGAGCGTGATCATGTGCGGCCGCGTCTCCGCCGGCATGGAGAGCCACTCGAGGACCTGGTCGACGCGGCGGTCGTTGGGGACCTCGGCGTCGAACGGATACCAGTAGCTCGGCTGCACACCCAGGACCGGAGCCTCGGAGCCAACGAAGAAGAAGCTGGCGGCGACCATGCCCTGCCGCTCGGCCGTGACCCAGATCGGCTCGCCGCGATAGAAGCGCCCGTCCTCGACCGCCGCTCGGTCGGAGAGGTTGTACCAAGCGCCCAGGTCGGGAGCCCAGAATCGGTTCCCGACCAGACCGTGGCGCTCGGCGTACATCCCTGTGGCGATGCTGTAGTGCGTGGGGAACGTCTTCGTGGGATAGGCAGGGATCATACGCTCCGCCCGCACGCCTGCGGCGGCGACTCGCTCGAAGCTCGGCGCCGGATGCCGGCCCCAGAGCTGGGCGCCGAAGCCGTCGAAGGAGACCAGCACCACGTACGGGGCCGTAAGGTGCCGGGCGTCGTTCGTCCGCGCGGGGGCGCCGTCCGCCGGCGGCGTCGACGGGCTGCACCCGGCCACGATGGCCGCCGCGGCGCAGGCGATCCAGGCCCGGTGGTGGCAGCGGATCATCGCGCAAAGTAGCCAGATCCGGCACGACGTGGCGAGGGCGGCCGAGGCGTCGGATATTGACCGCTCGCACGAGTCAGCCAACAGGAGGCAGGTATGCGGAGGGTGTGTGCAGCGCTCGTGGCAGCAGGGACGATCGGGCTCGGAGCGCCTTCGCTCGTGGACGCCCAGATGCAGTCGTGGAAGGAGGTTCAGGTCGCAGACCTCGAAACCATGAAGGAGAAGTTCGTCGGCCTGGCGAACGCGTTCTCCGCGGCCCAGTGGGACTATCGCCCCATGGAGGGCGTGCGGTCCGTGAAGGACGTGCTCGCGCTCATGAT
>JBFGFY010000083.1:0-13782 GCA_041579355.1 Longimicrobiales bacterium | reverse complement strand
GCCTTCTGCTTCCCGCTCCACGTCTCGATGTCGATGCGATAGACCGCGGTGCGGGCCAGCTCGGCGTCGGTCGTCGCGCGGTAGTCGCGGCCCACCTCGAGATGCGGGGCGTACTTGTCGAGCAGCATCTGCAGCGCCGACCTGGCCTCGACCGGATCCTCCACGACGCGTCCTCGGCCGAAGACGGTGGCACCCGAGTACTCGACACTGAACTCGAGCGCGGTGTCTGCCGGCAGGAGCCTACCCATGGTGGCGACGGAGAACGCCACCTTCTCACCGGCGTCGAAGTTCGTGCGCGTCCGCCCGGTGCGGTGCGTGTGCAGGTAGACGCAGTGCGCGGCCTCGTCGTAGACGAAGATGTTCGAGTTCAGGTACGGCTGACCCGACTCGTCGACCGTCGCGAGGAAGCCGTACGGAGCACGGCTCAGGAAGGCCCGGACCCATTCGTCCTCTTTCGCGCGGTCCCTGCGACGGACCTCGCTGCGAGGGTCACCAGGCGCCGGCCCCACCTCCCCACTCCCCATCGTCCCCTCCTAGGTAGTCCGTCCGCAAACGGTCCCGGTGCCAAATCTCGTGCCCAGCTATGATCCAGGGGAAGCTGCGCACCGTGAACTCATACCCGCTGGCCTTGCCGCGCCGGCCCGCGGCCTCCTCGGGCAGCGTCGCGAACATGTGGACGCTGGCGCGGCGCACGCCGGCCCACTCGGCCGCCAGGTCGTCGAGCGTGCGAGTCGCGGCGTTGGAGTGCCCCGCCCACTCGTCCTGGTCCATCGAGGGGAGGTCGACGCCGTCGCTGCGGGCGATCGCGAGCGCCCGGAAGGCGAACACCCGCTCGGTGTCGAGCATGTGCCCGACCACTTCACGGATCGACCACTTACCGGGCGCGTAGCGATCTCCCTCCCGCTCGGGCAGGACGTTCTGCAGGAGCGCGAGCGTCTCACCGAGCTGGTCCCGCAGCGTGTCCAGGATGTCCCCCTCCGGCACGAGCTCGATGTAGCGGCCGAAGTACTCGCCGAACTCACCGGGTGCCGGCCGATGCAGCGCGCTCATCGCGCGCCCCCGGGACGGCCGTCGAGCTCCCGGATCGTCTTCGTCGACGGCGGGCGCTCGCGCTGGAGGCGGCGTGCCACGGCCTCGGCCTCCCGCATCACGCGCAGCACGTTCTCGCCGGCGAGCTTGCGGAGGTCGGACTCGCTCCAGCCGCGTCGCGACAGCTCGGCGAACAGAGCCGGATACGTCGACACGTCCTCGAGGCCCACGGGCGCCCGGCCACTCATCCCGTCGTAGTCCGAGCCGATGCCGACGTGATCCACACCGGCGAGAGCGGCCACGTGCTCGACGTGGTCGGCGACGTCGGACAGCGTCGCCTGTGGGCGCGTCGAGAGGAACGGTGGATAGAACACGACCATCACCACACCTCCATTGTCGGGCAGACGTCGGAGCACCTGGTCGGGCACATTGCGCGGGTGGTCCATGACGCCGCGCGCGCCCGCGTGCGACCAGATCACGGGAGCCTCCGCCACGTCGAGCGCGTCGTTCATCGTCTCGGCCGAGGTGTGCGCGAGGTCGACGAGCATGCCGAGCCGGTTCATCTCACGCACGACCTCCCTGCCGAACTGGGTCAGCCCGCCGTGGCGACGCTCTCCGAGCGCCGCGTCTGCCCAATCGAGCGTGCCGTTGTGCGTGAGCGTCATGTAACGCACGCCGAGCGAGTAGAACGCGCGCAGCGCGCCGAGCGAGTTCTCGATCGCGTGGCCGCCCTCCATGCCGAGCAGCGAAGCGATGCGACCGGAGCCGAACACCCGCTCTACGTCCGAGGCGTCGAGCGCGAGGCCGAACACGTCGGGATAACGGTCGATCACCTGGAGCGCGATGTCGATCTGCTCGAGCTGTCGTCGCGCCGCGCCCTCGTCGACCGCCTCGTACGGGATGTAGACGGACCAGAACTGCCCCCCGACCATGCCCGTGCGCAGCCGACCGATGTCGGTCTGGAGCGCGGTCCGCCTGCGCAGGTCGTGCACGGGGGCCGCGACGTCGCGCGGTGCCGCCTCGCTCTCCCAAATGGCGATCGGGAGGTCGTTGTGCCCGTCGATGAGAGGGGTTTCGGCGAGCACCCTGAGGGCGACCTCGCGGTGGTCGACCGCCTGACCCGTCGCCGTGGCCGGTAGGAAGGCGACGACGGCGACCAAGAGCGCGAGGCGCGGGTTGGACATGAGGGCCTCCGGAGGCGGACTCGGACCCGAAACGCTCAACGATCGCCCGCGGGGTCCCCGTGCGGCAAGCCGGGTGCGTACTCCTCGCGGGTCATGGCGAAGAGGACGTGGTCTTCCCAACGCCCGGCGATCCGGAGGTACCGGAGCGCGATGCCTTCCCGCCGCATGCCCACCTTCTCGGCGATCCTAAGGGACGGCGCGTTCCGGGGGATGACGTTGGCCTGCACGCGGTGCAGTCCGAGCCCGTCGGGCGGCTCCGAGAACGCGATCGCGAGCAGCGCGCGCACGCCCTCGGTGCCCAGGCCGCGTCCCGTCTGGTCCGCGCTCACCGACCAGGCCGCATACGCGCTCTCGAAGGGGCCGCGCACGATCTCGTTGAGGGAGAAGAGACCCGCGAGCCGCCCGTCCTCGAGGAACCCGGCGAGCCGGAGGTGCGTGCCCGCCGCCCGCCCGCCTGTGGTCCGCTCGAGCTCCTGCTCGAAGACGTCCGCGTCGGTCGACCCTCGCGGGCGGGAGGGCAGCCACGGCGCCCACTCGGCGCGGCTCACCGCGACGACACGGAGAAACTCGTCCGCATCGCCATGGCCGAGAGTACGCAGGCGCATGCGGGGTGTGGCGTGCCCGATCTCTGGCAGGGCCGCCCCGGCGCTCATGGCGAGTCGGTCGCGCTCAGCGAGCGAGCGCCGGCCACCTCTTCTTCTCGTACGCGGCGATGGCGTCGACGTGTTGGAGCGTCAGGCCGATCCGGTCGAGACCCTTCGTGAGGCAGGTGCGCCGAAAGTCGTCGAGGTGGAACCGCGCGACGACACCCTCGCCGTCGGAGACCGTGCCGGCCTCCGCGTCGACCGTCAGCTCGAGCGGCGCCTCCCGCTCGGCGCGCTGGAGCAGCGTCTCGATGTCCTGCGACGAAAGCTCCAGCGCCGCGAGACCGTTCTGGTCGGCGTTCTCGCGGAAGATGTCGGCGAAGCTCGGCGCGAGAACGGCTCGGATGCCGAAGTCACGCAGGGCCCACGCCGCGTGCTCGCGCGACGATCCGCAACCGAAGTTGTCCCTCGTCACCAGGATCGTCGCGCCCCCGAACGTCGCGCGGTTCAGCACGAAGTCTTCGCGTGGCTTCCCGTCGGGCGTCATGCGCCAGTCCCAGAACAGGTATTGCCCGTATCCGCTGCGCTCGACCCGCTTGAGGAACTGCTTCGGGATGATCTGGTCCGTGTCCACGTCCGCGCGGTCGAGCGGGGCCGCGACGCCGGTGTGCTGCGTGAACGGCTCCATCAGGCGACGACCTCTCGCGGATCGGTGAATCGGCCCGAGACGGCGGCGGCCGCGGCCATGGCGGGGCTCACGAGGTGTGTTCGCCCGCCCCGGCCCTGGCGGCCTTCGAAGTTCCGGTTCGAGGTGGAGGCGCAGCGTTCTCCGGGGCTCAGGATGTCGGGGTTCATGCCCAGGCACATCGAGCACCCCGCCTCGCGCCATTCGAAGCCGGCCTCCCGGAACACCCGGTCGAGCCCCTCGGCCTCGGCCTGGCGGCGTACGGTCGTCGAGCCGGGCACGACCATCGCATGGACCTTCGGGTGCACCCGCCGGCCCTCGACGACCTTGGCAGCCTCGCGCAGGTCGCTCAGCCGTCCGTTCGTGCACGAGCCGATGAAGACCCGGTCGATCTCGATGGACTGCACCGGCGTGCCCGCCACGAGCCCCATGTAGGCGAGCGCTCGGCGCGCGCCCTCGCGGGCGGCGTCGTCCTGGAAGCTCTCGGGGTCGGGGACCGCGCCGGAGATCGGGACGACCATGCCCGGGTTGGTGCCCCACGTGACCTGGGGCTCGAGCCCACTCACGTCGATGCGCACGGTGCGGTCGAAGTCGGCACCTTCGTCCGTCGCGAGCCCGCGCCACTCTCCCACGAGCTTCTCGAGCTCCGCGTCCGTGGGGCCGAGCTCTCGGCCACGCAGGTAGTCGAACGTGGTCTCGTCCGGCGAGATCATGCCGGCGCGAGCGCCCGCCTCGATCGACATGTTGCAGATCGTCATGCGCTCCTCCATCGAGAGCGCGCGAATAGGCGTGCCGCGGTACTCGACCACGTGGCCGCCCCCGCCGGAAACGCCGATGTGACCGATCATGGCGAGGATCAGGTCTTTCGCCGTCACGCCGTCCGGAGGCGTGCCCTCGAGGACGAGCTCCATCGAGCGCGGCTTCCGCTGCGGGATGCACTGCGTCGCGAGCACGTGCTCGACCTCCGAGGTGCCGATCCCGAAAGCGAGGGCGCCGAACGCTCCGTGCGTCGAGGTGTGGCTGTCGCCGCAGACGATGATCATGCCCGGTCGGGTGAGCCCCAGCTCCGGTCCGATCACGTGCACGATGCCCTGCCTGGGGTCATGGATGTCGAGGAGCCGGACGCCGAAGCGCTCCGCGTTGTCCTTGAGCACCTCGAGCTGGCGCTTGGAGAGCTGATCGAGGATCGGCAACGAGCGGTCTGTGGTCGGGACGTTGTGGTCGACCGTCGCGAACGTGAGGTCCGGGCGCCGCACTCTCCGCCCTGCGAGCACGAGCCCCTCGAACGCCTGCGGCGAGGTGACTTCGTGGACGAGGTGCAGGTCGACGTACATGAGGTCGGGCTCCTCACCCTCTCCCGCCCGGACGAGGTTCCGCTCCCAGATCTTCTCGACGAGGGTCCTCGGCCGAGACCCTCCGTTCTTGCTGCTCATGCGACGGCCTCTGCGACTGCGCTGGCGAAATCGTTGGTCGATACCGGTTTGTCCCGCGGCCCCGCGATGTCCCTGGTGCGCAGGCCGTCGGCCAGTGCGCGAGACACCGCGCGCTCGATGGCGGCGGCCTCCTCGTGGAGCTCGAAGCTGTAGGAGAGCATGAGCGCCGCCGAGCGGATCGCCGCGATCGGGTTCGCGATCCCCTTACCCGCGATGTCCGGCGCGGAGCCGTGCACCGGCTCGTAGAGCCCCACGGGCCCACCGACGCTCGCCGATGCGAGGAGGCCGAGCGAGCCGCACATCGCGGAGGCCTCGTCGGAGAGGATGTCCCCGAAGAGGTTCTCCGTGAGGATCACGTCGAAGCGCTTGGGCGCCGTGACCAGCTCCATGGCGGCCCGGTCGACGAACATGTGGTCGAGCTCGACATCGTCGAACTCCTTCGCCACCTCGTCGACCACGGCCCGCCAGAGCTGCGACACCTCGAGCACGTTCGCTTTGTCCACCGAGGTCACGTGCTTGCGCCGGTTGCGCGCCAGCTCGAACGCCACGCGTGCCACGCGCGCGACCTCCTCCTCGGAGTAGACCAACGTGTTGACCGCCCGGCCGTTGTCGCGCCCGCGCGGCTCACCGTAGTAGAGGCCACCCGTCAGTTCGCGCACGATCACCAGGTCGCACCCCGCGGCCACTTCCTCCTTGAGCGCCGACCTGGCCACGAGCTCGTCGTCGACGCGCGCGGGCCTGAGGTTGGCGAAGCACTCGAGCGTAGAGCGGAGCTTGAGCAACGCCGCCTCCGGACGCTTGGACGGAGGGAGCCCCTCGGCCCTGGGATCGCCCACCGCGCCCAGGAAGACCGCAGGCCCCTTCTTGCAGGCCTCGAGGGTCGCCGGCGGGAGCGGCGTACCGTGCGCCTCGTACGCGCACCAGCCCACGGGGTGCTCCTCGACCGACAGCTCGTGGTCGAACCCGTCGGCCACCGCGTCGAGCACGTGCAGCATCGCGCCCGTGACCTCGGGGCCCACCCCGTCGCCAGGGAGCGAAACGAAGGAGAGCTTCGCCATGAGCGGCTCAGACTCCCCAGTGGTCGGAGGTAGCCGCGATGTGGCTCGCCTCCAGCTGGCGCGCAGCCGCCGCCTTGTTGACCGCATGCACGTAGGCTTCGGCCGAGGCCCGCACGACGTCGGTGTGGGCGCCCCGCCCCGTGAACGTGTGCCCGTCCACGCGCGCCTGGATCGTGACCTCACCGAGCGCGTCCCGACCAGGTGTCGCAGCGCGGATCGTGAAACGCTCGAGCACGACACGGTAGTCGAGCACGGACTCCATGGCCGCGAACGCCGCCGCGATGGGTCCGTCCCCCGATCCCTCTCCTTCACGCGACTTGCCGTCGCCCTCGACAACCACTCTCGCCGTCGACTCTTCGCCGCCGCAGTGCACGTCGAGCCCCGAGAGGCGATAGACCTCGGGCACGTCCTCCATGACTCCGTGGTGAAGGATCGAGATCAGGTCTTCGTCGAGCACAGTCTTCTTCTTGTCCGCGAGCTGCTTGAAGTCCTTGGTCACGCGCTTGAGCTGCTCGGGCGTGAGCGTGTAGCCGAGGGTCTGGTAGCGCTTGTCGAGGCCGTGCTTCCCGGAGTGTTTCCCGAGCACGAGCTCCGTGCCTGGGGCGCCGACGGTCTCCGGGGTCATGATCTCGTACGTGCGGCGGTCGTTGATCACGCCGTGCTGGTGGATGCCCGCCTCATGGGCGAAGGCGTTGCGTCCCACGATCGCCTTGTTCGGCTGCGGCTCGATCCCCGTCAGGTACGACAGGAGCCGGCTCGTGCGGTAGAGCCTGTCGTGACGGATCCCCGTCTCGTAGCCCAGGCTCTCGCCTCGAACCTGGAGCGCCATCACGATCTCTTCGAGCGCGGCGTTGCCGGCCCGCTCGCCGATCCCGTTGATCGTGCATTCGACCTGACGCGCGCCCGCTTCGATCGCCGCGAGCGAGTTGGCGACGGCGAGCCCCAGGTCGTCGTGGCAGTGCGTGCTCAGCACGCAACGGGCCAGCTCGGGCACGCGCTCGGCGAGCGTCCGGAACGTGTGCTGGATCTCGTCTGGAAGCGCGTAGCCGACCGTGTCCGGGATGTTGATCGTCTTCGCCCCCGCGGCGACGGCCGCGCGGACCACTTCGGTGAGGAACTCCAGGTCCGAGCGCATGGCGTCCTCGGCGCTGAACTCTACGTCGTCGACATACTGCAGAGCCGTTTCGACGGCCGAGCCTGCCTGCTCGAGGCACTGGTCGCGCGTGATGCCGAGCTTGCGGCTCAGGTGGATGTCCGAGGTGGCGATGAAGACGTGGATGCGCGACTTCTCCGCCGGCTCGAGGGCTCTCGCGGCCGCCTCGATGTCACCCTTCGTCGAGCGCGCGAGCGCGGTGATGATGGGCCCGCTGACGTCCTTGCTGATCTGGCGAACCGACTCGGCGTCCTCCGGTGAGCTGGCCGCGAAGCCCGCCTCGAGCACGTCCACACCGAGCTCGGCGAGCTCGTGCGCCAGGCGCAGCTTCTCGGGTGCGGTCATGCTCGAGCCCGGGGACTGCTCGCCGTCCCTCAGCGTCGTGTCGAACACGGTGATGCGCGCCATGGTCATCTTCCAGGTCTGTGTGCAAAGAAAAAAAGCGGCGGACCTCGTGGGCCCGCCGCCGGATGATCTCGCTCGGTCTCGGTCTACCTCGTTCGAACACCCAGGCGGGCCCCTTGCTCAAGCTCCCGAAGGAGCCCGAGAAGTCGGAGCGCGCCGAGAAGGAGGATGCCGATGCCGATGTTGGAGATCATACCGCCGTCCTTAGGATACGCGAGCCGGATTGTTACTGCCCGCTCCTGGGTCCGTCAAGGCTCAGGGTGCGGGAGGCGCCGGCTTTCGGATCGAGAAGGTCCCGATGACGTGGAGCCGGGCGCAGAGGGGCTCGGCGGCCTCGAGCGCCCGGTCCGCCTCGTCCACGGTGCCGTGCGTGAACTCGACGATGAAGCGGTACGTCCAGGGGGAGGCGGCCGGTCGCGACGCCACGTGGCTCAGGTCGAGACCCATGTCGGCGAAGACCCCGAGAAGAGCGTGCAGGGAGCCAGGGCGGTGCTCCAGCTCGGCGACACAGGCCGTCTTGAGCGGTCCGGACGGAGGCCGCGCCTCGGGTTTGTTCACGATCAGGTAGAAGCGTGTCTGATTGTCGTCGCGGTCCTGGAGGTCCGCGCGCAACACCTCGAGCCGGTAGCGCTCACCCGCGCGGCGCGAGGCGATCGCGGCGAGAGAGGGGTCCCCCGCCTCGGCGACCTCCAGGGCCGCACCCGCGGTGTCGTAGACCGCCTGGGCCCGCACGTGCGGGTGTGCGGCGAAGAAGTTGCGGCACTGCGAGAGCGCCACGGGGTGGGAGCGCGCCTCCTCGAGGCCCTCGACGGTGGCGCCCGGGAGCCCCAGGAGACAGTGGCGGATGGGAATGGCTGCCTCGGCGATCACCTTCACCGCTCCGCGCTCGAGCGCGTCCCAGGCCTCGGCCACCGCACCCGCCAGCGTATTCTCGACCGGCACGACCCCGAAGCGGTCCTCACCCGATTCCACGGCGCGGACCACCGCCTCGAAGGAGGTGCGCGGCACCGGCTCCGCGTCGGGCACGAGCGCCCGCACCGCCTCTTCGCTGAAGGCGCCGAGGGCGCCCTGGAAGCTCGCGCGGGTCGCGCCCGCCGGTCCGCCGCTCATGGGAAGGAAGCTCCAGGTGGAATGGCACGTCTTCGAAGGGCAACAGTATGTCGGGCCCCACTGCCGAAAAAGAAAGAGCCCCCTCCCGCGGGAGGGGGCTCCAAACTCGGCTCCGTCGAGCCGGGATCAGCTGGCCACGGTGGCGCACACGAGCTGTGCCGTGACGTCGGGCGTCTGGCTCCCGGCGCGTAGGCGGACCCGGTAGTAACCCTGGTTGTTCGCCGCGCCCGTGATCGCCATGGCGACGATGTTGTTCAACGCGCCGACACCGTTCACCCCGACGCTGAGCGCCGTCTGCCCGGCCGGGCACGACATCACCTTCTCGTAGACGTTGTTGTCCTGGGGCACCTCGACCCAACCCGAGTTGTCGTTCTGCACGCTGTAGCTGCTGACCCCGGGGGGACCCTCGGGCCCCACCGGACCCGCCGGACCCGTCTCGCCCTGCGGTCCTGCCGGACCCTCGGGGCCTACCGGACCCACCGGACCCGTCTCGCCCTGCGGTCCGGCCGGACCCTCGGGGCCCACTGGACCCGCCGGACCCGCAGCACCCGTCTCACCTTGGGGACCTGCCGGACCCTCGGGGCCTACCGGACCCGCGGGACCCGTGGCACCCGTCTCACCCTGCGGCCCTGCCGGACCTTCGGGGCCCACTGGACCCGCCGGACCGGTGGCACCCGTCTCGCCCTGCGGCCCTGCCGGACCTTCGGGACCCACCGGACCTACCGGACCCGTGGCACCCGTGGCACCCGTCTCACCCTGCGGACCGGCCGGACCCTCGGGGCCTACCGGACCCGCCGGACCCGTGGCACCCTGCGGACCCGCGGGACCCTCCGGACCTACTGGACCCGTCGCACCCGTGGCGCCCGTCTCACCCTGCGGACCGGCCGGACCCTCGGGGCCTACCGGACCCGCCGGACCCGTGGCACCCGTCGCACCCTGCGGACCCGCGGGACCCTCCGGACCTACTGGACCCGTCGCACCCGTCGCGCCCGTGGCGCCCGTCTCACCCTGCGGACCCGCGGGACCCGTCGCACCCTGCGGGCCCTCCGGACCGGGCGGCCCCGGGGGGCCGGTGAGTCCTACGGGCCCGGCCGGTCCCTCGCAGTCCAACGTGTCCCAGACGTTGTCCGAGTTCACGTCCTCCGAGGGATCGGGAACGCCGTCCTGGTCGGTGTCCCAGCACATGAGGCCCGGCAGGCCCTGCGGCCCCTGGATACCCTGCTCGTTCCACTGGATCGGCAGGTGGCTGATCGTGAGGCAGGCAGCAGGTGCACCCACCCGGTTCACCAGATAGAGCGTGCCGGTCCCGAGGATGTAGCACCCCTCCACCATCGTCTGAGCCTCGACGGGCTCAGGGGGCACGGCCATCAGCATCGTGACCGCGGCCACCGGGGTCAGCATCGCGCGAAGAATCTTACCGAGCATCGGGTTCGTCATGGCACCGCCTAGGGCAAGCCCGTCTGCAATGTATTCGCAACAAGTATCAATGAGATCGCGATCACGCCGAGCTGGGGCCCGTCATCCCGACGGAACCGAGAGTCCTTGCCGTAGGATCGCCACACGGCTTTGGCGGCCTCGAAGGCCCCGATCACCTCCTGCCCCTGGCGGCTCCTGAGGGCCGCACCCAGCGAGGTCATCTCGTCGCGCATCGAAGAAGCGCCGGCAGCGTCTCCGAACGTCTCCATGAAGAGATTGCTCACGACGTAGTCGAGCTGGGGTAGGATCGTGGCCTCGAGCTGCGCGAGGGGTGGAAGCGAAACCGAGTTGATGGGTCGCACGGTGAGATCGAGGGTGTCGGCGACTCGGCCACCGAACACGACGACCTTGGTGCTTCCAGAACGCTGTCCGCGGACCCGCACCCGTTCCTCGAGCGAGGCGACGGATTCGTCCAGGGTGCGCACGTACATGACGGCCCCCGTCGTGTCACCCGCGAGGGTCCACCTCAGGGTGGACGTCGTCCCCTCGACGAGCGCGAGACCGGCCGCGCCGAAATCGACGGAGGTGAGGCCCAGGTTGGCGAGCGGACCCCTGAACAGGTCCACCTGACGCAGCTCCTGGGGCTCGAACGTCGCACGGATCTGGAACGCGCTCGTTCGTCCGCTCCACTCGACGCTCTCGGCCCCCCCCTCCAAATCGATGAGCTCGGTCTCGAGGTAGATCGACAGGGGGCGCGCCAGTGCGACCTCCACCGTGAGGTTGAACGCCCACTCGGCCTGGCTCGACGCCTCGATCTTCCGTTCGAGCACAATGGGCGCGGGCCCAGCGCCGTGGAGCGTCACGCGAAGGAGATCGAGCGCGGCGAGCTCGGCCTGGGTCGGCAAGATCGTGAAGACGGGGCTCGCGCTGATCGCGACGGAGGTGTGTGACGGCCCCGCAGGGTTGCCGTCTACGCAGGCCGTCAGGGCGGCGAGGCCGAAGCCTGCCAGCAGCGCTCTGAGGGCCTTTCTACGCACGTGATCTCCCGGGGGAGGCACCAGGGGGTGCCAGAGAACACAAGTGTCGTGCCAGAAGTTGAGAGCCATGCCCTGGACGGGGCCAACTCTCTGTCATGTACTATGTTACGGACGACCCGGCCACTCTCGGCGCGCCTCTCCGGGTGCGGCGTTCGGACCACAATTTCCGAGCGAAGACAAAAAGTGCCGCCGCCGCACGGAGGAGGGCGTTCGGCATCCCTCGCGCGGCTGCGACGATCGCACCTTACGCGGCGGGCAGCCGGTCCGTCAAATGGCCTGCGAGGCTCGGCGGCAGCAACGGCAGCGGCTAGGGTCTCTTCAGCTCGTAGCCTTTGATCTTCCGGTGCAGCGTACGGGCCGAGATGCCGAGGATCTCGGCGGCCTGTCCCTGGTGCCAGCCGGTCCGCTCGAGCGCCTGCTGGATGGCCACGCGCTCGAGCTCTTCGAGGTTCAGGGACGGCAGCCCGTTCCCGGACCGGCCCTGCGTCGCGGGGGCTTGGCCGGTGAGCGACGTGCCCAAGTCCGAGGCGCGAATCGTCCGGCCACGGGCCAGGAGCGCCGCCCGCTCGATGACGTTGCGCAGCTCGCGCACGTTCCCCGGCCACGAGTATCTCTCGAGGAGAGCCATCGCATCCGGTTCGAGCCGGAGCGGCTCGGAGTCCCCCTCGCGGAACTCCTCCAGGAACCCGGCGACGAGGAGCGGGACGTCGCCTGGCCGCTCCCGCAGGGGCACGAGCTCGATGACGACCGCGTTGATCCGGTAATATAGATCACCCCTGAAAGACTCTCGCTCGACGAGCTCGGGGAGCGGGCGATGGGTCGCCGACACCAGGCGGAAGTCCGTAGGGAACTCCTTCACGCCACCCACCCGCCGGAAGCGCCTCGACTCCAGCACACGGAGGAGCTTGGCCTGCAGCGGCAACGACAGATCCCCAATCTCGTCCAGGAAGAGCGTGCCAGAGTCGGCGAGCTCGATCAGTCCGATCTTTCTTGCGGACGCGCCGGTAAACGCTCCCTTCTCATGACCGAACAGCTCCGACTCGGCGAGCGTCTCGGCGACCGCGGCGCAGTTGAGGGCCACCAGTGGCTCGTTGGATCGCTTGGAGAGGCGGTGCAGCTCCTTCGCGAAAAGCTCCTTCCCCGTGCCGGACTCCCCGAACACGAGCACGGAGACGTCGGACGAGGCGACACGCGCGACCATCTCCAGGGCGGCCTTCATCCTGGAGTCCTGCGTGACCACGCCGCCGTCGGGGGCGGCGCCGCGCTGCATCACGGCGTTGAGGCGCTCCGACTTCGAGATCACGTCCCGGGCTTCGGCGGCTTTCCAAACCAGCGCGACCAGTCTCTCGGGCCGCACCGGCTTCTCGACGAAGTCGTAGGCACCCAGCTTCATCGCCCTCGTCGCGGCGGCGATCGTCCCGGTTCCCGACACGAAGATGACCTGCGGACGGTTGGGGTCCCCCCGGATCGCCTCGAGAACCTCCAGGCCATCGAGCCCGGGCATGCTGAGGTCCAGGAGAGCGACGTCGAACACCTGCTCGCGGAGAGCGGTCAGCGCCGCGCGGCCGTCCGGCACCGTGGTCACCCGGTGCGCGGCCCAGTCGGCCTCCTCGAGGACGCGCTCCAGCAGCAGGCGTTGGTCTGGCTCGTCGTCGGCCACCAACACCGAGATGACACGGGGCTCGGGCGTTTGCATGGCCCCACTCTCTCGCCCACCCCCGGCGGCCGCAAGCGCGCTCGTCGGGTGGGAAAAGAAGTGGCCCTGCGGGCGAGCCCGCAGGGCCTGAGGGGCCACACTGCCTTGGGGGGGGCTGGCACCCTCATGGTGGAGCTCCGGGCTACGGGGCCGGCCCTGGGGGGATTCAAGCCTCGATTCGTTGAGGTCCGGCTCGCGCCGGAAGGAAAACCCCGTAGCCCTCGGCTCTCTGTGCTGGGGGTTAAAGCAACGGCGATGCCAAACTCTGTGACTCGTCGATCTCGTTCCTGCACAACGAGTTACGTAGGTTCCAAGCCCCGGCGGACCACGGACGATATGGCCGAATCGGCCGTTCTGTCCGGTCAGCCTGTCCGAATCGGGTGCGCGGGCACGGGAGCGCGGCCCTCCGGCTCCAGGTCGACACGGTGCAGGAGGTGCGGGAGGCCCGCGTGGTCGATCTCGCCGACGACCTCGAAGCCGCACTTCGCGAGCACCCGCTGGGATTCGACGGCGGACGGCAGGGTGAGGGCGATCAGCGACGGCAGAGCCAGCGCATCCCGCGCCACGTCCACCGAGGCCCGAGCCATCTCCGTCGCAAACCCCTGCCGCCAGAGTCGGGACACGACGCCGTAAAGGAGCTCCGTCTCCCGTCGGCCCTCGAGGTCGTAGACGCGGAGCCCCGCCCTGCCCGCGAACGCCCCGGTCCCCTTCTCGTAGAAGGTCCACAGTCCGAACCCGTGATCCTCCCAGTGACGGACGGCGCGCTCGAGCAACGCCTCGACCTCGGCCGGCGTCCACGGGTCGCGGCCCGGGCGCAGCCGGCGCGCGACCTCGGGGTCGTCGTGGAAGAGCTGCAGGGCGCTGAGCTCATCGGGGCCGACGCGCCGCCCGAGGAGACGTGGAGTGGCCAGCGCTTCAGGGGCGCGCGCCCGGTCGTTCACCAGCCCGAAAGAAACGAGGGCCCCGGCTCGAAGCCGGGGCCCTCGGGCAAG
>JBFGFY010000082.1:0-13876 GCA_041579355.1 Longimicrobiales bacterium | reverse complement strand
GTTCGCACCGAACGCGCCGATCGAGCTGGGCACGAAGAGCGCGCACCCCTGCTCGCGCGAGACCTCCAGCGCCGCCTCTAGGCTCGACATGTTGATGTGCCACGCGAGCCGCGGGTCGCGCTCGCCCACCGCCGAGAGGATCGCGGCCAGGTGGAAGACCGTGTCCGCGCGGTGCCGCATGACCGCCTGCCCCACGGCCTGCGGGTTCGTCGCGTCCACGATCTGGAAGGGGCCGCCCTCGCTCAAGGGCCCGCCGGTGTGTCGGACGTCGGTCGCGAGGACCTTGGAGGCCCCGTAGAGCTCGCGCAGTCGGGGCACCAGCCAGGAGCCGATCTGGCCCCCCGCGCCGGTCACGAGAATCCGTTTCATGCGGGCGAATCTACAGCCGGGACGGGGTCGCCCGAAGTGCCGACGGGACAGCGGCTTCCGGGGGTGGCGCCGTGTGAGCGTTACCTTCTGGCCGCTTCCACCGTCTTCATGCCGGAGACGCCCCGCGCCTGGGGCGGACACGGACGTGGAGACGAGAAGATGAAGCAGCAGCAGATGACCTACCGGATCCTGGCTCTAGTGGCGGTGCTCGCCCTGCCGGCGTGTGACGAAGGCGGCGTTCAGCCGCTCGATGACGTGTTGTCGTTCTCGGAGGAGGCCGAGCTCTCCGTGCTGACCGACCCCGGGTCGGCGGACGTCACCGTGGAGCTCGCCGACGCTACGACGGCCGTGGCGGCGTCACTCGGTCACGCGGGCGCGGCCCAGGGCCGCTCGCTGAGCAGCGACGCCCGCAACCACTTCCAGTCGGCGCGGGAGGCACTGCACGCGGGCGACCGGCGTCGCGCGCTCGACCTGGCACGTGAGGCGAGGCGCCTGGCGGCCCGTGCCCTGGTTGCCACGGGTGGTGAAGAGGCGGTCGTGGCGCTCATCGAGCGCATCGAGGAGTTCGCGCTCACGCTCGACAGCGCCGACGACGACGTGGTCGACGATCCGGCGCGTCTCAAGGCGCGGCTCGAGGAGCTCGCCACAGCCGCCCGGGAGCTGCTCGCACAGGGTCGTCCGGTCGCGGCAGCCGAGCGCGCTCTCCTCGGGGAGCAGTTGATCCGCTACCACGTCGGACGCCGCGACCACCGGGGTGACGTGCACCCCGACCGGGCGCGTCTCGCCGTGGCGCTCGCGGGCACGGCCGTGCAGATGGCCACTCGCTTGGTCGAGGCCCAGGGCACACCGCAGCGGGATGCCATCACCGACGCCGCGGATCATCAGAACCGCTGGCTCGCCCAGGCCCGTCGCATGCTCGCCATGGCCGAAGAAGCACTGGCGTCGGGCCACTTCGCCCGCGCGGTCCACTTCGCGCACCACGCGCACTGGTCGGCCCTGAAGGCCGTGATCCTGCCGGGCGGCATCACGGAGGAGGAGCTCCGCGCGATGGCCGAGCTCGCCAACAACCTGTACGAGGAGGCGGTGGTCGCGGTCGGTGACGACCCGACCCAGCTCCAGGCCCGGCTGCTCGCGCTCGCCGAGAGGCTCATCGAGCGCGGCGAGGAGCAGCTCGAGGCGGGCAACAAGCGAGGAGTGGCGCCTCTGTGGCGCGCCGCGGTCATCTCACGGTGGCTGATCGGCTGACGAATCCCGACGGGGGCGCCGCCATGCTGCACCGGCGGCGCCCCCACGGGTATGTTGGATCATGGCCCCACCGGTGGAACGGACCGATGCACAGGTCGTTCGCGACGTCCTGGCTGGAGACAGGGATGCATACCGGCTCCTCGTTCGTCGTTACGGCGATGTCCTGCACGCTCACGCGCTGTGCATGGCGAGCTCGTCGGACGAGGCCGCCGACCTGGTGCAGCGAGCCTTCGTGCAGGGGTTCAAGAAGCTGCACACCTGCCGAGAGCCGGATCGGGTCGGCGCTTGGCTCTTCCGGATCCTGGCGAACCTCTGCAAAGACCACGTGCGGAGCCCGCGGCGGCGTGACGTCTCGCTCGCCACGCTCGCGGGCGCGCTGCCCAGCCGCGAGGACCCGGAGTCCGATGCGGCCGACGCGGAGATCCGGAGCCGAGTGTGGAGCGCGCTCGACGCGCTCACACCGGAGCAGCGGGAGGCGTTCGTGTTGAAGCACGTCGAGGGCAGGTCGTACGAGGAGATCGCCGCCGTCATGGACCTCTCGGTAGCGTCACTGAAGATGAGGGTACACCGCGCGCGCGAAGCGCTGCGCGGCTTGCTGGAGGAGTACGCATGAATCGCGACGAGCACGACCGGATGAAAGGAGCGACTCCGCCGGAGGCACGGGGCGCGGAAGACGCACCCGACAGCCCCGAGTGGGACCGGATGATCGCCACCTTCCGCCAGGCCGCCCCGCGCAGCAGTGCGCCACCGTGGCTGGAGCAGCGGGTCATGGCCGAGATCGAGGCGCTTCCTGAGCGGAGCACCACTCAGCGGATCCTCGCCTGGCTCGTGAGCCCGGCGCCCGTGCGCGTGTCGCCGCTCACGGTCGGTCTCGCCGCGGCGGCGCTCGCCGCGCTCCTGCTCTGGCCGGGCCGCGGGGCCGTTGGCCCGAACGGTGGAGACATGGCAACCGCGGGGAGCACGGAGCAGGTCGTGTACGTGCAGTTCGTCCTCGAAGCCCCACTGGCCACGTCGGTCGCGGTGGCGGGCGACTTCTCCGACTGGGAGCCTTCCTTCCTGCTCACCGACTCGGACGGCGACGGCGTGTGGACCGGACGTGTCCCCATCCGTCCCGGTGTGCACTCGTACATGTTCCTGATCGACGAGCTCGAGTGGCAGACCGACCCGAACGCGGAGCGGTATCAGGACGACGGGTTCGGTAACCGCAACGCGGTGCTCGCGGTGGGCGCGAGCAGCTGACGTGCACCGCCGCTGCCTTCCTATGTTGATCGCACCCCTCTCGGTGGCGGCATGCGCGGCCGCGTTCAATGCCCGCTCTCTCGGCGCCCAGACAGACGTGACGATCGAGGTCGGGGCGTCGCAGATCGGCCCACCGCTCGGCGCGGAGGCCGAGAGCGAGCGGTTCGGCGTCGCGGGGCTCAGGGCCTCACACTACTCGTCGACCGCGGGCGTCTTCGCCTCCTTCCTGACGGGACGGACGTTCGGCGAGAGGAGCCCGGGCGACTTCGTGACAGGCACGCTCGGAGCCACGCTCGGCGAGCAGTGGTCCCGGCGCTGGGCCGGCACGCTCGACCTACGTGTCCTCGCGTTCCGCGTCCGCGGCCCCTTCACCTTGAGGACCGGGGTAGAGGCTTCGTCGGCGTACAGTGCCGTGGCGGTGGAGCTCGAGCCCACGATCCGCTTCGACGCCGGGCCGGTTACGTTGGCCGTCTCGGGCGTCGCGGGCACGGGCAGGTCGCGCTTCGAAGTGTGGCGGATCGCGGGTGGCGCTACGCGGGCGCTCGAGGAGCCGCTCGCCCGGATCGGGGGCACCGCGGAGGTGCTCTTCGGCCGTGGACCGGTGCGCTTCGGGGTGACGAGCGGCACACACGAGACGCCCGGTGGCTCGTTCACGTCGGGCGGCGCCCGCCTCCTGGCCGGCGGGCGGTGGGGCGCGGCCGAGCTGCGCACGGACGTGTGGCGCACACCCGTCGGAACGCAGACCACCGCCGGGCTCGCCGTGGTCCTCCCGATCTCGGGGTGGAGCGTGCGCGGCTTCTTCGGGCGGAGCGAGCCCGACCCGCTCACGCTCGCCGAGCCGGGCAGCGCCAGCGTGGGCTTGCTCGTCGGCAAGCGCCTCGTCTCCGGCGAAGACCGCGGGCCCGCGGCCCGACCGTACGAGATCGTCTCTCCGACTCCGACGGGCGCACGCGTGCGCATGACCGTGAACGCTCCGGAGAGCGCCGGCACGGTTTCGCTGCTGGGGGACTTCACCCTCTGGGAGGAAGTGCCGCTGCGTCGGGTCGACGGAAGGTGGGAAGTGGAGCTCGAGGTACCCGTGGGCAACCATCACTACGGGTTCCTCGTCGATGGAGAATGGTACGTGCCGGACGACATGCGGGACGTCGTCCCGGACGAGTGGGGACGCGTGAACGCGATCCTCGTGATCGAAGGAGTGTCTTGAGATGAAGAGCACGGTGCTAGCCCTGACGATCCTCACACTGACAGCAGCCGGCGTCGGAGCGCAGGAGTCCGCGCGCGAGCGGGCCCAGCGCGCGTTCGCGCCACAGGTCTATGACGAGCTCTCGGCACTCGCTGCGGAGATGTCCGGTGGCGGCGTCCCCGACGAGCCGCTCTTCACCAAGGCGCTCGAGGGTGCTGCCAAGCGCGTGCCCCCGGATCGCCTCGTACCCGCCGTCCGTGACTACGCAACCCGTCTCGGGGAGGCCAGGCAGGCGTTCGGTCCGGCCGCATCGGTGCCGCTCCTCGTGGCCGGCGCCGACGCGTTGCAGCGCGGCGTGCCCCGGGACGCCCTCGCCTCACTACCCTCGGACCGGCCTCGTACGCCGATGACCGTGCTCGCACTCACGGAGCTCCTCGAGAGCGGCGTGCCCCGTGACCGGGCGATCGACATCCTGCGGCAAGCGATGATCGAGCGTGGGGATACCGATCGCCTGACGCTCGACATCTCGGCACGAGTCCGCCAGCTGATCCGGCAGGGTGTCCCGCCGCAGGAGGCGATCGACCGAGTACGTCGAGCCCTTCAGCGTGACCGTGCGCGCATCGGTCCCGACATACCGCCCGGATCGGAGCCGATCCGGCGCGACCGCCTCGGGGACCCCGGAAACTGAGCGGGCCGATCGCGAGGACTTCTACAGCCCGACGCCGATCCCTGCGCCCAGCGTGCGCCGCCCCGTGATCCCGAAGTAGGGGCGGTAGAACTGGTCGAGCTGGAACCAGGCACCGATGGACGACCCGGCGATCGGGATCACGCCGGGGAAGACGTCGATCGACAGTCGGCGGTCCGTCTTGTGGTTCCAGGTGGCGCTGAAGAGCAGCGAGCCGTCCCGGTCGACCCAGATGCCCGTCGAGAAGCCGAAGGTGGCCTCCTCTATGTGCTCGTCGTTGAGCTTGCGACCGGAGGAGTCGGCACCGGCACCCACGGAGACCGCGAGCCCGTCGTCGAGCGGGATCGAGACCCCGCCCTCCGCACCCACGCCCCCGCGGAAGAAGAGCCGGAAATCGTCGGTGAACCAGAGCTTGGGACGGATGATCACGGCCTCGCCATTGTTGGTGAGCCGGCCGCCGGGGAACGTGATCGACGCCTGACGAGGCCACACCACCGCGCCGACCTTTTCAGCGAAGAAACGGGCGACCCCGTCCTGGTGGAAGAGAACCATGCCCAAGGGGTCCATGATCACCCAGTCGATGAACGCTCCCGCGGTCCCGTTCTCCTGCACCCACGGATCGTTGACGGGCGTCTCGTAGGCCTCGTTGATCGTGACGGCGAGCTGGGTCACCAGCACCGCCGTGAGCGTCGGATAGGGGACGCCGTGGACGCGGTTCCACTCGAGCATGCGACGGTAGGCGAGCCCGCCCTCGAGCAAGTGTCCGAAGTAGTTCGGCATCCACTGCCCCTCCTTCAGCTCGTCCCAACCGAGCGGCAGGACGTGGTGCTTGAGCACGCTCCCCCAGCCGCCGGCCCGCTCCATCGCCTTGCCCGGCCTCGTGACGGAGGCCCACACGGCGCTCCAGCCGTAGGGGTAGGAGAAGATGTGCCGGTCCTGGTCCGCCCACTGCGCGACCGCGAAGCCCTTGTTGAAGATGACGTCGAGCGGGCCACCGTAGGCGTCGGTGCCGTAGCTGCGGCCCTTCACGAAGTAGTTGTTGTAGGGGGGCGCGGCGTCCGCTCGGGAGGCCAGCGCCGTGTCCGCCACCGCCCCGGCCGGCTCGACCTCGACCTCGTCGGCCTGCCCGAGCGCGCGCACGGGAAGCAGGCACCCGAGCGTGAGCACGACGAGCCCGCCACGGGCCCAAGCGAGGCTGCAGGAACGGGTGCTCAGGAAGGGGTCTCCACGTAGAGCTCTCCGCCACCACTCCTGAACTGCTCGGCCATCTCCTGCATGCCCGCGTCGATCGCAGACTCGGCGTCGAGTCCCTTTTCGGCCGCGAAGCGACGAATGTCCTCCGTGATCTTCATGGAGCAGAACTTCGGTCCGCACATCGAGCAGAAGTGGGCGACCTTCGCCCCTTCGGCAGGGAGTGTTTCGTCGTGGTACGACTCGGCGGTGACCGGGTCGAGCGAGAGGTTGAACTGGTCGCGCCAACGGAATTCGAAACGCGCCTTGGAGATCGCGTCGTCCCACTCCTGTGACCGCGGATGCCCCTTGGCGAGGTCCGCCGCGTGGGCCGCGATCCTGTACGCGATCACACCGCGCTTCACGTCGTCGCGGTTCGGGAGGCCGAGGTGCTCCTTGGGCGTCACGTAGCAGAGCATCGCCGTGCCGTACCACCCGATCTGCGCCGCGCCGATCGCGCTCGTGATGTGGTCGTACGCGGGCGCGATGTCGGTGGTGAGCGGCCCGAGGGTGTAGAACGGCGCCTCGTCGCACCACTCGAGCTGCTTCTCCATGTTCTCCTTGATGAGGTGCATGGGCACGTGCCCCGGCCCCTCGTTCATCACCTGTACCCCGTGCTCCCAGGCTACGCGCGTGAGCTCACCCTGCACCTTCAGCTCGGCGAACTGCGCCTCGTCGTTCGCGTCCGCGATCGAGCCGGGCCGCAGCCCGTCCCCGAGCGAGAACGAGACGTCGTAGGCGGCCATGATCTCGCAGAGCTCTCGGAAGTGCGTGTAGGTGAAGTTCTCCTTGTGGTGAGCCATGCACCACTTGGCGAGGATCGATCCACCGCGTGATACGATGCCCGTCAACCGGTTCGCGGTGAGCGGGATGAATCGTAGCAGCACGCCAGCGTGGACCGTGAAGTAGTCGACCCCCTGCTCGCACTGTTCGACGATCGTGTCGCGGTAGATCTCCCAGGTCAGCTCCTCGGGCACACCACCCACCTTCTCGAGCGCCTGGTAGATCGGCACGGTTCCGATCGGGACGGGCGAGTTGCGCAGGATCCACTCCCGCGTCTCATGGATGTTCTTCCCCGTGGACAGGTCCATGACCGTGTCCGCGCCCCAGAGCGTCGCCCAGCGGAGCTTCTCGACCTCCTCCTCGATCGACGAGGACACGGCCGAGTTCCCGATGTTGGCGTTGATCTTCACCTTGAACGCCCGGCCGATGATCATCGGCTCGAGCTCCGGGTGGTTCACGTTCGCCGGGATGATCGCGCGGCCGCGCGCCACCTCGTCCCGTACGAAGGCAGGATCGACGCCCTCGCGGATCGCGACGAACTCCATCTCGGGTGTGATCTCGCCGTCGCGCGCATACTTCATCTGCGTCAAGCATGCCGAGCCCCGGAGCGTGCGGCGGGCAAGGGCCTCGGGCATCTCGACACCGCCGGCTACCGCGGTGGAGGCCGTCCGCGACCGGCCCGTCTCCTCGACAGGTCGCGCCCGGATCCACTCCTCCCGGAGCGGGGGAAGCCCGCGGCGCACGTCGATCTGCCGTGGGCCGCTCGTGTCGTACACGCGGAGCGGCGGCTCTCCGCCCGTCAGCTGGATCTCACGCATCGGGACGCGGATTCCGCGCGTGCCTTCCAAGAAGACCTTGCGGGAGCTCGGGAAGGCGCCGGGATAGTCGGTGCCCGGGTCGTCGGTCTCGGGCGCCCTGCGCGTGCGGCCGTGGTTCAGGGCGGTGTCGGTCATCGTCCCTCCGGGGCAGGAATGGCAAACGGCCGTCCGCTCTCGCGAACGGCCGCCAGGGAGGGCTTACGCCCGGTTTCGCGCCGCGCTCCCTACGCCGGTGTGAGCCGGATCAGGTTCCAAGGGTCGTTCTCAATCCCGCAGCGCGTTTGGGATGCCCCTGGCGGCGTACCTAAGCTAGACGAACCGGATGGTATGTGGGAGTCCGCCGACTCGTCACGCTCCTGCCGTGGTGCCCTGCAGGACACGGCGGAAGACGCGCACCGACGCCTCCATCTCCGACGTCGTGCCGAGAGAGATGCGGCTGTACGTGTGCTCGAGCGGCGGGAAATCCCTGCCCACTCGGACACCTTGCTCGAGGCACGCATCGCGGAACCACTCCGCCGGCCGCCCGAGGTTCACGAAGATGAAGTTTCCGTGGCTGTCGGGCGCGTCGTATCCCAGGTCGCGGAACGCCTTCAAAGTCATGTCTCTGATACGCGCGTTCACGCGACGCTCCTGCGCGATGTGCTCCGAGTCACGCAGTGAAGCGGCGGCAGCCGCGGCCGAGAGCGTGTTCATGCTCCCCAGCTCCCAGGCATCCGTGATCCTGTCGAGCGTCTCCTTCTGTCCGAGAGCGTAACCCACGCGGAGCCCAGCCATGCCATGCGCCTTCGACATCGAGCGGGTCACGAACACTCCGGGCAGCTCGAGCGTGAGCGCGATGGACGTACGAACCGCCGGATCGAACGTGTAGTCCATGTACGCCTCGTCCACGAGGATGTACGTGTTCGGCGAATCCCTCTTCACCTGCCGCAGGAAGGCCTCCACGTCCGAGGCGGTGTGGGCCGTGCCGGTCGGGTTGTTCGGATTGCACAGGAAGACCATACCCGCGCCGCGCGCCGCGGCGGCCATGGCGCCGAGATCGAGGCCGAGCCCGCTGTCGACGGGCACGCTACGGATGCCCGCCCCGATGCGCCGTGCGGTCTGGTCGGGTGTGCCGTACGTGGGAGCGGCCGTCACCAGCGGCCGGTCGGCCGTGCAGAACGCACGCGTCGCACCCGCGAGGATCGACCCGGAGCCGGTACCTACGATGACGTTGTCGCGCTCCACGCCGCGTACCTGGGCAATGGCATCGACGAGGTCGTTCGTGTGATCCGGCGGGTAGCCGCGTCCCATGCGAGGCGACATCGCCCGGCGAATCGCGTCGATCGAGCTTTGACCCGGGCCACGGGCGTTCTCGTTCGAGCTGATACGGATGATGCCGTCGTCGTACTGGACTTCCTGCTCCGGCTCGAAGGCCCGCGCCTCGCTCCCGCGGCCGATGATGAAGGGAGCCGAGAGTACGCCGGTCGTGCTCAGGCCGACGGCACGAACGAATCCACGCCGTGATACGGTCATGGTCCTCCTCCTCGCTGGGGCATCCTTCGCGGGTCGGCCGAAGCCGGCGACGCTGCGCTTGAAGGTTCGACCCCGAAGGAATCGCCGCAAGGAGGACATCGGAAGCGCCGCGGGCGGCGCTCGCCGAGCTCAGTCGGCGATGGCGACGAAGCCCTTGAGGTACGCGCTTTCCGGGCAATCCGAGGAGACCGGATGATCGGCGGCCTGCGCCAGCCGCTCCACGAAGCGCAGGCGACGACCCGCGTCTTCGGCGGCTTGGGCCACCGCGGCCTGGAAGTCCACTTCCGACACCCGCCCGGAGCAGGAAAACGTGACCAGCGCGCCCCCCTCGCCGAGACACCTCAGGGCGAGCCCGTTGAGGCGGCGGTACGCCTTGAGAGCCGCGGGCACGCCGCGCCGGGAGCGCGCGAAGCGCGGCGGATCCACGACGACCATCCCGTAGCGGCGCCCACGTTCCGCCTGCTCGGACAGCCAATCGAAGGCGTTCGCGCGGACCGTCTCCACCGCGGCCGCCACGTCGTTGCGCTCGGCGTTCGAGGCGGCGAGCTCGAGGGCGGGCTGCGACACGTCGACCGCGACGGCCCGTTCGGCACCGGCCCAAGTCGCAGCGACCGAGAAGCCGCCGCTATAGGAGCACACGTCCGCCACTTCGCGGCCCGGCGCGTAGGCGGCCGCGCGCCGCCGGTTCTCCCTCTGGTCGAGGTAGAAGCCGGTCTTCTGCCCGGTCCTGAGGTCCACGGCGAAGCGGAGGTCGCCTTCGACGATCTCTACCGGCTCTTCGGGCATGCGTCCGCGAAGAACCCCGTCCTCGATGATCAGCCCCTCCGCCTCCGCCATCCCCTTCTCGGTGCGGAGCACGATCCCCTCGGGCGCGAGGCTGCCCTCGAGGGCGTCCAGGATCGGCTCGAGATGCTTCGATATCCCGAGTCCCGTAAGCAGGACCACGAGGTGGGAGCCGTAGCGGTCGACGGTCAGCCCGGAGAGGTGGTCCCCTTCGGAGAACACGAGCCGGCTGGCTCCCTTCGGGTCGCCGAGCCCGAGTACCTCGGTGCGGAGCCGCGCGGCGGCTTCCACGCGCGCGGCGAAGAACGCCGCGTCGAGGGGCTCATCGCGGTCCGTGTACAGGCGGACCCGGATCTGGCTGTGTGGATTGAACAGGCCACGCCCGAGCAGCGTCCCGTCGCGAGACCGCACGTCGACGGCGGTCCCGGCCTCCGGCTCGCCCAGCACCTCGGTGATGGCTCCGGAGAAGATCCAGGGGTGTCGCGAGCGGGCGACTCGCTCACCCCTCTCGGTGAGGCGCACGGCCGGCCGACTCACGCGTCGGGCGACCGGTCAGATGGAAACCGCACGGGGACGCGGGACGGGTCTCTAGCCCCGCCGCTTCTCCACAACACGCGAGAGGAGGTTCCTGGCCCACACGAATTGGGTCGCCAGAACCGAGAGGCCCGCCGTGATCACGAACCAGCCGACGCCAGGCAGGAAGAGGAGCATCGCGCCGAAGAGGATCACCGTGCCGCCGACGGCGAGGACGACGCTCCGGATCGCCGTCTCGAGCGTGACGCGCATGAGGCGCTCCCGCTCCGAATGCACCGGGGAGCGTAGCGGGACCGACACCGGCACGACCACGGAGCCGATCAGCCCTGCGACCAGGATCCCCAGAATGATGAGCAGCGACATGCCGATGGGAATGTGCGCGACGTGCAGCGCGAGCATCTTGATGCCGACGAACGCGAGGATCAGCACCAAGGCCGGACGCAGAAAGCGGAAGTGCTCGAGCAGTGGGGCCAGCGCGAAGTAGAGGCTTCGGAGGCCTAGGATGGCGAAGACGTTCGACGAATAGACCAGGAAGGGGTCGCTCGTCACGGCGAACACCGCGGGCACCGAGTCGACGGCGAAGAGGAGATCGGCCGACTCGACCATCACGAGCGCGACGAAGAGTGGTGTCGCGACCCGCTTCCCCGCCTGCATGACCGTGAAGTGTTCTCCATGGAACTCGTCGGTGACCGGAATCACGCGCCGGAAGGCTCGTACGATGACGTTGCGCGAGGGGTCGATGTTGCCGTGCTCGACCACCATCAACCGCACGGCGGTGATGAGGAGCAGGCCACCGAACACGTACGTGGTCCAGGAGAAGCGCGAGATGAGCTCGGTGCCGAGTCCGATCATGACGCCGCGCATCACGAGCGCACCACAGACGCCCCAGAACAACACTCGGTGCTGGTAGCGGAGCGGCACCCCGAAGTGCGAGAAGATCAGGGCAATGACGAAGATGTTGTCCAGGCTCAACGACTTCTCGAGCACGTACCCGGCGAAGAACTCGAGCGCGGCCGTGCGCCCGCTCACATCCTCCGGAAAGGCGAGCCCTCCTCCGACCCAGTTGTTCTCGTAGAGGAAGTAGACGAAGCCGTTGAACGCCATGGCGAGCGTGATCCAGAACCCGCTCCAGGCGAGCGCCTCCACGAGGCTCTGTGCTTTCGCCTCGCGATGGAAGACGCCCAGATCCAGCGCGAGGAGCGCCAGGATCAGAGCAATGAACGCGACCCAGATTACGATGTCGATGGTTGGACCTGGCGAGGGTGGAAAAATGCGGAAGCCGGTCTGTCGCTCGCCGGCCACAACGGTAGAACCCTACGCCCCCCCCTGGAAGGGCAGCCGTCCGTCGCCCGGGGCGGCCGAGCCCGGAAGGCAGGATCCTTCGGGTGTTCCGGCTGGTAGCACCCCTCAGCCATGCGACTCCCCACCTCCCTTCTCTGCCTCTCCCTGCTGACCGCCTTGGCACCCGCCGGGGCGCAGGGGCAGTCCCTGGACGCGGTCATGGCCGCGATCCGGAACGGCGGCGGTTGGGTGGCCGTGCCGATCGAAGCAGGCGTGGGAAAGGCAAGCACCCTGGCGATTCCGACCATGGGGCTCACCCTGACGGGGTGCGTCCGCGTGTGGGACGGCCACTCGGGGCGCTGGGAGATCCGGGCGCGCGAGACGATCGCCGAGCAATCGCTCTCGATGCGCTCCGTGCCCGGACAGGGGGTGCCCTTCCAGCACACGTTCGGCCTCCGCTCCCAGATCGAGGTCGACTTCCGCTGGAGCGAGGCGCGCGATACGACCCTGTTCCTGTGGGTCGGGGTGAAGGGTCAGAACGATACCCGCGACGCCTGCGTGCCGAAGTACTAGAGGCCGTCGACCGCTAGCCGCTCTCCGCAGCCCCCCCATCCGGTATCCGTCCCAAGCGTGGGAAGAGAACGCTCAGCGCCGCGACGGCCGATCCTACGGTGAAGAGCGCGGTGCGGAGGAGACCGGCCGTAGGGGACGCTCCGAGCGTGGACGGCGGTGTGACCGCGTACAGCGGGTAGAGCCCGACCACGTACTGCAGGTACGTGCCCGCCCGCAGATAGCGGATGAAGAGGACCCAGGCGGCGCACAGATATAGGAGAGCCACCCCGGCCCGCGCGCCGCGCCGCAGCTTGTCGCCCGCCACGAAAGACGCCACGAGGACCGCGAAGGTGATCGAGATCCACACCTGGAACTGCGTGTCGATGTCCCCGTTCACCTGGAGGAAGAGCTCCAAGAGCTGGACTTCGGGGATCTCCCCGTCGAACGCCTGGGCGAGGAACACGATGGTAGGGCGGTGGCCTACGAGGCGGAGCCCCCACGCACCTTCGCGATGAGTTTCGCGAGCGGGTCGTACGAGCGGTCGACCACGCGCTCCTTGAGCGGGATGATCGCGTTGTCGGTGATCGTGATGTTCTCCGGGCACACGTTCGTGCAGCACTTCGTGATGTTGCAGTAACCGATCCCGAGCTCGTCGCGCAGCTGGGCCACGCGGTCACCGGTGTCGATCGGGTTCATCTCCATGTTCGCCGCATACACGAAGTGCCGCGGGCCCGCAAACTTGTCGTGCAGGTGGTGGTCACGCAGGACGTGGCACACGTCCTGGCAGAGGAAGCACTCGATGCACTTCCGGAACTCCTGCGGCCGCTCGACGTCGTACTGATCCATGCGCCAGGTGCCGTCGGCCCCGTTCGGCGGCGCGGGCCGGAACTTGGCGATCGAGCGCTTGACCTCGTAGTTCCACGAGACGTCCGTCACGAGGTCCTTCACGACCGGGAACGTACGCATCGGCTCGACCTTGATCGGCTTGTCGGTCGGCAGCTCGTCGACACGGGTCATGCAGGTGAGCCTCGGCGTGCCGTTCACCTCCGCCGAGCAGGAGCCGCACTTGCCTGCCTTGCAGTTCCAGCGAACCGCCAGGTCATTGGCCTGCTCGGCTTGGATCTGGTGGAGCGCGTCGAGCACCACGTAGCCCGGGCCGTCGTCGACCTCGTAGCTCTGCAGCTCGCCGCCCTCGGCGTTCCCGCGCCAGACCTCGAAGGTCACGCTCGCCATCAGCCCTGCTCCTTGATGATGTCTTGGAGGTCCTGACGAATTGCCGAGATGGGCTCCTTGCGTATCTCCATGCGGCCGTCCGAGCCCCTCCGGATCACGAGGTTGACCTTGCCCCACTCGGCATCCTTGCCCTGATGGTCGACGCGGGAGTGTGCGCCGCGGCTTTCCTTCCGCTCACGCGCCGCGAGCGCGATCGCCTCGGACACGACGAGTAGGCTGTGCAGGTCGAGCGTGGTGTGCCAGCCGGGGTTGTACTCGCGGCTCCCACTCGCGCCCATCTTCTCGGCGCGCTCGCGCAGCTTGCGGACGCCTTCAACGGCTTCCGCCAGCTCGGATGCCTCCCGCGCGATCCCGACCTTGTCCTGCATGAGCTGCTGGAGCTCGTACTGGAGCCGGTACGGACCCACGGCCGAGCCCGGGTCCCGCTCG
>JBFGFY010000081.1:0-14071 GCA_041579355.1 Longimicrobiales bacterium | reverse complement strand
AGGGCGGACTGACGGCCAGGGGGGCGCGCGGCGCCCCCCGGTCCCTCGTTCGAAACCGGCGCGCTCCTCAGGGGACGTCGGCCGGAGGACCCCAGGTAGTGCGTCCTTCTTGCACTGCGCGCGCGGCCGCGATGATCCGCCAGACCACGTCGCGAGTCAGCTCCTCGTCGACGCCGAGGTCACGCGCGATCTCCGCTGCGCGGCGCACCACCTTCGCTTCCTGCTGTGGATCGAGCACGGGGAGGCCCAGCTCCTGCTTCGTGTGGCCCACCTCGATGACCAGGTCGTGTCGCTTGCCGATCAGCTCCACGAGCTGACGGTCGAGCGCCTCGATGCGGGCGCGCAGATCTTCCAGCCGCGGGTCGCTCAAGCGCGCTCCACCAGGCTCGCGATGCCCTGGCCCACTCCGATGCACATGGTCGCCAGGGCTCGCCGCGCGGACCGGCGTCGCATCTCGTGCACGAGCGTGACCAGAATGCGCGCCCCCGAGCAGCCGACGGGGTGGCCGAGAGCGATGGCCCCGCCGTTCACGTTGACCGTCGCCGGATCGAGGTCGAGCTCGGTCATGCAGGGCACCGCCTGGGCCGCGAACGCCTCGTTGAGCTCGACGAGCTCGAGGTCCTCGACGCCCCAGCCCGAGCGCTCGAGCACGCGTCGCGTAGCCGGCACGGGCCCGATCCCCATCCGGTGCGGCTCGACCCCTGCCACCGCCCCGGCGACCACACGGGCCATCGGTTCGAGGCCCAGGGCGCGGCCACGTTCGGCCGAGACCACGAGGAGGGCAGCGGCCCCGTCGTTGATCCCCGAGGAGTTCCCGGCCGTGACGGTGCCCCCCTTCCTGAAGACCGGGCGGAGCCGCGCGAGCGCGGCCGCGTCCGTATCGGGACGCGGGTGCTCGTCGGTCTCGACCACCACCGGGTCACCCTTCCGCTGGGGCACCGCGACCGGGACGATCTCGTCGCGAAAGCGCCCGCACTCGAGCGCGGCACCGGCGCGGCGCTGACTCTCCGCTGCGAAGGCGTCTTGGGCTTCCCGGCTCACGGCGAATTCCTCGGCGATCACTTCGGCCGTCTCCCCGAGACCGATCGTCCACTCGGGGGTGAACGCCGGGTTCGGGAAGCGCCAGCCCAGCACGGTATCCGCAACCTCCGGGTTTCCGCGCGCGTAGCCCTCCGTGGGTTTCAGCATCACGTAGGGAGAGCGGCTCATGCTCTCGACCCCACCTGCGACGAAGACGTCCCCTTCGCCCGCGCAGATCGCGTGGAAGGCGTCGAGGACCGCTTGCATGCCCGAGCCGCAGAGGCGGTTCACCGTCCGACCCGGCACCGTGACGGGTATCCCGGCACGCAGGAGCGCCATGCGCGCGACGTTGCGGTTGTCCTCACCTGCCTGGTTGATACATCCGAAGATCACGTCGTCGATCGTGGCGGGGTCCACGTCGTTTCGCGCGAGGAGCGCCTCCAGCGTGAGCGCCGCGAGGTCATCCGGCCGCACGGAGGCGAGTCCGCCGCCGTGCCTCCCGATCGGGGTCCTCACCCCGTCGATGATCCATGCCTCACCCATGCCAGCGCCCGCTCCTTCGGTCTTCGGCCATGCCGCCGCGAAGGCTACTGGGAGGCCCGGACTCGGGTCAACCTCGGCGTGGGTAGAAGGTTTTCGGGCGATGACACGTAGGGTCGACAGGATCGAGCCTTCCAGGCCGCACGTTGTCTGGGGGGCCCGGCACGGTACCTTTCAGTGGTCGCGTCTCGAATGGAGATAGGCGTCATGAGCCGTCGCTTCACAGCCCTTCGGGCAGCTTTCCTGGCGGCCACGTCACTCGTGTGCTTCGCACCAGCGGTTGCCGAGGCACAGCCCACCGTGGTCCGTGTTCCCGTCACCGGCGTCGTCGAGCTGGGGCTGGCCCCGTTCATCGAGCGGAGCCTCGAAGAGGCGGCCGCGGCCGGGGTCTCGGCGGTGATCCTGGACATGGACACGCCCGGAGGGCGCGTCGACGCGGCCGAGCGCATCGCGGACGCGATCAGCGACTCCTCGGTACCGGTCTACACGCTCGTGAACCGGCGCGCGTTTTCGGCCGGAGCCCTGATCGCACTGTCGACACGCGGCATCTACATGCGACCCGGCTCGGTGATGGGCGCTGCGACGCCAGTCGATGGAGCCGGACAGAAGGCCCCCGAGAAGATCGTGTCTGCCATGCGAAGTGAGATGCGTGCGCTCGCCGAGGCGCGTGGTCTCGACCCTCGCGTCGCCGAGGCCATGGTGGACGAGAACATCGAGATTCCCGGCGTGAGCGCCGCCGGGCAACTCCTCACGCTCACGACGGAGGAAGCCGTCGACATCGGCTACGCCACCGAGGTCGAGGACCTCCCGGCGCTCCTCGAGCTCCTAGGCTCCCGGGGCTCGCGCGTGGTGACGGCAGAGGCCAACTGGGCGGAGCGGGTGGTCCGTTTCTTCTCGAACCCGGTCGTGGCACCGTTCCTTCTCACGCTCGGCTTCCTGGGACTCATCACGGAGATCAAGACGCCCTCGTTCGGCATGGCCGGCGCGGCGGGCCTGCTCTCGCTCTCCCTGTTCTTCGGATCGCATCTCATCGTGGGTCTCGCCGGTCTCGAGGACCTCATCATCTTCGGGGTCGGCCTCGCGCTGCTCGGGGTGGAGGTGTTCCTGATTCCCGGCTTCGGGCTCTTCGGCATCATTGGGGCGATCGGCATGCTCGCAGGCCTGTATCTGGCGCTGATCGGATCGCTTCCGACCTCCGCGGACTTCACGCGCGCGGGCCTCGTCCTGAGCACGACGGTTCTCCTCATTGCCGTGACCGCGTGGGTGATGATCCGGTCGCTTCCGGGGAGCTCCAGGCTCGCGAAGAGTGGGATCTTCCTGTTGCAGCGGACCGACCGCTCCATCGGGTACGAGTCAGCGCCGGCGCGGCGCGACCTGGTCGGCGTCACGGGAACCGCGATCACCGATCTCCGGCCCTCCGGCACCGGGCTCTTCGACGACGAACGGGTCGACGTCGTCTCCGAGTCGGAATGGATCACCGAGGGGACGCCGATCAAGATCGTCAGCGCCGAGGGGTACCGGCACATCGTGCGCCCCATCGCCGCTAGACCGGCCGAGAAGGCCGAGAAGGCGTAGTCTACCGCTCACTCCAACGAACGGACTGACGCATGCAAGAAGTAGTCGCGCTGTTGCTCCCGATCGCGATCGTTTTCTTTATCTTCCTGATCGCGTGGGCGATCCCGGTCCGACTCTGGATCGAGGCACTCTCGGCGGGTGTGAGCGTCGGCATCGGGACGCTCGTAGGCATGCGCCTTCGTAAAGTATCTCCCGCCGCGATCGTTCGGCCGCTCATCAACGCGACCAAGGCCGGGCTCGATCTCGACATCAACCAGCTAGAGGCGCATTACCTCGCGGGTGGTCGTGTCGACCGCGTCGTGGGCGCGCTCATCAGCGCCGACAAGGCGAACATCGAGCTCGCGTTCAACCAGGCGGCCGCGATCGACCTCGCGGGACGTGACGTCTTCGAGGCAGTGCAGGTGTCGGTGAACCCGAAGGTCATCAACACGCCGAAGGTTGCGGCCATGGCGAAGGACGGCATCCAGCTCATCGCCATCGCGCGCGTGACCGTGCGCGCCAACATCAACCGCCTCGTCGGCGGAGCGGGAGAGGAGACGATCCTCGCCCGCGTCGGTGAGGGCATCGTCTCGACGATCGGCTCGGCGGCCTCGCACAAGGCAGTCCTCGAGAACCCGGACGCGATCTCGAAGACCGTGCTGGGTAAGGGGCTCGACTCGGGCACTGCTTTCGAGATCCTGTCGATCGACATCGCCGATGTCGATGTCGGGAAGAACATCGGCGCCGAGCTGCAGACCGATCAAGCGGAGGCGGACAAGAGGGTGGCGCAGGCCCGCGCAGAAGAGCGTCGGGCGATGGCCGTCGCTCACGAGCAGGAGATGAAGGCGCGCGTCGAGGAGATGAAGGCCGAAGTCGTGCGCGCGGAGGCACAGGTGCCGCTCGCGCTCGCCGAGGCGTTCCGCAATGGCAACCTCGGTGTCATGGACTACATGCGCTACCGGAACATCGAGGCCGATACGGGAATGCGAGCCGCGATCGCCGGGCCCGATGAGACCGCGAAACGGTCCCTGGACGACTGACCGGCGGACCTCATGGAAGAGCTGATCTTCTTCGCCGTCATCATCCTATTCTCAATCTTCGAGTCGATCGCGCGCAGCCGGAAGAAGAAGGCGGGAGGCGTCCCGCAGATCCCGGGCGATCAGATGCCGTCGGGCGGGCCCTCCTACGATGCGCCGACGTACGAGACCCGTAGCTACGACGAAGACCCCTCCTACGACGACGTCGCAGTGGAGGAGTACCCCACGAGCTCGAAGAAGGCGGCCGGTCGCACCGGCTCGGAGGGAATGATCCCGGCGGACCTCTGGGAGGAGATCGCCGGACTTGCCGAGTCCGTGAAGAAGCAGAAGGCCCGGCCCGCCCCTCCGCCACCACCTCCGGAGGTTCTTCCCGCTCGGGTCGGTTGGGGGAAGCGAGCCCCGAAGGTGGGACAGCAGCACCGTGTGCACCTCGCGCACGTCGGCTACGGCACGGACCCGTCCGAGCGGGCGCCATCGGCGCACGACGACCTCGACCCGCTGGCGCGGCGGCTGAGCGCCGACGTGCGGGAGGTGCGCCAGCAGCTCCGCCGCGGGCGGCACGCGCTGCGGCAGGCCGTGATGCTGCAGGAGATTCTCGGTCCCCCCGTGTCGATGCGTCCCGAACCGAGGCTCGGGGCAGACGCCGGATCGAGCTCGAGCCCTACATCTCCCCCCGCGCCATCTTCCTGAGCACCGTCTGCAGGATGCCGCCGTTTACGTAGTACTCGACGTCGATGTCCGAGTCGAGCCTGACGTGCGCCTCGAAGTTCTTCTGCGTGCCGTCCTCGGCGGTGGCCTTAACCTGGACCGTCCCACCCGGCTCGAGACCGTCCGCGATCCCGGTGATGTCGAAGGTCTCCTTCCCGGTGAGGCCGAGCGACTTCGGCGTCGCGCCGTTCCTGAACTCGAGCGGGAGCACGCCCATGCCCACGAGGTTGCTGCGGTGGATGCGCTCGAAGCTCTCGGCGAGCACCGCGCGCACGCCAAGGAGTATCGTGCCTTTCGCTGCCCAGTCGCGTGAACTTCCGGTCCCGTACTCCTGACCGGCGATTACGATGAGCGGCGTGCCTTCCGCTTGGTACCGCATGGAGGCGTCGTAGATCGGCAACACCTCTCCGGTCGGGAAGTGCACCGTGTAGCCGCCTTCCTTTCCGTCCAGGAGGAGGTTCTTGATGCGCACGTTGCCGAACGTGCCGCGCATCATCACCTCGTGGTTGCCGCGGCGGGAGCCGAAGGTGTTGAAGTCCTTCACCTCCACGCCGTGTCCACGAAGGTACTGGGCCGCAGGCTCACCCTTCGGGATCGCACCGGCGGGGGAGATGTGGTCTGTCGTGACGGACTGCCCGAGGAGCGCCATCACGCGAGCCCCGTGGACATCAGTCGGCTCGGGCACCTCGAGGCTCATCCCCTCGAAGAAGGGGGGACGCCGCACGTAGGTGGAGGCGTCCGCCCACTCGTAGAGGCTGCTCTCCTTCGGAACGGGCAAGGCCTGCCAGTTCTCGTCGCCCGTGTTCACGACGGCGTACCTCTTGGTGAACATCTCGGGCTTCAAGGAAGCCGCGACCGTGTCGCGCACCTCCTTCGGGGAGGGCCAGAGGTCCGCGAGGAAGACCGGCTCGCCGTTCGTGCCGTGTCCGAGCGGCTCGTTGTACATGTCGATGTCGACCCGGCCTGCGAGCGCATAGGCCACCACCAGGCCGGGGGAGGCCAGGTAGTTCGCGCGCACGAGCGGATGGATGCGGGCCTCGAAGTTGCGGTTGCCCGAGAGGACGGAAGCGACGACCAGGCCCTTCTCCTCGACCGCCTTGTGTACGTTCTCTGGAAGGGGACCGCTGTTGCCGATGCACGTCGTGCACCCATACCCGACGATGTTGAAGCGAAGCTGCTCGAGGTAGGTGAGGAGCCCTGACTGCGTCAGGTAGTCCGTCACCACCTGGCTCCCGGGCGCCATGGACGTCTTCACCCACGGCTTGACCATGAGGCCCTTTTCGATGGCCTTCTTGGCGAGCAGCCCCGCGCCTACCATGACCGACGGGTTCGACGTGTTGGTGCAGCTCGTAATCGAGGCGATCACGACCGTGCCATCGCCGATCTCGACCTCCTCACCGTCGCAGTCGATGACCGCGCAGCGTGGGTCTGCCGCCACCTGGACGGCCTCGCTCCCGCCCTCGCCGGCCCAGCTCTCGCCCTTGCGCGGCTGTCCCTCGCCCTCGGCCTTCTCGCGCGATGGGATCTTCGCGCCCGCCGGGAACAGGTTGGGGAGGTCCTTCCCGAATTGCTTACGCATGTCCGCGAGCCGAATCCGATCCTGCGGCCGCTTGGGCCCGGCCAGGCTCGGCTCCACCGTCGCCAGGTCCAGCTCGAGTTTCGACGTGAACTCGGGCTCGGGTGTGTCGTCCGTGCGAAACAGGCCGAGCTCCTTGCTGATCTGCTCCACCCGCGCGACGAGGGACTCCGGGCGGCCGGTACCACGCAGATAGCGCAGCGCCTGCTCGTCGACAGGGAAGAAGCCGATGGTCGCCCCGTACTCGGGCGACATATTCGCGAGCGTCGCCTTGTCGGGCAGCGTCAGGTTGCTCAATCCAGCGCCGTAGTACTCGACGAACTTGCCGACCACGCCGTGCTTCCTGAGCATCTCCGTCACGCGGAGCACGAGGTCGGTCGCCGTCGCCCCCTCGGGCAGCGCTCCCGTGAACTTCATGCCGACGACCTCGGGAAGCAGCATGTAGTAGGGCTGCCCGAGGACGACTGCCTCGGCCTCGATGCCACCCACACCCCAGCCGACCACGCCGAGCCCGTTCACCATGGTCGTGTGTGAGTCCGTGCCGACGAGCGTATCCGGATATGCGACGAACTCGCCATCGTGCTCACGCCGGTGGATCACCGACGCGAGGTACTCGAGGTTGACCTGGTGGACGATGCCGGTGCCGGGGGGCACGACCGAGAAGTTCGCGAACGCCTCCTGCGCCCAGCGAAGAAGCGCGTATCGCTCGTGGTTGCGCTCGAACTCCTTCTCGACGTTGAGCCGGAAGGCGTCGGCGAATCCGAAGAAGTCGACCTGGACCGAATGATCGATGACCAGGTCGGCCGGCACGACCGGGTTGATTCGGGCCGGGTCGCCGCCGAGCTCCTTGATTCCGTCGCGCATGGCGGCGAGGTCCACGACCGCGGGCACACCCGTGAAGTCCTGGAGCACGACGCGGGTCGGCATGAACGGGACGTCGGCCCCGGCGTTCGTGGGGCTCCACCTGGCGACGGACTCGACGTGCTCGCGGCTCACGTAGTCCCCGCCAGCGTGTCGGAGCGTGTTCTCGAGCAGGATACGGATCGAGAAAGGAAGTCGATCGAGCGTATCGAGCACGCCTTCCTCGACCAGCCGCGCGGGTCGGTAGAACGAGGTCGGCCCCTCGGGGAGGTCGACGGTGGTGCGGGCGCCGAAGGGGTCCTGTCTGGGCTTCGCCACGTTGGCTCCTGGGGACGGCGGGAGTCGCGAGAGGACCCTAATGATGTCGCAACGAGGGGGCCCTGTCAGGGGCGCGATCCAGGCGGGCTCGAGGGGCCGAGTCGGGCTACGCTCTTCCGTCCGCCCCGTCGGTCGCGGCCTCCGCCAGGACACGGTCCACCGTTCCGATCAGCTCGTCCAGCTCGAAGGGTTTCGAGAGGGTCGCGACGGCGCCCAGCGCCTCGGCGTTGAGCAGGAGGAGCTCCTTCGCGACGATGCCCCCGCCGGACATCGCGATGACCGGAATACCGGGCTCCCGCCGACGGATCTGCATGACGACCTCGATGCCGTCCATCTCGGGCATGTTGATGTCGGTCAAGATCAGTGCCGGCCGTTTCGACTCGACGGCTCGCATCGCGTCCTGGCCCGAGCCCGCCTCGGCAACATCGTGGCCGACCCTTCGGAGTGCCTTGCCGATCGCCCGACGCAGGAGTTCGTCGTCGTCGACGAGCAGGATGTACGCCATCTACCGGCTTCGCTCCGGGGGGCTAGGAAGCCTGAATCCTAAGAACGCCGGTGTTTGTTGCCTAGGGGAAGCTCGATCCACACGGTGTTACCGCGACCCGCCGCTGCGTCGGGCGGGACGGCGACACCGGCCCGTCCCCCGTGCGCTTCGGCGACCCTGCGGCCGAATACGGTCCCGAGACCGCGCGAGTACGGCCGCTGCCGTGCGCGGATCTCCACCGCTCCCTCTTCATCGAAGAGCGCCTCGCGTAGCTCGTCGGGGATCGTGGCTCCTTCGTCGATTACCTCGACGCGTGCCGTGGAATCCGCGGCGCTGAGTCGGACCCGGACGGCTCGACCCGGAGCGGTGACGACGTCCGCGGCCGAGACCAGCTGGGCGACGGCTCGCGACGTCAAGTTGGCGTCGCAGCGGACGGAGATCGCCGCTTCGCCCTCCAACCGGATCTCGGCCTGGGCTCCGCGCGCCCGGACCCGACCGATCGCGTCCCGACAGATCTCTCCCAGGTCGTGCTCGTCCACCTCGGGTGCCAACGCGCCTTCTGCGAGGCGGAGCGTGTCGACCGCGACCGCTAGCATCTCGGACAGCGATCGGGCGCTGGCGAGCGCGTGCCGGACGTCGTCGCCCTCTTCGGGCGTCAGACCCTCCGCGCCCTCGAGGAGCTCGAGAAGCAGCATGACGCTCGAGAGCGGTGTGCGTAGATCGTGTGCGAGCATGCCAACCAGTCGGGTGGTCATGGAGCGGTCGGACATGGTCGTCGCGATCTCGAGTCGAAGTGTCGTTCCGAGCGCCGGCGTCGGGACGACCCGGTCGGCGTCGGTCACCTCGGGGGAAGCGCTGAAAAGGTAACGTTGCGGGCTGCAATGTCCGCGCGGCACGGCGGCCTGGGCCGCCGCGGGAGGGTTGTGTGAGGCGGCTCCTTGCCACCCAGATGGCCCCTCCGGATGTTGGTCGGATCACGGTCGACCCGGAGGGGCCCATGAGCTCGCGACCTGCCACTCGGATTCCTCGCGCTCGCGCCGTCGGTGTCTGGCTCCCGCCTTTGCTGATCGCCTTCGCCGCGTGCGGCGGTGAGGGGGGCTCGGGAGCCGACGACATCTCGGGAGTGGTGACGGGGCCCTCGGGCCCCGAGGCGGGCGTGTGGGTGATCGCGGAGACGTTCGACTTGCCGACCCGCTTCGCCCGTATCGTCGTGACCGACGACCAGGGCCGCTATCGGGTTCCGGACCTGCCCGACGCGCAGTACAGCGTCTGGGTCCGTGGGTACGGCCTCGTCGATTCAGACAAGGTCCGAGCGACCCCCGGGCGCACCCTCGACCTCACCGCCGTCCCGGCACCCGACGAGGGGGCCGCCGCGTCCTACTACCCGGCAGGCTATTGGCTGTCCCTGATCCACGTGCCCACCCGTGACGAGTTCCCCGGCACGGGCCCGAGCGGCAACGGCATCTCCCCGCAGATCCGCACGCAGGCGGATTGGCTGCGACGGATGAAGTCGGGCACGTGCACCGCGTGTCACCAGCTAGGGACTCTCGGGACGCGACTGTTCCCTCCGGGCCTCGGCGAGTTCGACTCATCGGTGCAGGCGTGGGAGCGGCGTATCCTGTCGGGTCAGGCCGGGTCACAGATGATGGGAGGCGTGGCCCAGCTCGGGGCGCGAAGGGCGCTGGAGATGTTCGCCGACTGGACCGACCGCATCGACGATGGGGCGCTACCGCCGGCTCCGCCGCGGCCTCAGGGCATCGAGCGGAACGTGGTGATCACCATCTGGGACTGGGCCGACCCGACGGCCTATCTGCACGACGTGGTCTCGACGGACCGGCGCGATCCCTCGGTCAACGCGTACGGCCCGGTCTACGGGGCGCTCGAGCTCAGTGCCGACTACATCCCGGTCCTCGATCCGCGCACCCACACGGCCTCGCAGGTGCCCCTCACCGTGCGAGATCCCGCCACGCCGATCGCGGCGGGCACGGCCATGGCGGCGTCCTCGCCCTACTTCGGTGACGTGCCGATCTGGGACGGCCAGACCAACGTCCACAATCCGATGATCGACCACGAGGGCCGGGTCTGGCTCACGGCGGCGGTGCGGGGGCCCGACAACCCGTCCTTCTGCCGGGCGGGATCCGACCATCCCTCGGCGAGGCTCTTTCCCGTCGAGCGCGCGGGGCGGCACCTCGGCGTCTACGACCCGCGCACGGGGGAGTACCGGCACATCAGCACGTGCTTCAGCACACACCATCTGATGTTCGCGATGGACGACGAGCACACGCTGTGGACGAGCGGGGGCGGGGCGGTGGTCGGCTGGCTCAACACACGCCGATACCTCGAGACGGGCGACGAGGAGGCTTCGCAGGGCTGGACGCCCCTCGTGCTGGACACGAACGGGAACGGCCGGCGGGACGCGTACGTGGAGCCGGGTGACGCCGTCGATCCCACGAGGGACAAGAGGATCACCGCCGGGTTCTATGCCGTAGCTCCAGCACCCGACGGGTCAGTATGGGCATCGTCGCTCGGCTACCCGGGGGCCGTCGTGCGGCTCGTCCCCGGCGATCGACCGGAGGAGACGGCGCTCGTCGAGCTGTACGAGTTGCCCCTCGACGCGAACGGCGAGCCGATCGAGGGCTTCTCGCCGCGCGGCATGGACATCGACAAGAACGGGGTCGCGTGGGTGGCGCTCGCCAGCGGGCACCTCGGTCGTTTCGACCGCTCGCAGTGCCGCGGACCCCTCAACGGTCCCATGGCCACCGGCCAGCACTGCCCGGAGGGCTGGACGTTCTACGTCGAGCCCATGCCGCAGCTGGGCGGCGTCGACACGCCGGGAAGCGCCGAGGCGAGCTACTACACCTGGGTCGACTGGTGGGGCACGCTCGGGCTGGGAGAAGACGTTCCCATCAACACCGGCAACGCCGCGGAGGGTCTGCTCGTCTGGAACGACGGGGAGTGGGTGGTCCTGCGCGTTCCCTATCCGATGGGATTCTACACCAAGTGGATGGACGGCCGCATCGACGACCCGAACGCCGGGTGGAAGGGGCGGGGCGTGTGGACGACGATCAGCACCCGCACGCCGTTCCACATGGAGGGCGGCGAGGGTAACACGAGCCTCGTCATCAAGTTCCAGCTGAGGCCGGACCCGCTCGCAGGTTGAGGGAGGGCGCTCAGAAGAACCGGAAGGAACGACGACGGTGCCGACTCTTCGACCGCCGCATGTACGCGTCCCGAGGGCCGTGGTAGAATAGCGCGGCCCTCGGGATGCTCGAGGACACGTGCAAGCGTGCCTGTTCGATCGCTCCGCGAGGGCCTCAGCCGGGGTGGCGGAACGGTAGACGCGGCGGCCTCAAAAGCCGCTGTCCGCAAGGGCGTGCGGGTTCGATTCCCGCCCCCGGCACTTCACGCGATCGAGCCGCGTCCGGCCGGGGCTCAGTTGTAGACTTCGCTGAAACGCATGCGCTGCTCGGTGCTCCCCAGCACCACCAGCTCGGACTTCTCGGGCAGCCGCAGATCGCGACCCAGCTCGGTCACTACGCGCCCGTTCTGTTGGATGGCGATCACGTTGAGACCGGTGCGGGCACCGATTCCAGCTTCGGCCAGTGTCTTGTTGGCCAGCGACTCGGGCAGGGGCACGTAGAACAGGTTCACGTCCTCGCCCAGAACGACGATCTCTCGGTCCCGCACGATCGAGTAGACCGTCTGTACGCCGAAGGAGGCATAGCTCAGCACGAAGTCGGCTCCGGCACGACGGATCGCCTCGATGTTCCGTTCGTGGGTGACCCGCGTCAGGATCCGGGCCTCGGGGCTCAGCCGCCGGCAGTAGACGCTCAGGTAGATGTTCATCGCGTCATCGTGTGTCGTGAGCAGGATGCTCGGAGCATCGCCGATCCCTGCGGACTCGAGCACGTGGCGGTCGGCGGCGTCACCGATGAAGAGCTTGTCCGGTATGCCACGGATCTTCGGTTCGAGCTCGGGCTTCCGCTCCACGACGTTCACCGGGACCTCGCGCCGCTTGAGGGCCCTGGCCGCCGAGCGGCCCACCTTCCCACCTCCGATCACGAGCACCGGACTCGGGTTGGCATCGTAGATCACGAGGATCTCGTTGAGCTCCTGGATCTGCGCGGGGGAACCGATCACGACGGGAACGCAGAGGCGCGTGAGCTCCAATTCGGGATGCGCCGGCTGGAGCCGGGCGTGGTCCCAAACGCCCACGATCGTGAGCCCCGTGAACTCTCGCAGTCTCGTGTCCCGTATCGTCTTCCCCTGGAGGGGAGTGTTGTGCACGGGAAACTCGGCGAGTAGCAGGTCGTGGAAGCGCCCGATCACGTTGGCGTGCGCGCTCATAGAGCTGGCCCGGTTGGCCAGATGCTCCCCGAGCCGCTGCTTGAGGGGGAGCACGTGTGTGGCCCCACTGAGCTCGAGAACGTCGATCGAGTCCACGGATTCGGCGACGGCGGCGATCGGCACCGACTCCGAGAGCTCACGCACCGTCAGCACGATGTTCGAGTTCACCGTGTCGGACGCGTTCGCGTAAACGAGTCGTGCGCGGTCGGCCCGCGCATTGCGATACGTGTCCACCGAGTCGATCTCCCCGGTGATGACCGGGACGTTGTCGTCCTGGTGCTGCAGCGCTCGGTCGGGATCGGGCTCGATGAGGAAGGCCGGCACCCCGGCCGCCAGGAGCTGGCGGATCAAGCCCATCGCCGTCGGGTCGTCGGCGCAGACCAGGACGTGCCCCTCGGTTCCGGGAGGCACGGAGCGGAGCTCGCGGACCCGGGAGCGGTTCCGTTGTTCGAGCCATGGCGCGTACACGAACCGGATGAACAGGAAGGGCAGGATGATCAGGAGGAGCACGATGCCCGTGAGCAGGACGATGCTGCTGAAGATCCGCCCCAAATCGCTCTCGAAGGTGATGTCGCCGAATCCGAGCGTGCTCATCACCGTGAGCGCCCAATAGACGCCTGTGAACCACGAGTGCTCCTGCCCCTCCCACGCCATGATCACGTGGAAGAGCCACGCGTAGACGAGGATGACCACCGTGAGGAGGATCACGTAGCGCACGAACGGCGCCAGGCGCCGACGTAGCGTGCCGCCCGCCGTCGAGAACGCGGCGAGGTATGAGCTGACCGTCTTCATGCCGTTATTGTAGCGCCGGAGGCCCGCCGGTGCCGAGCGTCGAAGGGTGGTCGAAGGCCCGCGCCGAGCCCCTTTTTCGGCCTGTCCATGGGGGGGCCAGTCCCCGCGAGCACCCGCCTTGGGAGCCGCTCCGGTCCTCGGTATACTTCAAGGCTGAAGCCACCCCTCACCCCTGGCGCGCCGCGAGCGACCTGGCCACTCGGAGAGATCGATGGGAAAGACCGGAGCCGACGGTAAGAACAGTCTTTCGATCCGCGACAACCGCACCGGGCGCGATTACGAGGTCGAGATCCTCGACGGGGACGTGATCCGCGCGATGGATCTGCGCCAGATCAAGGTCAACGAGACGGACTTCGGGATGATGGCCTACGACCCCGCGTTCACGAACACGGCGTCGACCCGCAGCACGATCACGTACATCGACGGCGACAACGGGATCCTGCGCTATCGCGGCTATCCCATCGAACAGCTCGCAGAGCGCAGCTCTCACCTCGAGGTCGCCTACCTGATTCTGAAGGGAGAGCTCCCGACCCAGGGCCAGCTCGACGAGTTCGTGCACGACGTCACGTTCCACACGTACGTGCACGAGAACATCACCGAGCTCGTGGGTGCCTTCCGCTACGACGCGCACGCGATGGGCATGGTCACGAGCATGGCCGCGGCGCTCTCCACGTTCTATCCCGACGCCAAGCACGTGGACGACCCCAGGGCGCGGTGGATCCAGATCATTCGCCTCATCGCGAAGCTGCCGACCCTCGCCGCCTACGCGTACCGGCACCACCGTGGCCTGCCCCTCGTGTACCCGGAGAACGAGCTCTCCTACACGGCCAACTT
>JBFGFY010000080.1:0-14158 GCA_041579355.1 Longimicrobiales bacterium | reverse complement strand
GCCGGCCACGACCCTCGCGACGCCACCTCGGTCAACCGCGCGGTACCGGACTTCGAGACGGCGGTGGGGCGGGGCGTGGAGGGCCTCGTGGTGGGGATCCCGAGGGAGTACGTGACCGACGGGCTCGACGCGGGCATCCGAGCGCTCATCGACCGGGCGGCGGACACGCTCGTGGATGGCGGGGCGGACGTGCGCGAGGTGTCGCTCCCGAACACTCGGCATGCGATCCCCTCCTATTACGTCATCGCGCCCGCTGAAGCCTCGAGCAACCTGTCGCGCTACGACGGAGTCCGGTACGGGCTGCGCGTGGCGGAGGACGACCTCGTGTCGATGTACGAGCGGACACGCTCGCGTGGCCTCGGGCTCGAGGTGAAGCGGCGCATCATGCTCGGCACGTACGCGCTCTCGGCAGGCTACTACGATCAGTACTACGGCACCGCACAGCGCGCCCGGCGACTCATCACACGGGACTTCGCGCGCGTCTTCGCCGACTCGGTGGACGTGCTCCTGACGCCCACGAGCCCGACGCCCGCGTTCTCCCTCGGCGAGCGCACGGCCGATCCCATCGAGATGTACCTCTCGGACGTCTTCACCGTGACCGCGAACCTCGCGGGCATTCCGGCCGTCTCGGTGCCCATCGGACGCGTGCAGGGGCTCCCCGTCGGAGGACAGCTCCTGTCAGGCTGGTGGCAGGAGGAGCGGATGCTCGCGGCCGCGGGTGCCCTCGAGGCCGCCGGCCTGGGAGAGCGCGCGTGAGCGCCAACGCTTGGGAGCCCGTCATCGGGCTCGAGGTGCACGTGCAGCTCCGCACGGAGCGGAAGCTCTTCTGCGGCAACCGCGCAGTCTTCGGGGATCCGCCCAACGTCCACACCTGCCCCGTTTGCCTGGGCCTGCCGGGCGCGCTCCCCACCACGAACCCGGAGGCCGTGGACCTCGCGATCCGCACCGCGCTCGCGCTCGGATGCACCGTGCACGAGCGCAGCATCTGGGCGCGCAAGAACTACTTCTATCCCGACCTGCCCAAAGGCTACCAGATCACCCAGTTCGAACGACCGATCGCCACCGACGGCATCGTCGCGTTCGACGGCGCGGACGGGTCACAGAGCGTCCGCATCCGCCGCGCACACATGGAGGAAGACGCCGGCAAGTCGATCCACGACCGTATCGCAGGCGCCACGGCCGTCGACCTCAACCGGGCCGGCACACCGCTGGTCGAGATCGTGACCGAGCCCGACCTGCGCTCTCCGGCCGACGTCCGAGCCTTCCTGGGTGCGCTCAAGCAGATGCTCGAGTACGCCGACGTGAGCGACTGCAACATGGAAGAGGGCAGCCTGCGCGTGGACGCGAACGTCTCGGTGCGTCCCGCGGGGGCACGAGAGCTCGGCGCAAAGACGGAGATCAAGAACGTGAACTCCTTCTCCGGGGTGGAGAGAGCGCTGGAGCTCGAGATCTCCCGTCAGATCGACGTGCTCGAGCGGGGTGGCCGCGTCGAGCAGGAGACCCTGCTCTGGGACGATCACCGCTCGGCGCTGCGGTCGATGCGATCGAAGGAGGAGAGCCACGACTACCGGTACTTTCCCGAGCCGGACCTGCCGCCGCTCGTGGTGCCGGCGGAGAGGATCGCGCGCGCGCGCGCATCGCTGCCGGAGCTCCCGGCCGAGCGCCGAATGCGCTTCACGACCGAGTACGGGCTCTCGGAGTACGACGCGCGAGTGCTCACGCAGTCGAGGGCCAGCGCGGAATACTACGAGGCGGTCGTGCGGGCCGACGTCGACGCCAAGACGGCCGCGAATTGGGTCATGGGTCCTGCGCAGGCGCTCATGAACGACCGTAAGGAAGACGCGGCCACGTTCTCTGTGCCGCCCTCGGCGCTAGCCGAGCTGATCCGTCTCGTGCGCGACGGGACCATCTCCGACTCGGTCGCCAAGACGGTGCTCAGCGTGGTGGCCGAGGAGGGAGCTTCGCCACGGGAAGTCGTGGAGGCGAGGGGGCTGACTCAGGTCCGGGACGAGGAGCAGCTCGAGGCCTGGGTCGGCGCGGCGGTGTCCGAGCACCCCGAAGAGGTCGAGCGTTACCGCGGGGGGGAAGCGAAGCTACTCGGCTTCTTCGTAGGGCAGGTCATGAAGCGCTCGGCCGGCAAGGCCGATCCCCGCAGGGTCAACGAGCTGCTTCGGAGGGCGCTCAACCCGTAGACGGCGGCGGCGACGCGAGCGACCGTGCCGTCGCCCGCGGGGAGGTGATACCGGCCGCGAAGTCCGCGTCGGAGATCTGGGGCCAGTAGAGCAACGGGCCCTCCGGGATCGGGAAGAAGTCGTCGGCCATCTCCCGAAGCACCTCGGGGTGGTCCGCGGTGTGGTCGGCCATGGCGCGCCGCCGGATCTTCTTCGCGAGTCGAAGGTTGAGGTCGCCCACGGGATCGAGACGGGCCGCATAGGAGGAGTGGCGATCGCGCAGGTAGCCCACCGTGTAGTCGAACGCGAGCTCGAAGTAGGAGTCGACCACGGGATCAGGGAGATCGAAGCGCGAGTTCGCGAGCACCTGCCCGAAGATCCGCTGCCAGCGCTCGTGCCCCTGGAAGCGGATCATCCCGCGGAAGATGCGCCGGTTGGTCTGGAAGCTGAAGACGGTCCGACTGAGCACGTCGTCGAAGAGCATGTCCGCATCGGCGTGGTCGTGGTCGACGACGATGTGGCGGGCGAGGGACAGGAAGTCCTCACCCACGTGCATGTCCATGCGGTGCTCCCAGTACGTATGTCCGAGCGCCTGCGTCGTGCTCGTGAGCAGGAGCCGCCGGGGCACGAAGAAATTGTGCGCGATGGTGTCGGCGGCCAGGTGCGCCAGGTAGCCGTACCCGACCGCGCTGAGCTCCGGCGAGTCGGCCGAGTCGAGAATCTCTTCGCCGATGCTCCAGTTGTGGCAGTGCCGGCCCTGGGGGACGTACTTCTTGGCGAAGGAGATGTCCGCGGCGACCGATCCGTAGAGGAAGTGCAGGGGGTACTTCTCGAGGATCGCGCGCACCGCGGGGGGGACCAGGTAGAGTGAGCCGAGGAGCGCCTCGCCGATCGCGACGTGCGTGGCAGGACCCCAAGCAGACGCCGGCTCGGGAGCGAGAAGCAGCCAGCCCACCGCCAGGAAGAGCGGCGTCAACGCGAGGTCTTTGCCTGCTCCCTCACGCCTCTTCGGCGGCGAGCGCCTGGGCCTCGTCACCTGCTGGATCCAAGTCGCGACGCCCGGTGGGCTCGCCCTTGCTCACCCCGGAATCTCCCTTCGCGATCGAACGGGCGCCCGCGCGTACGCCGCGCACCGTGGAAGCCGTATCGATGAAGATGTCCTCGGCCTCGTCCTGGACGACCTCCATGAGCGCGTTGAACTCCTCGATGCGCTCCTCCATCCGCTGGGAGGCGAGCTGGAGCCGGTCGGTCAGCGCCTTCACCGACGCGTTGAGCCGCTCCACGTCGGTTCGGAGAGCCTGGGTGACGAACTCGACGTTGTCCGAGATCGCACGGGCTCGGTCGGACACCGGCCCGAGATTCTGCCGCACCCCGATCCGCAGCTCCCCGAGCGTCCGGTTCACGCGCAGCAAGAGCCCGGCCGTCACGATCGTGAGGAAGATCACGGCCGCAGCCAGGATGACGATCGACACGTCCGCGGCGATCGAGAGTCCGTCGCGTGGGACGGCCTGGAACAGGGCGAGGCCGAGCTTGGTCTCCATGGGTCAAGTGTAACGGGGCCAGGGTTCAGCGATCCAGGGAAGCCTCGGGCGCGGGGGGCCGCCGCTCGGTGAGGCCGGCGGGCGAGAGCTCCCCCGCTGCGCGCAGGAGCCGGAGGGTCAGCAGGGGGCCGATGAGCTCCGAGAGGGCCACCCCGATCACGATCACGGCGAAGAGCAGGGACTCGGCGTCGATGCCACGGACCGTCAGGTCGGAGTACATGAGCATGGCCGAGACCGCCATCGCGATCGAGATCCCGCCCTGGGGTATGAGGCCCAGCCCGACCCGGCTCGGGATCCGCTCGTCGAGCCCGAGTGGGCGCACCAGGAGCGCGGCGCTCCCGACCTTGGCCAGGAACCGGAGGCCCACATAGCCGAGCGTGATCGGCAGCACCAGCCAGGTCGGGATCCGCAGCAGAGCGCCCGCCAGCAGCAGGAAGGTCACGTACACCGGTTTCTCCCAGCGAGACAGGACGACCTGCATGCGGATTCTGGACCGGCTGAAGTTGGCGACGAGGATGCCCATGGTCATCGCGACGAAGAGTGGCGAGAGGTCCCATTGGAGGGCGAGTCCCGCCGCGAACGTGCAGGCGCCGAGGAGATACAGGACGAGCTCTTCCGCCGCCGGCCGGGACCGGGTGAGCCAGAGGAGGACGATCCCGCATACGATGCCCACCCCGAGCGCGGTCGCCACGAAGACGAGCTGCGAGGGCGGCCCGAGCCCCATGATGACGGTGTCCGGGCGGAAGAGCGCGTAGGTGAGCTGCAGGGCCACGATCCCGACGAGCGCATCGATCGAGCCGACGAAGAGCAGCAGGTCCCGGACGGGGCCCCGAACCTGGAAGGTCGAGGAGACGAGCGCGATGCCCGCCGGGGTCGTCACGGCCGCGGTGCACCCTGCGGCGAGGAGCAGCAGGAGCGGCACCGGTCCCTCGAGCCCCGCGACGCTCGTCAGGGCGAGCCCCACGCCGAGGAAGACGAGCAAGGTCAGCGCGCCCTGGGCCAGCGCGAACAGATGGTGCCGGAGCGGGAACCGCCCGAGGCTGTCGTGGTCGAGCTGGAGCCCGAACTGGAAGCCGACCCAGCCGAGGCCCACGGCGAGCAGGGGCGTGAACGCCTCCATCCACTCCGGCGTCAGCAGCCCGAGGCCCGACGGGCCCAGTGCGAAACCAACGGCGACGAACGGTGTGCCGGTCCTGAGCAGCAGACGTGGACCGAGCGGCGTGCCTTCGGTCGAGAACGACACGCGCGCCCCGACGAGCGCGACGAGGATGACGACGAGCGTGGTGAAGAGAGGTTCCATGAGCGTCGAGCCCGGGCGGATCGTCGCGAACCCGCTAGATCGGGCTCGTCTCCCCTCCGAGCTCCGGCGCGATGCCGAAGACCGCGTCCACGGGGAGCGTAAAGGCGATGCCGGTCGCGGGCGTGTCGAGCCCCCCGGACACGTCCTGGAGCAGCTCCACGGCGGGCCTCACCTTGTCCTCTGGAACGACGCTGAGGACGAGCCGGTTCTGCGGACGCGATCCGCTGATCAGCGTCTGTAGCCCGGCGAAGATGGGCACGTCGTGCGAGAGCACGCTTCCCATCCCTTCGCTGCTCAGCACGGTGGCACCGGTGATACCGAGCTCGAGGAAACCGGACAGGATCTCGTCGATCTTCTCGGCGTCGTGGATCACAGCCACGAGGAGCCGCATCGAGGGTGCATTCATGCGTGCTGCGCGTCGATCGATTCGATGACCTCGATGACACCCTCGTCGTCGTCGGCCGCCTCCATGCGCTCGAGGAAGTCCCCGTGCCGCATGAGCCTGCAGATCCGCGCGAGGATCTTCACGTGCTCGCGCTCCCGCCCCGGCGGGGAGAGGAGGACCACGAAGACGCGCACTGGGTCGGCATCGGTGGGGCCGAACGCGACGGGATCGCGCGCCAGCGCGACCCCGATGACGGGGTGCTCCAGACCGGGCACCGTCGCGTGAGGGATCGCGAGGCCCGAGCCCATGACCGTCGAGTGCTTGCGCTCACGTTCGAGCAGCTTCGTCGCCACGAGCTCTTCGGGGGCGACGCCGACCGAACCGGCGCGGGCCGAAAGCTCACGAACGACGCCATCGACGTCGCGGGCCTCGAGACGTGAAAGCACGAAGTCCGATCGGAGAAACTCGCTCAGGCGCATCGGCTCGGGTGGGCGGCGAGGGTGATCGGGGACGCGAATGGTACCCCGGTCTCGCGGGAGTGAGCAAGGATTCGGTGACCACGAGACGCCCGCTTCGGCACGTCTCGTGCATCTGTTCGCGACCCATGGGCATCAGTATGTTCGGGCCGCCGCGGGCGGCCGAGGGGCTTCGCGTCGCCGCGCGGGCGTCATCCCTCGTCAAGACGTTCTCGGAGAGCATGGGGACCTTCGTGGTCGAAGGCGGGCGGCGGCTCGAGGGCCGTATCCGACCCGCAGGGAACAAGAACGCCGCGCTGCCGTGTCTGGCGGCGACGGCCCTCGCGGGTGAGCCGGTCACGTTGGAGAACGTGCCGCGCATCCGCGACGTGGAGACATTCCTCGAGATCGTGTCCTCGCTGGGCGCGGACGTCCAGTGGAGCGGACCGAACGAGGTCACGGTCGACGCGCGGGGCATCCAGCGGGGCTCGATCGACGCCGGACTGGCCCGCGCGATCCGGGCGAGCTTGCTCCTCGCGGGGCCGCTCCTCGCCCGCTTCGGGCACGTGCAGCTTCCGCCGCCGGGGGGCGACGTCATCGGCAGGCGGCGCATGGATACTCATTTCCTCGCGTTCGAGGGACTGGGCGCCACCGTGACGCTGGACGGGCGCTTCACGATCCAGGCCAAGAAGCTGCGCGGTGCCGACATCTTCCTGGACGAGCCCTCGGTGACCGGGACCGAGAATGCGGTGATGGCCGCGGTGCTGGCCGAAGGGGTGACGACGCTCCGCAACGCTGCGGCCGAGCCGCACGTGCAGGACCTGTGTCACCTGCTGAACGCGATGGGGGCTCGCATCTCGGGCATCGGGACGCACGTGCTGCGGATCGATGGGGTGGACTCACTCGGTGGCGCGCGCTTCTCGATCGGCGCCGACCACATCGAGACCGGCTCGTTCATCGGGCTGGCCGCGGTGACGAAGAGCGACCTCACCATCGTGGATGCTCCGGTCGAGCACCTCGACTCGACGTTGCTCGGCTTCGGGCGACTCGGGGTGGAGTGCGAGCGGCGGGGACGCGATCTGCTCGTGCTCGGCTCGGGCGAGCACCGCGTCCGCCAGGATGCGTTCGGTCAGGTCCCGAAAGTGGACGACGGCCCGTGGCCCGCGTTCCCGGCGGACCTCACCTCGATCGCGCTCGTCGCCGCCACGCAGTGTCACGGCACCGTGCTGATCCACGAGAAGATGTTCGAGTCGCGCATGTACTTCACCGACAAGCTCGTCGCGATGGGTGCGACGATCATCCTCTGCGACCCGCACCGCGCGGTCGTGGTCGGGCCGCGTCCCCTCAAGGGAGGCGTCGTGGAGAGCCCCGACATCCGTGCGGGCATGGCGCTCCTGATTGCCGCCCTCGGCGCGGAGGGCACGAGCCGCATCCACAACATCCGACAGATCGAGCGGGGATACGAGGCGATCGACGAGCGGCTGAGCCGCCTCGGCGCGAGCATCCGCCGCGAGGAGAATCGAGACTGGTGAACGGAGAGGAGGCCGAGTAGCCATCATGACGGCACACGGGACCGAAGCGGGCGGCGGCACCGAGGAGGAGCGGAAGGGCGCCCGGCAGAAGATGGGGGACGGGATCCGCCAGGGGATTGGCGTGCTCTCGGCGTTCAAGGACGCGCTCGAGGAGACCATCGCCGAGGCTCGCGAGCGCGGGGACCTTTCCGCGGACAGGGCCAAGGAGGTCATGAAGGCGGCGCTCGAGCGTGCCCAGGCCGCAGCCGGCGAAGCCCGGGAGAAGCTCGATTTCGCGCACCAGAAGGAGCTCGAGGAGCTACGCGCCGCGGTCGAGGAGCTCCGGGCGCGCGTCGCGGCCCTCGAGGCCCGGAGTCACGGTGACGGGGGCGAGGAGGAGACCGGTCCTTGAGGCAGCTGGGGGCCTCCTCTATATTCAGGGCTCGGTAAAAAGGCCGCCGCCGTTCGGCGGCGGCGGCGTTTTTTCGAAGTGGGGGAGTGGTTCACCCCCGCTTTTTTGTTCGGTGTGGGTTTTGGGGTTCGTCGCCCTGGCGACGGGCCCTGTGTTCTGTAGGGAGTGGCTCGATGCGTGTCGTGCCGGAGATCGAGGCGGAGCTCGAAGGCCGGGTCGAGGACCTGGGGTACGAGCTCGTCGAGGTCCGTTGGGGCGGCAGCGGGCGGCGGCCGCAGCTCAAGCTGCGCATCGACCGCCCGGACTCGGGTCCGGGAGAAGGAGTGACGGTGGAGGAGTGCGCGTTCGTGAGCCGGGCCCTGGAACCATGGCTCGACCAACACGAGGCGCTCTCCGAGCGGTACGTCCTCGAGGTGTCTTCCCCGGGGCTGGACCGCCCGCTGGTGAAGTCTCGCGACTTCGAGCGGTTCCGGGGGGAGCGGGTGGCCGTGATCGGCCGCGACGTCCTCCTCGGGCTGGCGACGCGGCTCGAAGGAGAGCTGCTGGGCTTGGAGGACGGGGGGCCGGGTGCGGAGTCGATCCGGATCCGGCTTCCGGACGGTAAGGAGGTGGGCGTTCCGAGGTCGGAGATCCGGAAGGCCCACCTGGTGTTCGAGTGGAAGTGACGACGGCGCTCGGGAAGTGAAGTGAGGATATAGAGATGGCGAACGCAGCTCAGATCGTTGCGGCCTTCCGCGACGTGGCGGCGACCAAGAGCCTGTCCGACGAGGAGATGACCGACCTCGTCAAGGATGGGATCCTGGCCGGCTTGGCACGCATCCACGGTGCGACCGTACAGGCCGAGATCGACATCGACGAGGTCACCGGCGAGTTCGACATCGTCGTGCTCCGCCGCGTGGTCGAGGAGGTCGAGGACTCCGCCACCGAGATCTCCCTCGAGGAGGCCCGGTGGGACGACGACTCGTACGAGGTCGGCGACGTGATGGAGATTCCGGTCGCGTTCGAGGAGTTCGGGCGCAACGCGGTCCAGGCGGTCAAGCAACGCATCGTGCAGCGTGTGCGTGAGAACGAGCGGAACCGCATCCGCGACGAGTTCGCGGACCAGGTCGGTGAGCTCCTCTCGGGTGAGGTGCAGCAGATCGAGCGCGGCAAGCTCGTCGTCATGCTGAACCGGGCGCGCGACGCCGAGGCCATCATTCCGTGGAAGGACCAGAACCCGCGCGAACGCTTCCGCCAGGGAGACCCCATCCGCGCGGTGCTCAAGAAGGTCGAGGAGACGCCGAAGGGTCCCCGCCTGATCCTCTCCCGGGGCGACCCGTTGTTCGTGGCCGCGCTCTTCAAGCTCGAGGTGCCCGAGATCTACCAGGGCATCGTCGAGATCCGGGAGATCGCTCGGGAGGTGGGCGGACGGACCAAGATCGCGGTCTACAGCCGCGACGAGTCCATCGACCCGGTAGGCGCGTGTGTGGGGTTGAAGGGCTCTCGCGTGCAGGCGGTCGTCTCGGAGCTGGGCGGAGAGCGAATCGACATCGTGCCCTGGCATCCGGACACGGAGGTGTTCGCGCGTAGGGCGCTGGCGCCCGCACGGGTTTCGAAGGTGCTCAGCGATCCGGAGCGCCAGGTCATCACCGCCATCGTGGACGAGGACCAGCTGTCTCTCGCGATCGGCCGCAATGGACAGAACGTGCGGCTCGCCTCGCAGCTCATCGGCTGGCAGATCGACCTCTACGGCTCGCGCGAGTGGCTCGAGCGGGGGGCCGACATGTCCGTCTTCGCGGGTCAGACGGAGGACCAGTACGAGACCGCCGACTTCCCCCTCTCCGAGCTGGATCTGCCTCCGGCGACGTTGGTGGCCCTCGCGACCGCCGGGTATGATACGTTCCTGCAGATCATCGACTTGGAGCGTCGCGACTTCCTCGGAATCGAGGGGATCGGGGAGGAGGACGCCGACCGGCTGCTCCAGCTCATCGACGAGCTGACCGTCGTGGAGGGTGAGTCGCCGTCGCCCGCCGAGGGGGCCCCCGCCGACACCGGCTCGGAGACCTCGACGGACCCGGGAGAGGCCGCGGTGGCCACGGCGGGGGACGATGAGGAAGGTGAGCCACGTGGATAGGGTAGCACAGCTCCTGGGGATCGCCCGGCGAGCGGGCGCCATCGCACTCGGCTCGGAAGCCGTGCGTGAGGCGCTCCGGAGCGGGGAGGCCGAGCTCGTGTTGATCGCCGTGGACGCGTCTCCGAAGCAGGTCGCGAAGGTCCGCAGGACGATCGCGGGTCATCCGACGCGCTGGGCTCCACTAGGGAACCGGGCGACGCTCGGGGCCGCCGTCGGCGTGGACACGGTCACGGCCGTCGCCGTTACGGACCGCGCACTGGCCGACCGCGTCGCCGAGGAGCTACCCGAAGGCGCGTGTCGCCAGATCGAAGAAGTCGAAGCAGTCGCAGCAGCAGAGGAATAGGGAAGCTATGCAGGTTTTCGAGCTCGCGGACAACCTCAAGGTCGACACCGAGGCGCTCATCGCGCTCCTCCGGCAGATGGGGATCCCCGTCGCCGACGAGGACGCGACCATCACCGACGGCCAGATGGCGAAAGTGCTCGCCAAGGTCGAGCGGGAGCGGCGTGCTGGGCGCAAGGATCCTTCCGAGGCCATCGTGGCCGCGCTCGAGGAGTCCGCTCCGGCCGGAGGCCGCCGTCGGAGGCGGAAGCGGAAGGCTGCGCCCCAGCCCGAGGAGGTCGCGACCGAGGACGAGGACGTGGACGCCGAGGAGGAGGTCGCCGCGGAGGCTGAGGAGCCCGCCGAGGCGGAGGCCGAGGAGGAGGTCGCCGTGGAGGCGAGTGCCGAGGAGGCCGATGTCGAGGTCGAGGCGGTAGCCGAGGCCGAGCCGGAGCCCGACCCGGTCGCCGAAGCGGCGGAGCCTGAGGCCGAGCCGGAGCCCGACCGGGCCGCGGCTACCGCTGCGCCGGAGCCGACACAGATGGAGACGGAGGAGCGCGCTCGCCCAACCCCGGCCCCGGCGCGCGCCGGCGCTCCGGAGGGGACCGTGCGCACGATCCGTCGGCCGACGCCAGCGCCGGCGGCGAGCGCCGGGCCCGGAGGCCAGGTGCGAATCCAGGCCGAAGGCTACACCGCCGATGGGCGCAGGAAGCGGCGCGAGAAGAAGAAGGGGAAGCGGCGCCACGACGTCGACCAGGACGAGGTCCAGTCGAACATCCAGCGCGTGATGGCCGAGCTCAAGGGCGGCGGCAAGAAGCGTCGCCGGAAGGGCCAGAAGCTCAGCGAGGAGGAGCAGGAGGCGCAGGAGCAAGAGCAGCGCCAGATGGAGGAGCGCGAGCGCACCACGGTGCGCGTGAACGAGTTCCTCACCGTCGCCGAGCTGGCCGAGCTGATCGGCGTTTCCTCCACCGACATCATCGGCTCGGCGTTCAAGAACCTCCAGCTGCTCGTCACCATCAACCAGCGACTCGACTTCGACCAGATCGAGATGCTACTGGACGAGTTCGGGTTCACGGCCGTCCGTGAGGAGGCGTACGGTGCCGAGCCGGAGGTCGCCGTCGAGGAGGACGCGCCCGAGGACCTGGAGCCGCGTCCGCCGGTCGTGACCGTGATGGGCCACGTCGATCACGGCAAGACGCTGCTCCTCGACCGCATCCGGCACACCAACGTGGTGGCCGGCGAGGCGGGCGGCATCACGCAGCACATCGGTGCCTATCACGTGGAGCTCGACGACGGGCGCAGCATCACCTTCCTCGACACGCCCGGTCACGCGGCCTTCACCGCCATGCGCGCGCGCGGCGCGGACGTCACGGACATCGTCATCTTGCTCGTTGCGGCCGACGACTCGGTCATGCCGCAGACGATCGAGGCGATCAGCCACGCTCGCAACGCGGGTGTGCCCATGGTCGTGGCGATCAACAAGGTGGACCTGCCGGCCGCCAACCCGGACCGTGTGAAGCAGCAGCTGCTTCAGCACAACGTCAACGTGGAGGACTTCGGGGGCGAGGTGCTGGCCGCCGAGGTGTCGGCCAAGACCGGCAAGGGCATCGACGACCTGCTCGAGAAGGTCCTCCTTCAGGCGGAGATGCTCGAGCTCAAGGCGAATCCGAATCGCGATGCCGTCGGCACGGTGGTCGAAGCGCAGCTCGACGTCGGGAAGGGTCCGGTCGTGTCCGTGCTGGTGCAGCGCGGCACGCTGCGCGTCGGGGACTCGTTCATCTGCGGTCTGTACGACGGACGGGTGCGCGCGATGCTCGACGAGCGCGGCAACAACCTGGATGAGGCCGGACCCGCCACGCCCGTCCAGGTGCTCGGCGCAGGCGGCGTTCCGCAGGCGGGCGACACCTTCCAGGTCTTGGATGCGGTCGAGGCAGGGGAGATCGCCGCGAATCGTCAGCGGCTCGACCGCGAGAAGCAGCTCCGCATCCGCGAGCGCGGCGTGAAGCTCGGGGACTTCGGCGCGCTGGTCGCCGCCGGTCAGGTCTCCAGGCTTCCGCTCGTCATCAAGGGCGACGTGGACGGCTCCGTGCAGGCACTCGCCGACTCTCTCGAGCAGCTCGGCACCGACGAGGTGAAGGTCGAGATCATCCACCGGGGCGTCGGCGCGATCAACGAGTCGGACGTCCTGCTGGCCAAGACCGCCGGCGCCGTGATCATCGGCTTGGGTGTCCGTCCGCAGACCGCGGCTCGACAGGACGCGGAGAAGTCCGAGGTCGACATCCACGTCTACGACGTCATCTACGAGGCCGTGGACGACGTCACCGCGGCGCTCGAGGGCCTGCTCGCTCCCGAGAAGAGGGAGACGGTGCAGGGGTCCGCCGAGGTGCGCGAGACGTTCAAGGTCAGCAAGGTGGGCACGATCGCCGGCTGCTACGTGGCGGAGGGCCGCATCGACCGGAAGGGCCGGGCCCGTTTGATCCGGGACGGCATCGTCGTCTACGACGGTGAGATCGGCTCGCTCAAGCGCTTCAAGGACGACGTGAAGGAGGTCCGCGAGGGCTTCGAGTGCGGCATCGGCATCGCGAACTTCAACGACGTGAAGGTCGGCGACATCATCGAGTGCTACACCGTCGAAGAGGTCGCACGGACGCTCGCGAGCACCACCTAGCACACCGGTCGAGGCCCATGGTCGTGGCTTCCCTGACGTGGGAGCTGGCGCTTCCCGGGTGCTCTTCGCTCAAGGAAAAGCGCTCTGTCGTCCGCTCCCTGCGTGACCGCTTGCGGGCAAAGTTCAACGTGTCGGTGGCGGAGACTGGGTTCCAGGACGTGCACACGCGAGCGATCCTGAGCATCGCGCTCGTTGCCACCGACGCGCGCTTCGCCGAATCGGTGCTCGAGAAGGCAGACCGACTCGTGTCCACCAACGGCCGGGCGATCGTGACCTCCGCGCGGCGGGAGATCTACTGATGGCCGTCCGCCGCACACAGCGTCTGAACGAGCAGCTGAAGCGGGAGCTCTCCGGGCTCGTCCGCAACGCGGTGCGTGACCCGCGCGTGGGGGTCGTCACGATCACGGGTGTGGACACGACCCGCGACCTGAGCGTCGCCAAGGTCTACGTGCGGACCCTGGACGCGAGGGAGCAGCGCGGGGAGACCTTGGCGGGCCTCAACGCGGCGGCTCCCTTCCTGCGGTCGGAGCTCGGGAAGACTTTGCGGATACGCCGCGTGCCCGAGCTACGCTTCCTGGAGGACCGTTCACTCGAGCACGCCCAACGGATCGAGCAAGTGCTCTCGGAGGTCATCCCCCCCGAGGGGGAGGCGGACGACCCCGAGTGAGCCTCCCAGCCGACTTCGTCCTCCCGGTCGACAAGCCGGAGGGTCCCACCTCACACGACGTGGTCTCCATGGTGCGCCGGAGCCTTGTCCGTCGCCGTGTGGGCCACACGGGCACACTCGATCCGTTCGCGTCGGGGTTACTCCTGGTGTGCGTCGGGCGGGCCACGCGGCTGGCCGAATACCTGTCGGGGCTCGACAAGACGTACGAGGCGGTGGCCCGCCTCGGCGTCCGAACGGACACACACGACCGCGACGGGGATGTGATCGGCACCAGCGACTCCTGGCGCGCCGTCACGACCGAAGCGCTCCACGCGGCGCTCGGTCCGCTGAGGGGCGAGATCCTACAGGCACCGCCAGTCTACTCGGCCAAGAAGGTGGGCGGAGAGGCTGCGCACCGACGGGTGCGCAGGGGCGAAGAGGTCCAGCTCGCGACCGTGAAGGTCACCGTGCACGAGCTGGCCGTGACCTCCCTCGGACTTCCGGACGTCTTCCTGCGGGTGCGCTGCTCGAGCGGCACCTACGTGCGTGCGCTCGCACGCGACCTGGGGGAGGCGCTCGGCGTGGGTGCACACCTCGTCTCGCTGCGGCGCACCGCGATCGGGACCTTCGACGTGGG
>JBFGFY010000079.1:0-14435 GCA_041579355.1 Longimicrobiales bacterium | reverse complement strand
CGGCGGCCCTCGTATTCGAAGATCCGCAACGGCACGGAGCGGCTACCCGCGTCGTTCGCGTCCCGGCTCGGATCGATCGTCCGGACAGGGCTTTCCGTCACCACCGTCCGCCAGATCGCGTCCGGCGTCCGCGTGAGCGTCGCCGACGGCACCGAGGTCGAAGCCGACCGTGTGCTCGTGACGGTACCACTCACCGTACTCGGCCGGATCACGTTCCAGCCCGCGCTGTCCGCCGCGAAGCGGGAAGCCGCGGCCGGGGGCTTCGGCTACCAGGCGGCGACGCGCGTGTTCATTCGCTTCGCCAGCCGGTTCTGGGAGGCGGGAGGGCTCAACGGCTGGGCGGAGTCCGACTGGCCCCACGAGCTCTGGCATCCGACGTGGGACCTGCCCGGACCGGAGGGCCTGCTGCTCGCGTACGTCCGCGGCGACCTCGCCCGTGACCTGGACGCGCGCACCGCGAACGACCGACGCGCGGCGGTGCTGGCTCATTGGGAACAGGTCTTTCCCGGCGTGACCCTCCAGGCCGGTGAGGCCACGACGCACTCCTGGCAATCCGACGAGTGGAGCGGGGCGGCGTGGGCGTCTCCGACGCCGACCCAGGACGCGCAGCTGTCCGGTGAGATCGCCCGTGCCGAGGGGCCGCTACACTTCGCCGGCGAGCACGCCTCGACGGACCGTGGGTGGATGCAGGGCGCACTCGCCTCGGGTATCCGGGCCGCGCGGGAGATCCACGAGGCGTAGGGTAGCCGCCGAGCCGCTAGCCCCCGAGCTCGTCGAAGATCCGCTCGATGCGGCGGCGCACGTCCGCGTCGGGGAGCGGGCCCCGACCGGCGCCCAAGTTGTCGACCATGTGGTCGGGGTTGTCCGTGCCCGGAATCGCGACGGTCACCGCGGGATTCGCGATGATGTACTTCAGGCAGAGCTGCGCCCAGCTCGTGGCGCCGATCTCGCTCGCGAAGTCGGGGAGCGGCCGGCCGCCCACGAACGAGAAGACGCCGCCGCGGCTGCCCGAGAAGGGTCGCGCCACCACCACCGCGACGCCGTGATCCGCCGCGAGCGGGAGAATCCTCTCAGCGGCGGCCCGGTCCAGCACCGAGTAGTCGATCTCGATCATGTCGAGGCTCTCCTCCCGGATCAGCCGCTCGAGCTCCGGATACTGCTCGGCGCTCATCGTGGTGACGCCGAGGTATCGGATCCGCCCGGCCTCCTTCCACTCTCGCAGGATCGGCAAGAGGATCTGCACGCCGTCGAGGAAGTGGACGCGCATGGCCGAAACCTGCTCGACCCCCAGCGCCGTCATGCACGCCTCGAGCGAGGAGACCGCCTGTGCGCGGGTCCGCGGCGTCGGGACCTTGGTCGCGATGAACACGTCGTCTCGGGCGTCGAGCTCGCGGAGGATCAGGCCGATGACCTCCTCGGCCCGCCCGCGGCCGTACACCCGCGCCGTGTCGATGAAGCGGGCGCCGTCCTCGTTCATCAACCGAACGATCTCGCGAAGCGCTGCGATCTCCGCCTCGGTCCGAGCCCCCCACTGGTTCGTGCCGACTCCGACGACGGGGATCCGCTCTCCTGTTCCCGGGATCGGCCGGGTCATGTGCTCTTGGGCACGGGTCGGCACTTCGGCTAAGAGGGGCGCCCCGCGACCGACAACCAACCCGGCACCGGCCAGGAGTCCAAGCTTGATCGCATCGCGACGTGTCGTGCTCCGTGAGTCGGCGTGCATCATCTCCTCCCCGCTCGTGTCGGAAGCGTCGGCGGCTTCGTAGCCTCGCTCCCGAAGACTCTTGGAAGACTGGACCCCCGACGCAAGAACGGCCCAAGGCCGTATAGCCTCGAGCCGCTCAGTGCCCCGCCAGGGACTCGAACCCCGAACCTACTGATTAAGAGTCAGTTGCTCTAGCCAGTTGAGCTAGCGAGGCGTCGCGCCGAGCAGGGTCGGCGTCGAGCGCTGAAAAGTACCGGTGGGGGGTGTCGGGTCAAGGCGAACATTGGCTTCTCGTCCTTAGGTCGTGGCCAGCTCGCGCTGGAGCCAGAGGCGAGCGGCCGCCCAGTCCTTGGCGGCCTTGCGCGGCGAGACGCCGAGCACCTCGGCGGCCTCGTCGACGGTCAGCCCCGTGAAGAAGCGCAACTCCACGAGCCGCTCGAGGTCCGCATCGAGCTCGGCCAAGCGCTCGAGCGCCTCGTGCAGCTCGACTACGTCGAGGTCGACCTCGCTCGCGGCGGCTTGGCCGGGATCGAGCGTGACGCGCTGCCACCCTCCACCCCGTTTCTGGGCTCCGCGAGCCCGCGCCGCATCGACCAGGATCTGCCGCATGGTACGCGCCGCGATGCGCAGGAAGTGCGCCCTGCCGTTTACGGTGAGCCGTCCGGCGGAGGCGAGCCGCAGGTAGACCTCGTGCACCAGGGCCGTGGGCCGCAGCGGGCGGTTGGGGCGCTCACCCCTCAGCTGACGCCGCGCCAGCGCCCACATCTCTTCGTAGACCAGCGGGATGACCTGCGCGGCCTGTTCGGGGTCCGCCAGGTTCACCGCGGTCAGGATCGTGGAGAGCCGCGTCCGCTCGTCGACCGGGGAGCGATCGTCCGGGGCGCGCTTCTCGTTCATCCCCTCAGCGTCCGAGCACCACGCGACCCCACTCGGCTTCCTGCTCGAGCCGGCCGCACATGACGTCGCAGAGCGTGAACACGTCTTCGTCGGCCAGCCTGTACAGCATGTAGAGTCCTTCCTTCCTTCTCTCGACGAAGCGGAGGTCATGCAGCAGGCGGAGGTGCTTGGAGACGTTCGCCTGCCCGAGGCCGGTCACCTCCACGAGCTCGCTCACCGTGTGCTCGCCCTCGCGTAGCGTGGACAGGATGAGGAGCCGCGCCGGCTCGCCGAGCGCCCTGAAGCGCTTCGCGACGAGCTCCAGCACTTCGGGAGTCATCTCTATGGTGCTCATGTTCGCTCCTCGGCTCAGTGCGGCAGCCGTGGTCGAAGGTATCCATACACCCAAGTTCCTGCAGCCGCGCTGGCGAGCGCGACGAGCATCACGGTGATGCCGTTGCCGATCAGCGCGAGGAGCGGCCCCGGGCACGCGCCCGTGAGAGCCCACCCGAGCCCGAAGACCGAGCCTCCGGCCAGGTAGCGCACGCCCGATCCGAGCGTCTTAGGCGCAATCTCCACGGGACCCTCGAAGAAGCTCTGCAGGCGCGCCCTGCGGAGGAGGGCCGCCGAGAAGCCGGCCACGAGGATGGCCGTGGCGATGATGCCGTACATGTGGAAGCTCTGGAACCGGAACATCTCCTGGATGCGGAACCAGGAGAGCACTTCGGCCTTCGTGATCACGATGCCGAAGTAGATCCCCATGACGAGGTAGAGCACGAGCCCCCGCACGCCCCGCGCCCCCGGCGCGATCGGGCGCGCGCGGGCCTCGGTGGTGTGCGCGTCTGGCGCGTGTGCGGCGGAGGTTCGAGCGGCGGTGCCCGCTGTCATGAGCCGAGCCCTCGCAGCAGCCACGGTAGCACCAAGTGGGTGCCGAGCAGCCCACCGGCGAAGAAGCCCACGACGGCGATCAGCGAGGGCACCTGGCGGTCGGCGAGACCCATGATCGCGTGGCCCGAAGTGCAGCCCCCGCCCCACGCGGCGCCGAAGCCCACCATGAATCCGCCGACGACGAGGACCACCAGGCCCGCCGGCGTGAAGAGGCGGCCCCAGCTGAACAGGTCGTCCGGGACGAGCCCCTGAAAGTCGGTGATCCCGAGCGCGGCCAAGTCAGCCCGCGTGGCCGCCGAGATCGCCACTTCGGAGGGTCCGGCGAGCACCGTCGCGGCGAGCGCCCCCCCGAGCACGATGCCGAGAGCGAACGTGAGGTTCCAGCCGCCCACCCGCCTCCAGTCGAAACGGAAGAACTCGATGCCGCGGGGCGCCACCGCGGCGCACATGGTCCTCAGGTTCGCCGAGATGCCGAACATGCGGTTGCCGATGATCAGCAGGGCCGGCACGGTGAGTCCGATGAGCGGGCCGGCCACGTACCACGGCCAGGGCTGGCGGAGCCATTCGAGCATCGCTCAGCCCTCCGCGCCGGCGCGGGCGAGCTCACCCTCGCGGCTCCGCTCGACGGGATGGCCGGCCCCGACCCAATCGCTCCAGTCGCCGTCGACGTAGCGGACGTCGAACCCTCGGGCGGCCAGGTACGCACCTGCGACGGCGCTACGGCCGCCCGCGGCACAGTGAACGAGAAGCGTCGCGTCGCTCGGGATACGGTCCTCGAGCACGGGGAGGCGCGTGTGCGGCAGGTTCACCGCACCCGGTACGTGACCGGCGCCGTACTCGGCGGCGCCCCGAACGTCCACGACGCGGTGACCTCCCTCCCGGGCGAGCTCGGCCATGCGCGCCCAGCCGATCACGTCGATCGACGAGGCGGCGCCGCCGCGCGTGAACCAACGCTCGAGGGTCTCCGGCTCCAGGAACCCTGCGAAGCGGTCGTAGCCGATGCGCACGAGGTCGCGGACGGCTTCCTCGACCCGGTCTTCACCCACGACGAGGAGGATCGACCGCGTCTCGTCCTCGACGAGCGAGCCGACCACCGTGTTGAAGGCGCGGTCGAGCGGCGCGTAGAGCGAGCCCGGCAGGTGGCGAGCCATGAAAGCGTCGCGCCCGGTGCGGGCATCGACGACGACCACGTCGGCGTCGGCCACGAGCGCCGCGATCTCCTGGAGCGCCACGCGGCGCGGCCGGGGGAGGTCACCCAGCAACGGCGGCCCCTCGCGGTTCTGCCGCTTCATGCGGGCGAAGTAGAGGGGCGGCTCCGGCTGGTCGGCCAGGATCGTCTCGACGAAGTGGTCCTCGCCTCCCATGGCAGCGGCGAGCGCCGCGTTGTAGCGCCGCTCGTACCCCACGGTGCTCGTCGGAACCGCTCCGAGCGACTTGCCGCAGGCGGAGCCCGCCCCGTGCCCGGGCCACACCTGCACGTGGTCTGAAAGCGCGAGGAACTCGGGCAGCGAGCGGTGCAGCGAGCGGGCGGCGTCCTCCTGCACGCCCACGAGACCGGCGGCCTGTTCGAGCAGGTCGGGCCTGCCGAGGTCGCCGACGAAGACGAAGTCGCCGGTGACGATGCCGACGGGCTCGGACGCGCCCGAGCCGCGGTCGACGACCACGTAGCTGAGATGCTCGGGCGTGTGGCCGGGGGTGTGGAGCGCCCGCACCTCGATGTTGCCGACGTGGAAGCTGTCGCCGTGCCGGAGCCGCGTCGTGCGAGGGTACGTATTCGCCCACTCGACCTGCCAGTCGGGGCCGCCCTCGGCGGACACGTAGACATGCACGCCCAGTCGCTCGGCGAGCTCGCGCGCACCCGAGAGGAAGTCGGCGTGGATGTGCGTCTCGGCCACCGCGGTGAGCGTGAGGCCCTCCGCCTCGGCGGCGTCGATGTAGCGATCGATGTCGCGCTCGGGGTCGATCACCAGCGCCTCACCGGTCGCCTGACAACCGATCAGGTACGTGTACTGCGCGAGGCGGGGATCGAAGATCTGGCGTAGAAGCATGACGTTCCTTTCAGCGCGGGCTCACGGGAGCCGCGTGCGGTTGAGCCGCGACCGTCGAGCCACCGGGCACGAGGGCCGCGCGGTTCTGGTAGAGGATCACGGTGCCCATCACGACGAGGAGAGCAGCGAAGCTGCGCCGGAGCATCCGCTGGGGAACGAAGCAGGCGACCCAGCTCCCGAGCAGCGCGCCCCCTGCAGCCGTGACGGAGAAGGCACCGACGAACATCCAGGGGATGTCGACCTGGCCGAGATAGCCGGCGAAGCCGGCCACCGACTTCATGGCGATCACCACGAGCGACGTGCCGATCGCGACGCGCATGGGAACGTTCCCGAGCACGACCAGCGCGGGCACGATGAGGAACCCGCCGCCGACCCCCACGAGTCCGGTGAGAACGCCGACGAGGAGCCCCTCGACGACCACCGGACGGAGCCGCATGGGCCGCGCGTCGGGCGCCGGCTCCACCGGGGACGAGGAGTCCCGGAACATGAAGACGGCGCTCGCGAGCATCACCGCCGCGAAGAGCCCGAGCTGGAACGAGCCGCTCACGAAAGCCGCGAGCCGGGCGCCGCCGTACGTACCCAGCATCGCCACGACGCCAAAGACGGCCGCCACCCGCCCGTCCACGTTGCCGGCGCGCGCGTGCTGCCACGCCCCGACGAGGCTCGTGAAGCCGACCACGGCGAGGCTCATCGCGATCGCTTCCTTCGCGCCGTAACCGAGCACGTAGACGAAGATCGGGACGGCCAGAATGGAGCCGCCTCCCCCGAGCAGGCCGAGGGAGAGGCCGACGACACCAGCGAGGGATAGGGCCAGGGGCATGGGCACAACTATATGACCATGTGGTTATTTAGTCCAGGGGAAGGTCGCCGGCCGTCGGGGGTGGCCGGCCCAGGGGCTCGCGCCCGCCGTCTGTCGCCCAGCGGCCGGGAGGCGTAGCATCCGGAATGCGTTTCGGGATGCCCTCTCGTCCGTGGACCGGACGCCGCCTCCCCGGCGGCTCGCCGGGGCCGCTCGTGGCGGCCTGCGCGCTGGTCCTGTCGGCGGCGCTCGCGGCCGAGGCCGGGGGCCAGAGCAACTACGGGATCACGGTGCCCCCGCCACCCGAGGCGCCGGTCGAGCTGGTCTCCGCCGAGGTCCCGCGCGTCCGCGTGGTGCCGGTCACGACCGGCCTCGAGTTCCCCTGGGGGATGGCCTTCCGCCGCAACGGCGACATTCTCGTCACGGAGCGCGACGCGGGCAGGCTGCGCGTCATCCGGGGGGGCCGCCTGGTCGAGCAGGACATCCCCGGTGTGCCGGAGGTCTACTCGGAGCGCTGGCGCGCAGGGCTCATGGACGTCGCCGTGCACCCCGAGGACGACGCGCTCGTCTACCTCACCTACTCCAAACCGACCGTCTGGGAGGGAGAGGAGGGCTTCTTTACCGTGGCCCTCGCGCGTGGCCGACTGGTCGAAGACCGCCTCACCGACGTGCGCGACATCTTCATCGCCGACGGGATCGACCTGGGCATCGCGGCCTCGAAGCTGATCTTCGCGCCCGACGGCACGCTCTTCATGAGCGTCGGCGGCTCCTACGTGTTCGCCGGCACCGGTGATCTCGCGCAGGACCCCGGCTCCCACTACGGCAAGCTGCTCCGGCTGACGGCGGACGGAGCCCCCGCGCCGGACAACCCGTTCGTGGACGATCCGGCGTACAAGCCGGAGATCTACTCCTTGGGCCACCGCAACCAGATCGGCCTCGCGTACCACCCGGTCACGGGCGAGCTGTGGGCGACGGAGAACGGCCCTCAGGGCGGAGACGAAGCCAACGTCATCCGCGCGGGCGCCAACTACGGTTGGCCGATCGCATCGGAGAGCCGCGAGTACGCGGGGCGTTGGGTGTCCCCCGCGCCGTGGCAGGCCCAGTTCGTGCGGCCCGAGGTCCTGTGGTGGCCGTCGGTAGCTCCTTCGGGGCTCGTCTTCTACACCGGGGAGCCTTTCGCCGCCTGGAAGGGCAACCTGTTCGTCGGCTCACTCATGGTGGGACGGATCGGCGGCACCGGGCACCTCGAGCGCATCGTCTTCAACGCTCGCGGCGAGGAGATCCGCCGCGAGTGGCTCCTGTCCGAGCTGAAGCAGCGGATCCGTGACGTCCGCCAGGGACCGGACGGCTACCTCTATGTACTGACGGACGAGCGGCAGGGAGCGCTGCTCCGCCTCGAGCCCGCGCCGGCGATGGAGTAGCATGGAGCCCGAGCGCTTCCGTCGGCTCGTCGACGTCCTCGGCGACGCGATGGAGCTCCCGCTCGGGCAGCGCGGAGCCTTCCTCAAGGCCGCCTGCGGCACGGATGGCGACCTGCTCGCGGAGGCGCTCGAATTGCTCGCCCTGGCCCAGGCGACCTCGTTCGACGCCGCCACCGCGGAGCTCGGCGAGAGGGTCGAACGCGCAGCCCGCGCGCTCGGCGTGGCCGGAGCACCGCGGATACCGGAGCGCATCGGCCCGTTCCGCGTACACGAGCTGCTCGGGGAAGGCGGCATGGGCGCGGTCTACCGCGCCGAGCAGACCGAGCCCATCCGGCGCGAGGTGGCGCTCAAGGTCGTACACGGCGGGCTGCGGAGCCCCTCGGCGCGTGTGCGCTTCGAGGCGGAGCGCCAGTCGCTGGCGCTCATGGACCACCCGAACATCGCGACGATCTACGACGCCGGGACCACCGAGGACGACGTCGCCTACTTCGCGATGGAGCTCGTGCACGGTACTGCGCTCACCACGTTCGCCGACGTGCACGAGCTGGATCTCGACCAGCGCATCGACCTCCTGGTCGCAGTTTGCCACGGCGTGCAGCACGCGCACGCGAAGGGCGTCATCCACCGTGACTTGAAGCCGTCCAACATCCTGGTGGCCGAGATCGATGGCGTGCCCGTGCCGCGTATCATCGACTTCGGCATCGCCAAGGCGGCGGAGGCTTCGTCCCACACGGATGGTCCCCAGACCGCGATCGGGATGGTCGTCGGCACACTCGAGTACATGAGCCCCGAGCAGGCGGCCGGCGGGAAGGCGCGGGTCGACACCCGCGCCGACGTCTACGCTCTCGGCGTGGTCCTCTACGAGCTCGTCGCCGGTAGCCTGCCGTTCGACGCTCACACCCTGCGCAGCGTCGGTCCCATCGAGGCCCAGAAGATCATCCGCGACTCGCTCCCCCCGACGCCCGCCGACCGCTTGCGCACCACGCGCGACCCCGCGGCCGTCGCGCGCGTGCGGCGCACCGATGCCCGCGCGCTCCAGCGGCGCCTCGCCGGCGAGCTCGGGTGGGTCGTCATGAAGGCGCTCGAAAAGGACCCCGAGCGGCGTTACCCGTCGGCGAGCGCGCTCGCAGCGGACCTCGGGCGGCTGCGCCGGAGCGAGCCGGTCGAGGCCGGCCCGGCGAGCCGCCGGTACCGGGCCGGGCTCTTCCTGCGGCGCCACCGTACGGGTGTCCTCGCCGCGTCCCTGGTGCTCCTCGCGATCCTCGCCGGATCGGTCGCCGCCACGGCCGGCTTCGTCCGCGCGACCCGTGCCCAAGCCCGCGCGGAAGCAGAAGCCCGGCGGGCCACGCTCGTGAGCGACTTCATCACGGAGATGCTGGCCTCGGCCCGTCCCGAGGAAGCACAAGGGCGGACGATCACGGTGCTCGAAGTCGTCGACTCCACGAGCGCCCGGCTGGAACGCGACGCCCCGTTCGAGAACGAACCGGACGTGCACGCCTCGATCCTGCAAGCGCTCGGCGCGACGTACCGCGCGCTCGGCCGTTACGACCGGGCGGCGTCGCACTACACGCGCGCCTACGACCTGCGGCGGGCGACGCTCGGCCCGGAGGACACGCTCACGCTCAACTCGCTCACGCAGCTCACGGGCACCCTGGCACAGGGCGGCGACCCCGCCGGCGCGATCGAGAGCGGCTTCGAGCTCCTCGCTGCTAGGGAGCGTGCGCACGGACGCGAGCACCCGGAGTACGTCGCGGCGCTCTCGAACCTCGGCAACATGCACGCCGACATCGGGGAATACGCGACGGGAGAGCGGCTCCTACGGGACGCGCTCGAAATCGACCGGAGGATCCTCGGCCCGGCCCACGGGGACCTCGCGTTCACGATCAACAATCTGGCGACGGTGCTCGTCGACCAGGGGAAGTACGAGGAGGCGATCCCGCTGCACGAGGAGTCGCTCGCGATTCGCCGCGCGGCGTTCGGCGCCCCGAGCGCGGAGGTGGCGATCGCCTCGGGCAACTACGCGCTCGCGCTGCTGGGTGCGGGCAGGCTCCAGGAGGCCGAGACGTCGGCCCGCGACGCGCTCGACATGTCCCTCCACGTCTTCGGCCCGGACCATCCCCGCACGGCGGCGACCCGCATTCGCCTCGGCGAAGCGCTGATCGCGCTCGACAGGGCCGAAGAGGCCGAGCCGCTCCTCCGTGAGGCAATCGTCATCAACTCGGCCATCGGGCCCCGCTACGCGGCGACCGGTGCTGCCCGCGCGCGCCTGGGCGAGGCGCTCCTCGCGCTCGGGCGGGGCCCGGAGGGCATCCGCGAGCTCGAGACGGGATGGGAGATCTTGGCCGAAACGATCGATCCGGCCGCTCCCGCCCTGCGCCGCATCGCCGGGCGGGCGGCCGCCCACCACGAGGCAAACGGAAGTCCCGCCCTCGCCGCCGCATGGCGGGCGAGGGCGGAACCGGACCGCTAGACGCTTTTCGAGAGGCGGCCGAGGCCGGCGGGTCACCGCATCAGCTGTGCCTGCCTCGGGTGAGGTCCTCGAACTTCGAGAGGTTACAGCCGGCGATGGGACCCGAGTCGACCCAGTCGAAGTAGATCTCCACCGCCTCCTTCAGGTTCGGCATCATCGTCCCCCACGCCGAGTTCCACTTCGCCTTGTTGTCGTAGAAGTCGCTCCCCTGCGCGAGGAGCGTGCCGTCGCGCGTGAGTCGCGCGTAATAGAGCCCGTAGTAGACGATGCAGGACTGCGCGACCGTGGTGTCCTCGGGATACCAGGTCTTGCCGCTGTCGTGATGCCGGCAGAGCGCGTCCATGCCGTCGATCGGCCCCGCGACTAGGGCGGCCGTCCAGTCGTCAGGGCGGCCCGCGCCGCAGAAGCGGCCGTAGTGCGGCGCGACGTAGAACGGGCCGTACTCGATCTTCCCGATACAATGCACGCCACCGGTGTGGGCGGCGCATTCGCCCTGCTTCGTCTGGTAGCTCGCCGGCGTGGTTCGGTTCGGGGTGTGGGGGACGTCGACCACCGGACGGAACTGCTGGATCGGTCCCGCGCCCGCCACCGTGGCGGTCTGGACCGCGCCGAAGAGCCCGATCTTGAGTCGCAGCACCCGGCCCGAGAGCGCGCCGATGTAATCGCCTTGGAGCTGGAACGCGTCGATCGAGGTGCCCAGCGGAGTCACCGCGGCGGTGACCCCGTCCTTGCCCGACAGCGTGCCGTCGTCGCGGAGCCAGGCGATTCGGTATCCGCTCGAAGTGGCCTCCGCCGCCACGTCGACGACATTGCTCCCTGCCATAGGCCAGACCGGCCCGTTGATCCCCTCCTTGGCGCCGACGCTCCCGTCCTCGCGGAGCATGACGATCGCTTGGCCGCCGAGAGCGAGCTTGCGGAGCCCGCTGGCTGCGATCGCGCTCCACGGCGCGTGCAGCCCGTCTTTCACGTAGGCGGAGCCGTCGTCCTTCACGACCCCGATCCTGTTGCCAGCCAGAACGACATCGCGCACCCCGGTCGAGAGGTCGGCCCAGGCGCCGTGGATCCCGTCCTTTGCGCGGAGCAGGCCGCTGTCGAACAGGACCGCGATGCGATTGCCTTCGAGCACGAAGGTGCGCACGCCCCCCGTGGCCAGCGTCGTCCACGCCCCGTGCACCCCCGACTTCACCCGAAAGGAGCCGTCGTCGTGCAGCACCGCGATGTGGTCCCCCTCGAGCGCGAAGTCACGAGCATTCCCCGTCGCGAGCGTGACCCACTCGCCGACTCGGTCTCGCACCCGCAAGGTCCCCACCCCTCCGTGCACGTCGGTCAACAGCCCGATGCGGTCTCTCCAAAACTGGAACTTGGCCACGTTGGGCTGACTCCAGACCGGGTCGACGGGGTTACGCGCGTCGGGATAGACACCGCCGAACACCTGCAGCGACCCGTCGACGAGCACCGCCGGGGCGTCGTCGGTGCGCCCGAACCACACGGAGTAGGCGACGCCGCTCGCCAGGCCCCCCGAGCCGCCGTTGAGCACGGTCACGGCCGCGCTCCCGACTTTGGTCATCACCTCGGCCTTCACCTCGGCCGAACCGGCGGCCGCCGCGATGGCGAGGCCGCTCGCGTCGATCCGGGTCACCGGCTCGTTCGTCGACGTCCAAGCGAAGCCGGTGACGCCGGGCACCTCATGTCCGTTGGCGTCGGCCGCGGTGGCGGTGAACTGCTGACGGGCCCCGATCCAGCCGGCGTCCCACGTCGAGGGCGCGATCCGGACCGTGGCCACCCTCTGGGCTACGTGGAGCTCCTTGCTCCCCGTCACCCCGCCGGTGGCCGCCGTCACCTGAGCCGAGCCGCGCCCGATCGCTCGGGCCTCGGCGGTGCCCGAGGTCCCCCCGGTGACGGTGAGGACCTGCGGCGTCGCCGAGGTCCACGTGATGGAAACGTTCGATACAACCGCACCGCTGGCGTCCTTCGCGACGGCGGTGAGCCGCGTCGTCGCGTCGAGGGCCGTGAGGGTGTCTGTCTCCGCCGTGATCTCGACGCTCGCAACCTGGACGGTCACGGGCGGAGCCGTGGGGCTCTTCTCCTCGCAACCGGCGAGGAGCGCTATCGACAGCAGGAGGGTCGCGCGAAGCTTGGCAGGCATGGTTCACCTCCCGTCAGTAGGCCTTTCCCGAGCCGACCACGCGGCCGGCCCTATCCATCGGTGCGGAAAAGCCTGTCGGGGAGTGCACGGGCCCGGGGGAGCGTCCCGGAAACCCGCGCTGCGCCTGGGGGCCCGCTCCGTTGTGCGCGGCGACAGCCCTCCGCACCTTTCGAGGGTCCGCGTCCCGCTGAGAGGAGTCCCGCCATGCCCACGCTCCGTGTGAACCGCGAGACCCGCGAGGTGGGCGTGCCTCGCACGCGCCCGTTGCTCTGGGCGCTGCGCGAGAACGTCGGCCTCACGGGCACGAAGTTCGGTTGTGGGATCGGCCAGTGCGGCGCCTGCACGGTGCTCGTCGATGGGCGGCCCATGCGGTCCTGTCAGCTCACCGTCGGCGACGCGGAAGGGGCGGAGATCACCACGATCGAAGGCCTCTCGGCCGACGGCTCCCACGCGGTGCAGCGCGCCTGGGTGGAGGAGCAGGTTCCGCAGTGCGGTTACTGCCAGTCGGGGCAGATCCTCTCGGCCGTCGCGCTGCTCGCGGGCAACGCCCGACCCACCGACGACGACATCGACACCGCGATGTCGGGAAACATCTGTCGCTGCGGCACCTACGGGGCGATCCGAAGGGCGATCCACCGCGCGGCGGACGCTGGGACGCGCCCGGCCTTCGCCACGGACGACGCGGACGGCGGAGGCGACCAATGAGCGCCGCCGAGACCCGCCCGGACGGCGCCGCCGTGAACGACGGCGCGGCCGTGGAGGGAGACGAGAAGAAGGGAGGGCTGTCCCGCCGGACCTTCGTGAAGGTGGGCGCGGTGGCCGGCGCCGGGCTCACGCTCGGGGTCGGTTGGCGGCTGACCCGCGGGCCGGGCCTGCCCCCGACGGACGCGGCCTTCGCGCCCGACGCCTTCCTGCGCATCGACACGGACGGGAGCGTCACGGTCATGGTCGGGAAGTCCGAGATGGGTCAGGGCGTCGCGACCGCGCTCCCACAGCTCGTGGCCGAGGAGCTCGACGTCCCCTGGGACCGGATCTCCTACGCGTTCGCGCCGGCGCACCCCGCGTACGGGCAGTTCGGCGTGCAGGCGACGGGCGGCAGCACGAGCGTGAAGGACTCCTGGCTGCCGCTGCGCGAGGCCGGGGCGAAGGCGCGCTGGATGCTGCGGGAGGCGGCGGCGCGCAGGTGGGGCGTACCGGCCGAAGAGCTGACGACCAAGGACGCGACGGTCGTGGCACCGAGCGGAGAGCGCCTGGGCTACGGGGAGCTGGCCGCCGAGGCGGCGCTCCTCGACGTGCCGGACGAAGTGCCGCTCAAGGACCCCTCCGAGTTCACGTTGATCGGTACTTCGCTCCCCCGGCTGGACGTCCCGGAGAAGACGACGGGCCGGGCCGTGTTCGGCATCGACGCGGGACCGCCCGACGCCCGTGTGGCGATGGTCGCCCGCTGTCCGGTGTTCGGCGGGCGGGTACGGTCGTTCGACGCCTCCGCGGCGCTGCGGGTGCCGGGTGTGTCCGAGGTGGTAGAGATCGGGAGCGGCGTGGCGGTCGTGGCCGACGGCTACGTGTCGGCTTCGGAAGGGCGGGCCGCGCTCCGGATCGAATGGGACGAGGGGCCCGGGGCCTCGCTCGACGACGCGGAGATCTTCCGCCGCTTCGAGGCGGCAGCACCGGACGGTCGTTCGGTCGCGGACGAGGGCGACGCCGAAGCGGTGCTCGCCGGGGGGGCGGCCCTCGTTCGCGCGGTCTACCGCCTCCCCTATCTGGCGCACGCGACGATGGAGCCGATGAGCTGCACCGCGTGGGTGCGGGACGGCCGCTGCACGGTCTGGGCTGCCACACAGTTCCAGAATGCGCCGGGCCTAGCCGGAGGCGGCGCCCGTCAGGTGGCAGCCGACGCCGCGGGCGTCGACCCCGACGACACCGAGGTCATCACCACCTTCCTCGGAGGTGGCTTCGGCCGCCGCGCCGAGCGCGACTTCGTGCGCGAGGCCGCCGAGCTCGCGGGAAAGGTGGAGGGCCCGGTCAAGGTGATCTGGTCTCGCGAGGACGACACCCAGCACGACTTCTACCGGCCGGCCTCCT
>JBFGFY010000078.1:0-14706 GCA_041579355.1 Longimicrobiales bacterium | reverse complement strand
GCCATCGCACAGGAGCGCCTCGCCGCGGGCCGTATCCACCACTGCATGCGCTGGATGGGCATCTGCGAGCGCGCCTTCGAGATGATGTGCGAGCGAGCGGCCACCCGGCAGCTCAAGCCCGGCGTGCCGCTGGCGAGTAAGCAGACGGTGCAGAACTGGATCGCGGAGAGCCGCGCGGAGATCAACGCAGCCCGGCTCATGATCCTCGACGCGGCGGCCAAGATCGACCGCGAAGGTGCCGAAGCCGCGCGCATCGAGATCTCGCTCATCAAGTTCTACGCCGCGAACGTGCTCCACCGCGTGCTCGACCGGGCGGTGCAGGCGCACGGTGCCCTCGGGGTGACCGACGATACGCTGCTCTCGCATTGGGTGCGCCACGAGCGTGGCGCCCGTATCTACGACGGGCCGGACGAGGTGCACATGAGCCGGGTCGCGCGCCTCATCCTTCGCGACTACGGGCTGCGCCTCTCGTCGTGAGCCATGGTGAGTTCCTCGACGCGCCGGGCCCGGTGCGTCCCGGGGAGGAGGTCGACGCACGCCGGCTCGGCGACTACCTCCGTGACGTTCTTCCGGCCCTTCCGGCCGGCTCAATCGGCCTCGCGCAGTTCCCCAGCGGCTACTCCAACCTCACGTACCTGGTCACGGTGGGTGACCGTTCACTCATCCTGCGACGTCCGCCCGGGGGGGTCGAGATCGCGACCGCCCACGACATGGGCCGGGAACACCGGATCCTCTCGCACCTGAGCCCCGTGTACGCCAAGGCACCGCGTCCGCTCGCCTACTGCGACGATCCGGCGGTGCTCGGCGCTCCCTTCTACCTCATGGAGCGGGTCGAGGGCGTGATCCTGCGAAAGGGCGTGCCGGACGAGATGGTGCCCGATCCGACCCTCACGGGCCGCATCGCGAAAGCCCTCGTGCAGACGCTCGCGGAGCTGCACGCCGTCGACTACGAGGCGGCCGGCCTCGGTGATCTCGGCCGTCCGGCCGGCTACGCCACCCGCCAGATCGAAGGGTGGACCAAGCGCTACCGGAAGGCGGAGACCGACGAGGTCCCGGAGGCGGACAAGGTCGCTGCTTGGCTGCGGGACGCGATTCCGGAGGAGAGCCGGTCCGCGCTCATCCACAACGACTTCAAACACGACAACGTCGTGCTCGACCCGCAGGACTGGTCTCGCATCATCGCCGTGCTCGACTGGGAGATGGCGACGCTGGGCGACCCGCTCATGGACCTCGGGACCTCGCTCGCCTACTGGATCCAGCCGAGCGATCCTCCGGAGGTGCGTGCGGCGCGGCTGAGCCCGACCCTCTGGCCGGGCACACCGAGCCGGACCGAGTTCGTGGAGGCGTACGCCCGCGCGAGCGGCCGCGACGTGGAGCACGTCGTCTTCTACTATGCGTACGGCCTGTTCAAGGTGGCCGTGATCGTGCAGCAGCTCTATGCGCGGTATGTCTCGGGCAAGACGACCGATCCGCGCTACGCGGGCCTCATCGAGGGTGTGCGGGCGCTGAGCGTGCTCGCGTGGCAGGCGATACAGAAAAGGCGGATCGACGAGCTGTTCTGACGGGAGGCCTAGCACCCCCGTCTGTCCTCCTAGGAGCCATGTGATGCGAGTCAGACGGGCGTCCCCGGGCCTCGCGGCGGCGCTGCTCGCGGTTGCCACGGTCCAGTGCGCTCCGCCCTCCGAGTCGCGCGGGTGGGAGTGCATCGCGCCCGCGGCGGCCGGCGGCGGCTGGGACCTGACCTGCCGCTCGCTGTCGCGCGTCCTGGCCGAGGCGGGCCTCTCCCCCGGGCTCATGCGTACGATCAACGTGCCCGGGGCCGGCGGGGGTGTGGCATTCGCGCGCACGGTGGCCGCGCGCGCCCGCGACCCCGCGCTCCTCGTGGCCGCGAGCCCCTCGACCACGCTCCGCCTCGCGCAGGAGCAGTACGGGCCCCTCGCCGTCGATGACGTCCGTTGGGTCGGCGCGCTGGGCGCCGAGTTCGGGATCCTGGCCGTCGCGGCCGACGCCCCGTGGCGAACGCTCCAGGAGCTGCTGGTCACCCTGCGGGCCGACCCGGGCAGCGTCATCGTCAGCGGCGGGAGCGCGGTCGCGGGGCAGGACCACATGAAGGTCCTCCTGCTCGGCAGGGCCGCCGGGGTCGACGCTCGACGCATCCGCTACGTGCCTTTCGACGGCGGAGGAGAGGCGATGACCGCGCTGCTCGGGGGCTTCGTGCACGTCTTCTCCGGTGAGTCCTCCGAGATCGAGGGGCAGCTCGCGGCGGGCCGCATGCGGGTGCTCACCGTGCTGTCACCCGAGCGGCTCGGCGGCGTGCTGGCGGGCGTGCCCACCGCGCGTGAGGCCGGGTACGACGTGACCTGGGTCACCTGGCGCGGCTTCTACGTGCCCGCGGGCATCTCGGACGAGCGCTACCGCGCGTGGGTGGACCTGCTGCGTCGGGTGGGCGCCTCGGAGGCCTGGGAGCAAGAGAGGCGGCGCAGCCGACTGGAGCCCTTCTACTTGGTCGGCGACGAGTTCGCCGCCTTCGTGCAGGAGCAGGTCGTCGACTTCCGGCGCGTCTCCCGCGAGATCGGCCTCCTCCCGTGACCCCCGAGAGGAAACGAACCAGCCGGAGGATAGCGGGCGCCGTGCTCGCGCTCGCGGGCCTGCTCGTGGGTTGGGAGGCGCGCACCTTCGAGGTGGGCTTCATGACCGACCCCGTCGGACCGAAGGCGCTCCCGGCTCTGGCGGCAGTGCTCCTGTTCGTCGCCGGGAGCAGGGAGTTTGTCGGCGGTGGGCCGGGTGTGTCGGGCGATTCGGTCCAGTGGCCCGAGCGACGCGTGGCGCTGTCCTTGCTCGTGGCCGTTGCCTCGTTCGCGGCGTACGCGCTCCTCCTCCCGCTGCTGGGGTTTTTCGTGTCCACGACGGCCGTCGTGGCGTCGCTCTCCGTGCTCTACGACGGGCCGCCCAAGCGGAGCGTCGTGCTGGGGGCCGGACTCGTAGCCGCACTCTGGCTCCTCTTCGTCTGGGTGCTCGCGCTTCCCTTGCCGGTGGGCTCTCTGTGGATTCGCTGAGGCTCGTCGCGTCGGGCTTCGGGGTCGCGCTGCAGCCAGTGAACCTCGCGCTGGCGTTCGCGGGCGTCCTGGTGGGCACCCTCGTCGGGATGCTTCCCGGCATCGGCCCGATCAACGCCATCGCCGTGCTCATTCCCATCATCTTCGCCACGGGACTCCCGCCCGAGACTGCGCTCATCCTCCTGGTCGGGATCTATTACGGCTCGCAGTACGGAAACTCGATCAGCACGATCCTCCTCAACGTGCCTGGCACCGCGTCCGCCGTGGTGACGGCGCTCGACGGCCACGCGATGACTCGCGCCGGTCGCGCCGGCCCCGCGCTCGCCATCTCGGCCATCGCGTCCTTCGTGGGCGGCACCGCGTCGATCTTCGCGCTGGTCCTTTTCGCGCCGCTGCTCGCGGAGTGGGCGATCCGCTTCGGCCCGGCCGAGTATTTCGCGCTGATGGTGTTCGCCTTCTCCGCGCTCTCGAGCTTCTCCGGGTCGAGCGTCATGCGCGGTCTCGCGGCCACGGGCCTCGGCCTCTTCCTCGCGACCGTCGGGCTGGATCCGAACAGTGCCATCCCGCGCTTCACCTTCGGGTCTCTGCACCTGCTCGACGGAATGGACTTCGTCGTCGTGACGATCGGGCTCTTCGCGGTGAGCGAGGTCTTCCAGCTCCTCGAGGAGTCGGAGCGAGGCCGTGCGGCCGCGGCGGACGTGGGGCGGGTGATGGTCTCGGCCCGGGAGCTCGCGTCCACCGGATGGTCGATGGTCCGCGGCAGCGCGGTGGGCTTTCTGGTCGGCGTGCTCCCCGGCGCCGGGGGCACGATCGCGTCGTTCCTCGCCTACAGCACGGAGCAGCGCGTTCTGGGTGAGGACGGCCGATTCGGCCAGGGCGACATCCGTGGCGTGGCGGCACCCGAAGCCGCGAACAACGCCGCGGCCAACGGGGCCCTGATCCCGCTGCTGACGTTGGGTGTGCCTGGGAGCGGAACGACGGCCGTGCTCTTGGGTGCGTTGATCGGCCTCGGGGTGACCCCGGGACCGCTCCTCCTGACGGAGCAGCCCGACCTCTTCTGGGGGCTCGCGGCGTCGATGTACATCGGCAACGCCTTCCTGCTGGCGCTCAACCTGCCCCTGGTCGGGGTCTTCGTGCGGGCCCTCACGGTGCCGCGCTGGTTCCTGATGCCGGGGGTAACGGCGCTCGCCTTCGTGGCCGTCTACGCCGTGAACCAGAGCGGCCTGGACCTCGTGTTGATGACCGGCTTCGGCGTGCTCGGCTGGCTCATGCGCAAGCTCGACTACCCGCTCGCCCCCGTGATTCTGGGGCTCGTGCTCGGCCCCATCATGGAGCGGAGCCTGCGCCGCGCGATGGCTCTCTCGGGTGGCGACTGGGGTGGGCTCTTCGAATCCCCCATCGCGCTCGCGCTCTGGCTGCTCGCAGCCGCGAGCCTGGCCGCGCCGTGGGTTCTGTCGCGGCTGGTTCGGCCTACTGCGTCGGGAGCGCCGCCGTCGGCATCCGCGGGATGATCCGGAGGGCGTTCCGGTAGTAGACGTCACGCAGCACGTCCTCCGGCAGGTCCATCCCGTACAGCTTCCAGAACGCGTGGTAGTCGCGGTAGTAGTCGAAGTACTCGTCGGCGGTCTCGAAGACGCGCCAGTAGTACGGGTACTCGTCGGGGGCGAAGGAGTCCTTCCCGAAGAGGATCCGGTCCGAGTAGTCGATGAAGAACTGGCGCGCGAAGCGCGGCTGGCGGCCGAGATCGTAGAGCACGGCCCCGACCTCCGCGAGCACGTTCGGGTGACGGTCGAAGATCGCTCCGAGCCGTGCCAGGTCGTGGGTGTGCCACCCCATGTGGGCGAGTACCCACGTCGTGTTGGGGTGCTTGGCTATGAGGCGGTCGCGCTCGGCGACCAGCCCCTCGAAGCTCGGGAAGCGCGAGCGGTCGTTGAGCACGCGGTCCGGGAAGAGCGCCATCTCCAGCCAGCGCTCGTTCTCCAGGTCGTGGGGCTCGAAGAACTCGGGCGGGTCACCCACGTGGATGAACACCGGGACGCCCAGCCGGCCCGCCGTCTGCCAGACCGGGTCGAGCTCGGGGTCGTCGAGCGCCAGGCGCGAGCCGTCCGCTTTCCGGATGGTCAGGCCGAAGCTCTTCATCAGCTCGCCCACGCCCACGGCGCCCGCGCGCACGTCCTCCTCGAGCTGCGCCGCGATGCGTGCCCCTGATCCCGGTCCCACGTTGCCCAGGTCGAGGGAGGCGAAGAAGACGAACCGGTCCGCGTGCCCCGCTTGCCTCACCGCCTCGATCTGGCGCCGCAGGCGCTCCCCCGAGCTCGGCCGGGCCTGCACCATCACGCCGAGGTTGAGCGCGTCCATCGCCTCGACGACCCGTCGAATCGCGTCCGGCGACGAGAGGTCGGGTGGGTGCCCGTGGAAGTCGACCACGGGGAACCTCGCACGCGGCACCTCGTGCGCGGGCACGACCAAGGTCGAGCGCGGAGTGTACTCGGTGATGCTCGGCGCGGGCACGGTGGGTGTCCGCGAGCGGCGCTGCGACTGGGCGTCACACGCGAGCGGCGCGAGCACCGTCAGGGCGACCGCAACGAGGGTGAGACGGCTCATTCGAGCTCCCGCAGGAACGATTCGAGAGCGGCCTCCGCGTCCACCACCGCTTCGCCCAGGCGCGCGAACAGGGCGGGGGCATCTCCGAGGCGGCCCTCCCGGCCCGCGTCCTCGAGCTTCGAGGCGATCGTGCGCGCGGGCTCGACTCCGAAGACCCCGAGCGCTCCCTTCATGGTGTGGGCGGAAGCGGAGAGCTCGGCGGGGTCTTGTGCCTCGAGCGATTTCTCGATGGCCGCCAGCAAGTTGGGCCGATCCGCCTTGAAGATACCGACCAAGGTCGCGAGGAGCTCCCGGTCCGACTCCACCCGCGCGAGCAGGGCCTCTCGGTCGAACGGTTGGTCGGCGGCTCCTGTGGACTCGGATTCAAGCACCGGCTCCTCCTCCGGTCGCGGGGATTGGGTCGCCTTCGCCTTCTTCTTGGCCCGCGAGGACCCGAGGCTTCTCACCACCTCGCGCAGCCTCTCCTGACTGATGGGCTTCGAGATATACTCGTCCATGCCCGCTTCGAGAAAGCGCTCGCGGTCTCCGACCAATGCGTGAGCGGTCATCGCGACGATAGGGACGTGGCCTCCCTCCCTCGCTTCTCGCTCGCGGATCAAGCGCGTCGCCTCGACGCCTCCCATCTCAGGCATCTGGATGTCCATGAGCACGAGATCGAAGCGCTCCCGCTCCATCAGCTCGAGCGCCTCCCGGCCGTTATGGGCGAGCGATACCTGGTGGCCGAGGCGCTCGAGGATGTGCATCGCGAGCCGTTGGTTTACCTGGTTGTCCTCCGCGAGCAGGACCCGGAGGGAATCCCAGGCCTCGCGGAGGGAATGGCGCGTGACGAGCTGCTTCTCGCCCTGGGGGCGCCGGTCCTGGGCGAGCGTGAGCTGGATCGCGTCGCGCAGCTCGGTAGGCGTGATCGGCTTCAATAGATAGGACGAGATGCCGAGCTCCTCGCAGAGCGCGCCGTCGCCCGGCCGGCCGGCCGACGTGATCGTCAGGATCACGAGCTCGTTGAAGCGCGGGTCGTCGCGGACCCGCCGGGCGACCTCGAAGCCGTCCATCTCCGGCATGTGCACGTCGGTGATGAGCATGTCGAGCGGCTCACCTGCGCGGTGCGAGCCGTCGAGGATCTCCAAGGCCTCCTTTCCGGATGCGACCGCGACCGGCTCCATCTCCATGCGGTCGAGGAAGCCCTCGAGTATGCGCCGGTTCGTCTCGCTGTCGTCGAGCACGAGCACGCGTAGGCCGCGGAGCTGCGCCTGAGGGAGCGTCGGAGCCCGAGAAGGTTGGGCGCTGTGCTTGAGCGTCACAGTGAAATGGAAGCGGCTACCAACGCCCTCACTGCTCTCCACGACGATCTCCCCACCCATGGTGCCGACGATGCCCGAAGCGATCGAGAGCCCGAGGCCCGTCCCACCGAAGCGCCGGCTCGTGCTGCCGTCGGCCTGGTGGAAGGACTCGAAGATGTAGTCGAGCTTGTCGGCGGGGATACCGATCCCGGTGTCCCGGACCTCGAACCGTACGTCCACGCCGTCCTCGAGGTCGCGGACCTTCTCGATCGTGACGCCGACCTCACCCTCATCCGTGAACTTCACGGCGTTCCCGACCAGGTTCGTCAGGACCTGTCGCAAGCGCCCCGGGTCGCCACGGAGCCGCTCCGGGATGCCGGGCCCTTCGTCGTACAGGAGCTCGAGCCCCTTGCGGTTGGCCACGAGGCCGAGTGGCTTGAGGGCCCCGGTGATCGTGTCGCGCAGCGTGAAGTCGATCTCCTCGAGTTGCAGCTTACCCGCGTCGATCTTCGAGAAGTCGAGCACGCTGTTGATCACGTCCAGCAGCGCCATCGCGGAGCTCTGGACCATCTGAAGGTACTCGCGCTGCTGGTCGCTGAGCTGCGTGTCCAGGGCGAGCTCGGTCATGCCGATGATGCCGTTCATCGGCGTCCGGATCTCGTGGCTGACATTGGCGAGGAACTCGCTCTTCGCCTCGTTGGCGCGGTCGGCGGCGAGCTTCGCGCGCTTGAGCTCCACTTCGCGGTTCTTGGCCTCGGTGATGTCGCGTCCGGCGGCGTACATGAAGCCGCGGCCGGTGTACGGGTGCGCGTCCCATTGAATCCAACGGTACGACCCATCTTCGTGCCGGTACCGGCACTCGAAGCGGTCCGGACCCTCCGCGCCCCAGAGACCTCGCAGGATCCTCGAAGTGTTCTCCAGCTCTTCTGGATGCACGAAGTGGAGCAGAGGCTGGCCGAGCAGGTCCGCCGACGGGTAGCCCAAGATTCGCTCGAACGCGGGGTTCACGCGTGTGTAGCGCCCGTTCACGTCGATGCGGCAAGCCATGTCCAGGCTACTGGCGAACCATCGATCCATCGCCTCGGTCAGGCGACGCTCCTCGGTGACGTCGATCCAGTAGCCCGCGATTTCGATCGGCTCACCCAGCTCGTCACGCAGGATGTGCTGCTCGTCCTTCATGGTCCGGTAGGTGCCGTCCGCGTGCAGGAAGCGGTATTCCATCACGTTGGAGCCGCCGACCAGGAGCTTGCTCTGGATCTCGTCGAGCACCCGGTCCCGGTCCTCGGGATGCACGTGGTCGATCCAGAACGGGCCTCTGAACTGGTCGGGGTCGTAGCCCATGATCTCGCGCACGTTCGGGCTCATGTACGTCGTGCCGAAGTCCCCGGAAGGCTTGGCGCTGAAGATCATGGCCGGGCTCGCGGCGATGAGGCGGCTGAGCTGGTCGCGGGCCACGCGCAGCTCTTTCTCCGTGATCACGAGCTCCGTGACGTCCTGCGCGTGCCCCAGCACGTACGGGTCCCGGTCGGGCGGCTGGACCAGGACATTATGGTATTGGAGGTAGATCGAGGAGCCGTTCGCGTGCAGGGCCTCGAGCCATCCCTGGTCGTGACCGTTCTCCCGGATCCTCTCGATGTACGTCGCGACCGCCGCCTTGTTGGCGATGAAGTCGGCGAGGCTCCTGCCCACCATGCTGCCGCCGTCGCGGCCGAGGATGGTGGCCGCGGCGGGATTCACCCACTCCAGGCGGCCCCGCAGGTCGTGCATGCAGATGAGACCGAGGCTGTTCTCGACGAGGTCCCGGTACCGCGGTTGGATTTCGCTGGTGCTTGCTTCCATCTAGCCGGCCGCGTGTCCGCGGCCACGATTCGAGATGTTCGAACCCCTTCCGCCACCCGTCACGCTGGTCACCGCGTGACCTGGAACCCCTTCCTCTCCATCGCCCCCCATGCCTTCGCGCCGCGCACTTTGGCGACCATGCCGCGTATGCGCCAGTAGGTCGACAGCTGGCGGTAGCCGAAGTTCTCCGAGACCGCGACGCCCAGCAGCCGGAGCAGGTCTTTGAACCGGGGATATCTCCGGAAGCTCAGCTCCTCGAGACCGACCGCCGCGAAGGAGAGCGCGATCCCGAACGCGAACGCAACCGACAGGAATGCGATCACATACGGCATCGACGCCCGACCGAGCAGCAACGCGATCAAGAACGTGACATAGCCCAAACCTTCGATAATAGGCCCGAATACTTCAAGTAAAAAGAAGTAGGGGAATGCCAGCATGCCCACCTTGCCGTAGCGCGGGTTGGAGAGCATGACGCGGTGGCGCCACAGCGACTCGAGGAGACCGCGCTGCCACCGGTCGCGCTGCCTCCCCAGCACGCGCAGCGACTCAGGGCACTCGGTCCATGCGACGGGATCGGGCACGAACGCGATTCGATACTGTCTCCCCTGTTCGCGGCAGTGCCTGTGGATGCGCACCACGAGCTCCATGTCCTCGCCCACGGTGTCGGTCGCATACCCGCCGACCTCGGTGACCACGGAGCGCTGGAACATCCCGAAGGCACCGGAGATGATGAGCGTGGCGTCGAGCGTATCCCATCCCATGCGCCCGGAGAGGAAGGAGCGGAGGTACTCGAGGACCTGGATGCGGGCCAACCGGTTGTCGGGCAGCCGCACTTCCTCGACGATGCCCGCGCGCACCCGGCAACCGTTCACGATTCGGATCACGCCTCCGGCCGCGACGGTGGTGGAGTCTTCCAGGAAGGCCCGCACGATCCGCGTCAGGGCCTCGGGCTCGAGGAGGCTGTCCGCGTCCATCGCGCAGAAGAGCGGTGTGCGGCAGTAGTTGAGCCCGGAGTTCAAGGCGTCGGCTTTGCCACCGTTCTCCTTGTCGATGACCCACAGGCTCGGGTACCGCCGGCTGTGCAGCACGGAGCGCACGGCCCCGGTGGGGATCGCCGCGACCGGGGCGCGAGGCGCGTCCACGAGCTCGAAGGCCTCTCGGAGCCGCTGCATCGTGCCGTCCTTCGAGCCGTCGTTGATGACGATGATGTCGTAGTTCGGATACCGCAGTGTGAGGAGGGACCGGACCGCCTCCACGCACGTCGCTTCCTCGTTGTAGGCCGGTGCCAGCAGGGTGACCGGTGGCATACCCGCAGTGGCCATCATCTCGGCCACGTCCACCGTGCGCATCCGGATGGCGTAGCGGCGCAAGGACCAGAAGGCGAAAACGCTCATCGCCAGGTAGACCGAGTTGAGCAGGACGAAGTACGCGATGACGACGAGGTTGAACCCGTCGAGGAAGTAGGCGGCGGCCAGAAGTAGTCCGGACTCGCTCATTCGCTCAGGACCTGCCGGGCGAGCGCCGCCCACGGGCTCGACGAGGCGCCGAGATGCTCGAGCTCGTCGCCGGCGCCGAGGGCGAGGAGGCCTCGGGCGGCCTCCAGGGACACCCAATAGGCCTCGTCGTCGAGCGCGTCCTGGAGGGTGGGCACGTCCTCCGGGCCCCCGAGGGCCCCGAGCGCACCCACGGCGGCTGCCCGAATCACCGGATCCGGGACGCTCACGAGCGGGCGGAGGAGGCGGGTGTGGTCCTGGTGGCCGAGCCGCCGGACGAGACGGATGCTCGCTACGAGAAGCTCGCGGTCGCGCTGTTCCGGGTCCTCGAGGATCTTGGCAGCCACAGCCACCGACTCGATGTCGTTGAGGAGCGTCAGGGCGTCCGCGGCGACGGCCCTCACGAGCGGCGGGCGGGCCGGGTCGGCCAGGGTGTCCCGCAAGGGAGGCGCGCTCGCGGGTCCGCCGCGTGTCAGCATGCTTGCGAGGAAGCTGCGGCTCCACAGCGTGAACCGCGGCAGGTGTCGGAGCACGAGGGGGAAGTACGCCTCGTAGCCCCGGCGGTAGAGCCCGTGCGCCGCGATCATCGCCACCACCGGGGAGCGGTCCTCGAGCGCGGCCGCGACCGTGTCGGCGTGGTCGGGCAGACCCAGGCCGGCGAGGACCTGCATCGTCTGGCCGCGCTCCTCGGCGCTCCCCTCGCGGGCCCCGGCAGCGAGGCGGGGGAGGAACGGTTTGGCCAGCCTCTTGACGGTGTCGCGCTCCTCCCCGTGCAGGCGACGAGCGTAGCCGAGGAGGAAGGACAGGAAGAAGGATTCGTCGGAGGGCGTCACCAGGTCCAGGAGCGCGCTGTCGTCGGCCGCGCCCGCGAGCACGTCGAGCACTGCCGGCTCCCAGCGTTCGATCAACGCACGCTGGCGGCGCTCGAGCCGGTTGTTCCGCACCCTCAGCCCGAGCGCCACGGTCGCGAAGACGAGCGAGAGCGCGAAGAGGATCGCGATCGCGACCGCGAGAACGAGGAAGCCCCTGTCGAGGGCGGCCGTGGCGCCCAAGCGCGCCGCCCAGTCGGCGATCAGCGGTCCCTGACCCCGGGTGGGTCACCTGCCCGCGTCGGTCGCAGTCCCTCGGCGCGCGGCGTCCGGTACTCCGCGACCAGCCTTCGCACACGGGCGAGCAGCTCGGCCGGCGAGAACGGCTTCGGCATATAGTCGTTGGCTCCCAGCTCGAGTCCGCGGACGACGTCGTCTTCGCTGCCCAGGCCCGTGAGCATGATGATCGGCACGTCCTCGAGTCGGGGGATCGCCCTCAACCGTTCGAGGATCTCGAAGCCGTCCATGCCCGGGACCTTCACGTCGAGGATCGCGAGATCGAACGCGCCCGTCGAGGCCCAGCGGTACGCGTCTTCTCCATTCAAGAAGTCCATCACCTCGAACCCCTCGCGGACCAGACGATGCTGAATGAGCGTGGCCGTTACGCGGTCGTCTTCCACGAGCAGGATCTTGGAGGGGCCCGTCAGAGCGGGCGGGGCGACGAAGCTCAGGCGCTCTCCCTCCGGACGCGCGACCTGCAACGACTGCTCGGCGGCGAAGGCGGCCTCTCGCAGGTCGGCGCCGCGATCCGCGATCGTCACGCCGGCTGCGAAGGAGAGCACGATCTCCACCGACCGGTACTCCTCGACGGGCCCGCCCGCTCCGAGGAGACGGGAGAGTCCGTCCGCCAGCAGGTCTCGGGCGTCCTGAGGATTCGTGCCCGGGAGGAGGACCACCAGCTCCGCTTCGCTCCAGCGACCGAGGCGGGCTCCGTCCGGGAGGCTCTCCGAGATCCGGCCGGCGACCGCCTTCATCAAACGGTCTCCCTCTTCGCGGCCCCGGTCGCGAAGCACGAGGTCGTACGGGGTCACCACCAGAATGGCCACGGCCAGCGGACCTTCGACCTTCCCGCTCGGTGCCTGCAAGGCCCGGTACACCTCGGTGAGGCCTGCGCGGCTGAGGAAGCCCGTCGTGCGGTCCGTGCGCGCGTCGGCATCCCGCTGGTAGTCGCTGAGGTGGCGCGCCACGGACGCGCGGAGAAGCTGCGGGTCGGCCGGCTTCGCGAGAAAATCGCTGGCACCCACCGCGAGGCACTCCGCGCGCGCGACGGTGCTCGTGCTCGCCGAGAGGACGAGGACGGGGAGGTTCGCGGTGGCCGCGTCCTCGCGGAGCTGCAGAAGCAGGTCGCGGCCGTCCCGGTCGGGCAGGATCAGGTCGAGAATCACGAGGTCGATCGGGTGCTCCTCGAGGATGCGCTCGGCTTCCTCCGCGCTCGTTGCGAGGTGCAGGGTGCGGGCTTCGTCTTCGAGGTACGCGAGGAGGGCGGCAGCCACCGTCTTGCTGTCTTCGACGACGAGCAGCTGGTGGCCGTCCGAAGGCGCCGCTGGCCGGGCTTGGCGCAGGAAGTCGATCAGGGCCTGCGCGGTCGACTCCAGCTCGGCGTCCGGTGCGTCGCGGAGTGCCTCGGCCCGCGACGCCACGTCCGCGAGATCGGCCTCGGTGGCAGCCCGAGCCAGCGAGCGCGCGAGGCGTCGCATGGAGTCCGGCGCCCCCTCCGTGCCCCGGGCCGAGAGAGCAGCCTCGATACCCTCCACGTGGGCCGAGAGCGCCTCGAGCCGTCGGGACAGCAGGTCCTCCATTCGAGGGTGTCAGCACCGGGGAGAGCCGCCCGAAGTCTTACGCCGCAAGCCGCGGGTTTACAAGGGTTTCGGGCAGCGCGCCCTCGTTGACACGAGCTCCCCGCCAGAGGTAGAGTGGGCCCTCAGTGGGTCCGAATCGCCACGTTCTGAGCGATCGTCACCACGAAGTGTAGCGGGGGCGCAACAACGAAGACGGGGGCTCCGGATCCCCCCGGGCTTCCTCGCCGGACCTCCGAAGTCGTTGTCGTGATAGGCGTTAGGGTGGTCGGCGGCGGGCGGAGCCAACTGTTTATCCGCGCGGTATTCCCTTTGCAAGGAGAGCGTGCCGTGAGCGACCCGAAAATCGTCGCCTCTGGGAAGGAACAGAGCCGACGATCACCGGCCGAGCCGGTCGATTCGAGCCGGGGCTGGGCGGTGCTGGGCTGGATCGGGCTCGCTTTCATCGTGGTTGGAGGCGCGGACTTCACGCTGGTGTGGCTCCCATTGGGACTCGGGACCCGCGAATGGGAGTTCGCGACGGTAACCCAGAGCTTCAACGGGTTGCCGATCCTCCTGCTGGGAGTCGGGCTGTTGGTCGTCGCCTCGGATCGGGTGGGGCGGCGTTGGTGGGGGCTCGTCGGGCTGGGTGCGGCGCTCGTCCTGCTGGTTTGGATCCTGGCGGGGGCCGCGTTGTGGGCCTCCAACGTGCAGCTCGCGCTGGAGACGGTGCCCGAGGAGCTGAGGGTCGGAGTTCAAAAAGCGGTGGCCAAGACGGCCGTGCAGTCGGTGGTCTACCCGGTCGTGCTGGGATACTTGGCATGGAGGGGGTGGGGTGGTGCGAAGTCGTGAAGGGCGCACTAAATTGTTACCCCGTGGGCTTACGCCTCGCGCAAGGAGCGCAATGAAGAAAGTCGGATTGGTCGTTCTGCTGGCATCGGCGCTCGCTGCGGTACCCGCGGCGGCGCAGACGGCCCCCGCGGGCTGGGCCACGTGGACCCAGCTGTTCACGTTCTCCGGCTGCGGCGGTGGCGGCAACTTCGCCACCTGCATGTCCGTCGAAATGCGCTTCAACCCCACGACCAAGACCATCGGGGCCTGGGTGCTCAACAACGGTGGCCCCGGCAACTTCACCCGCGTCGGGATCGTCAATCTCGGCACGGGTAGGAACGGGATGACGGCGGCGCCCGGAAGCGCCTCGACTCCCGACGGGCCGGCTTGGCTCCCGGAGTCGAATCAAGGTCTGAGCGGCTCGGGCCTCCCGAACCACATCTGGGCCTGGAACACGCCGAACGGGAACTCGGGCCTGGCGCCCCTGAGCCCGGGTGAGGCCGGCTACTTCACCTTCGCGATCACCGGCACCCACTTCCGCCCCTACGAGGTCGGCGTCGCCGTGCACTCCCAGGGGGTCAACGGCTGCTCGACGAAGTACGGCGTCTGGCAGCTCCCCGGCTCCACGACGCCGCGGCCGCTCACCACGAACAACAATCCGGCCAACCATCTCCCCGAGTGCGTAGCCGTGCCCGAGCCCGGCTCGATGGCGCTGCTCGCGACCGGCCTGGCTGGCCTCGCGTTCGTGGCGGCTCGGCGCCGCAAGGAGTTCGGCGACGAGGACGGCGACGACGCCTGAGTCGTCCGCACGAGCGCTCCGACTTGCCCGAGGGCCCCGGCTTCGAGCCGGGGCCCTCGTTTCTTTCGGGCTGGTGAACGACCGGGCGCGCGCCCCTGAAGCGCTGGCCACTCCACGTCTCCTCGGGCGGCGCGTCGGCCCCGATGAGCTCAGCGCCCTGCAG